>NZ_JASGED010000087.1:0-48712 GCF_047606765.1 Thermomonas sp. | reverse complement strand
TGCGGGCTGCGGGCTGCGGGCTGCGGGCTGCGGGCTGCGGGCTGCGGGCTGCGGGCTGCGGGCTGCGGGCTGCGGGCTGCGGGCTGCGGGCAAAGCGGGTGTTCAAACGGGTAGCCATCAAGATTTCCCCTGTGAGGTATTCATTGCGATACGTGAACCGGATCCCCCGGCAGGCCGACATTAACAAGGGATTAACCGAATTGCCACTGCCTTCTCACGGGCTTGTAGAGGCAGTATGTGGGTTCTGGCGCGTGGCGTCGTAAGGTCGGTCTGACCTCATTGTGCAATGGGTGCTGCCGATGTTGGCCACAAAAAAACCGCCTTTCGGCGGTTTTTCGCAAATCATTGATTTGATTGGTCGGGGAGACAGGATTCGAACCTGCGACCTCTACGTCCCGAACGTAGCGCTCTACCAGACTGAGCTACACCCCGACGGTGCAGAGCCGCGCATTTTAGGGGCTGGCCGAGGGATGGGCAAGTGGGCAGGCGGGGAGGGCCGGGCGGCGGCTAAACTAGGCGTCTTGCCTGGATGCCTCGGAGTGCCCCTTGATCAAGCCGCGTACCCCGCCGGGGGTGATGGAACTGCTGCCCCGCGACCAGATCGCCTTCCAGCGCATGCTGGACACGATCCGCCAGACCTTCGAGCGCTTCGGCTTCCTGCCGGTGGAAACGCCGGTGATGGAATTGTCCGAAGTGCTGCTGACCAAGTCCGGCGGCGAAACCGAGCGGCAGGTCTATTTCGTGCAATCGACGGGTGCGCTCGAAAAATCCGGCGACGGCCTGCCGGAGCTGGCGCTGCGCTTCGACCTGACTGTGCCGTTGGCGCGCTTTGTTGCCGAGCACGAGCATGACCTCGCATTTCCGTTCCGCCGCTACCAGATGCAGCGCGTCTATCGTGGCGAGCGTGCGCAGCGCGGGCGTTTTCGCGAGTTCTACCAGTGCGACATCGACGTGATCGGCAAGGATGCGCTGTCGCCGCGTTTCGATGCCGAAATCCCGGCGGTGATCGCGGCGGTGTTCGAACGCCTGGCCATCGGCGAGTTCACCATCCAGCTCAACCATCGCAAGCTGCTGCGCGGGTTCTTCGAAGGCCTTGGCATCGAAGGCGAGCAGCAGATGCTGGTACTGCGCGAGCTGGACAAGCTGGACAAGCGTGGCGCGGATGCGGTGCGGGCGACGCTGGCGGGCGAGGGCTTCGGTCTGCCCTTTGATGTCATCGACAAGTTGATGGCGTTCTCGCAAGTGCGCTCGCATGGGCATGCGGACGCGCTGGCGAAACTCGATGCGCTGGGCGCGGGCACGCCGCTGTTCGAGGAAGGGCGCGCCGAATTGCGCGCGATCCTGTCGCAGCTGAAGGCGCTGGGCGTGGCGGAGTCGCGCTATGCACTGAACCTGTCGATTGCGCGTGGCCTCGATTACTACACCGGCATCGTCTATGAGACAACGCTGGACGCCTATCCGCAGATCGGCTCGATCTGTTCGGGTGGGCGCTACGAAAATCTCGCAGGCCACTACACCAAATCGAAGTTGCCTGGCGTGGGCATTTCCATCGGCCTGACCCGGCTGTTCTTCCAGCTGAAGGAGGCCGGCATCGTCAACACCGCCGACAGTTCGGTCGATGTGCTGATGGCACTGCTGGACGATGCGGGCCTCGCGCACGCGCTGGGCTTGTCGCAGCGCCTGCGTGCTGCCGGGCTGAATGTCGAAACCCAGCTGGAGCCGCGCAAGCTGGCGAAGCAGTTGCAGTACGCCGACAAGGCCGGCATCCGCTTCGTGGTGATGCACGGCGAGGATGAGGCCGCGCGCGGCGTGGTGGCGGTCAAGGATCTGCGCCGGGGCGAGCAGTTTGAGGTGGCGGAGGCAGAGCTGGCTTCGACCTTGCTGATCGAACGCGAACAACTGCGCGCGCTTGGTTAATGCCTTCAAGCCCTCCCCTTCAAGGGGAGGGTGGGGTGTGGATGGTGTCAATCGACGCTGCCGCAACCCCCATCCCCATCCCGGCCTTCCCCTTGAAGGGGAAGGAGAACAACAACAGCGAGTCACGCGAATGCACCCCATCCTGCTCGACGGATACTCCCTTTCCCGCGCCCAGCTTGCCGCCGTGGCGCACGGTGCCACGGTCGAGCTGGATGCAGGTGCATTGCGCAACGTGGCGCGTGCTGCGGATTTTCTTGCCGCGCAGGTGGAGAAGCAGGAGCCGATCTACGGCGTGTCCACAGGTTTTGGCAGCAATGCCGACAAGCTGCTGGGCGCGCATCCGCTGCGCGATGAACTGCCGGGTGCGAAGCCTTCCGGGCAGTCGCCGCATATCGAGTTGCAACGCAACCTGATCGTCACCCATGCGGTGTGCGTGGGCGAACCGTTCGCGCCGGATGTTGTGCGCGCGATGCTGTGCATCCGCATCAACACGCTGCTGCGCGGGCATTCCGGCATCCGCGTGCAGACCTTGCAGGCGCTTGCTGACATGCTCAATGCCGGCATCGTGCCGGTGGTGCCGCAGCTTGGTTCCGTTGGTGCATCGGGCGATCTTGCGCCGCTGTCGCATCTGGCCATCGTGCTGCTGGGTGGCGGCGAAGCCTTTGTCAATGGACAGCGCATGTCCGGTGCCGACGCGCTGGCGCGCAAGGGCTTGAAGCCGGTTGAGCTGTCGTACAAGGAAGGTTTGGCGCTGAACAACGGCACCGCACAAATGCTGGCGACCGGCGTGCTGGCGGTGCAGCAACTGGAAGACCTGCTGGACACCGCCGATCTTGCGGCGGCGATGACCATTGACGCTTTCGCTGGCCGTCTTGGCGCGTTCGCGCCGGAAGTGCATGCGCTGCGCCCGCATCCCGGGCAGGTAAAGACGGCGACCAACCTGCTGCGCTTGCTGCAAGGCTCCACGTTGTCGGACATCGCCTATCACCTTGTACCGAAGTTCCGCCAATGGTTGCCGACAAGCTGGGACACCCCGGCGGCGCAGGCATTGAGTTTCGACATCGGCTGGGACTGGGTGCCGCTGACCCAGCGCCACGGCCGCGAGAAGTTCTACCAGCGCTTTCTGCCGTTCCGTGGTGGCAAGAAGCACCAGCCGCAGGACAGCTATTCGCTGCGCTGCATCCCGCAGGTACACGGCGCGGTGCGCGATGCGCTGGAGCAGGCCAAGCGCGTGCTCGACATCGAATTGAACGCAGTGACCGACAACCCGCTGGTGTTCCCGGATGCGCAGGCCGAGCACGTCGAGCAGCAGGTGATTTCCGCCGGGCATTTCCACGGCATGCCGCTGGCGTTGGCGATGAGCTACCTGAAGGCGGCGATCCCGGTGCTGGCCTCGATCAGTGAGCGCCGCCTCAACAAGCTGGTCGATCCCGCCACCAATGACGGCCTGCCGGCATTCCTGATCGGCAACGAGGACGGCACGGAGTCCGGCCACATGATCGTGCAATACACGGCGGCAGCCATCGTCAACGACCTTGCCAGCCGCGCGATGCCGGCCTCCGTCTATTCGGTGCCAACATCAGCCAATGCCGAGGACCACGTCTCGATGGGCGCGAACGAGGCCCGCCACGTGCTGGCGATGGCGTACGATCTGGGCAAGGTGCTGGGACTGGAGCTTTACACCGCCGCGCAGGCGCTCGACTTGCGCCGCGACATGATTAATGCCGCCCGCGATTTGGCCGGCCGTGCCGATGCCGAAGCCTTCGCATCAAAAGTGCAGGGCGGGCCGCTGCCGGATGCGGCGGATCGCGCCGCCTTCCTCGCCGAGGTCGATGCCCTGCGCGCACAACTGGCGGATGCCGACGAGTTCAGGCCGGGCCGGGCCGTGGCCGCAGCGCATGCCGCCATCCGCGCCCGCATCCCGTTCCTCGACCGCGACCGCGCACTGGACGGCGAAGTCGCCACCGCCGTGAGGATGGTGGCCGACGGCAGCGTGCTGGCGGCTGCGCGGGCGGCGTTGGGTTGATACCCCCGGCTTCGTTCTTTCCTGAGAAGGCTTGTTCTGCACGACCCGATCGTTGGGGTTGACGCTGCACATAATCGCAGGTTAACGTATTAATGCGCTAACACATTAATTCGATAAATCACTGCGATGAAACACCGCGCCGAACCCCTGATGCCCTATGACGCCGCCGTCGCCATCGAAGGCTTGGGGGAGGCATTGGCTGCACTCAAAGGCCCGAAGGAGATCCAGTCCTTCCTCGAAGACCTGTGTACCCCCGCCGAACTGGAAGCCATGGGCGACCGCTGGCGGGTGGTGCCGCAGTTGTTGCAGGGCGTGCCGTATCGCGAAATCCACGACCGCACGCTGGTCAGCGTGACCACCATCGGTCGCGTTGCGCGCTGCCTTGAACGCGGCACCGGCGGTTACCGCACCGCCGCCCGCCGCCTTGGCATCACCGACTCCCACTAAGGCACCCGCCATGACACCTGCCGCGAATCCTGCGGTGCGCGACCGACTGCGCATCGCCATCCAGAAATCCGGACGCCTGAGCGAACCGGCGCGTGCGCTGCTGGCCTCGTCCGGCCTGAGCTGGCGCGAAAGCCGCGACAAGCTGTTCTGCTATGGCGAATCGCTGCCCATCGATCTGCTGCTGGTGCGCGATGACGACATTCCCGGCCTGATTGCCGATGGCGTGTGCGACCTCGGCATCGTCGGTCGCAACGTGCTGGCCGAACAAGCTGGCGAGCGCGTGGAAACCGGCAAGCCGGAGCTGTTCCGCGAATGGCGCGCGCTGGGTTTCGGCGGTTGCCGCCTGTCGTTGGCGGTGCCGGAGGATTGGGACTGGCAAGGCCCGCAGCAATTGGCCGGCAAGCGCATCGCCACCACTTATCCCAATCAGTTGCGTGCGTGGCTGCGCGCGCAGGGCGTGGACGCGCAGCCGGTGGTGCTGAATGGTTCGGTGGAAATCGCGCCGCGCCTCGGGCAGGCCGACGTGGTCTGCGATCTGGTATCCAGCGGCGCAACGCTTGCCGCCAACCAGCTCAAGCCGGTGCTGGACATCATGCGCAGCGAAGCGGTGCTGGCCGGCCCGGCGCAGCCGTTCGGCGACGTGCGTGCGGAGCTGGCCGACCTGCTGCTGCGGCGCATGGACGGCGTGCTGCGCATCCGCGACAGCAAATTGCTGCTGTTCCAGGCCCCGCGCGATGCGGTCAAGCAACTGCTGCAACTGCTGCCGGATGCCGAACCGCCAACCATGTGCGCGGTCGATGGCGCGGACACGCTGGCCTTGCAGGCGTTGTGCCACGGCGCGATGACCTGGCAACGGCTGGAAGACCTCAAGCGCGCCGGCGCGCGTGGCCTGATGGTGCTGCCGGTGGAGCGGATGCTGGCATGAAGCGCATCGACTGGAACGCGCTGGATGCAGATGCGCGCGCTGCCGTGCTGCAACGCCCGGTGCAGGCGGTATCGGATGCGCTGAGCACGGGCGTACAGGCGATTTTCGATGCCGTCGAAGCACGTGGCGACGACGCACTGCGCGAGTTCACCGCGCGCTTCGATGGCGTGGGCTTGCAGGATTTCGAAGTGTGCGTGGGTGAGTTAGACGCCGCGCGAGCAACCGTATCCGCCGTGGTGCAGCAGGCCATTGCCGAAGCTGCATCGCGCATTGAAGCCTTTCATCGCGCCGGCATTGCGCAACCGTATGCAGTGGAAACCGCGCCGGGCCTGCTGTGCCAGCGCGTGCTGCGGCCCATCCCGCGTGTTGGCCTGTATGTGCCGGCGGGCAGTGCGCCACTGCCATCGACCGCGCTGATGTTGTGCATCCCGGCGCGACTTGCCGGCTGCGCCGAGATCATCCTGTGTACGCCGCCACGCAAGGACGGCAGCGCCGATCCCGCCGTGTTGCTGGCGGCGCAGCAGGCACCCGGCGTGCGCGTGTTCAAGCTCGGCGGTGCGCAGGCGATTGCGGCGATGGCATTGGGCACCACCAGCGTTCCACGCTGCGACAAACTCTTCGGGCCGGGCAACGGCTGGGTGGACGAAGCCAAGCGACAGGCCGCGCAGCGCCCCGGTGGTATCGCCATCGACATGCCCGCAGGCCCGTCCGAAGTGCTGGTGATTGCAGATGCCGGTGCAAATGCGGCCTTCGTCGCTGCCGATCTGTTGTCGCAGGCCGAACACGGCCCGGATTCGCAGGTGCTGCTGCTGACCGATAGCGCGGAACTGCTGGATGCGGTGTCCTTCGAAGTTGAAGCGCAGCTTGCACGCCTGCCGCGCGCCGATATCGCACGCCGCGCGCTGGAATCATCGCGGCTGGTGCTGGTGCGCGACATCGCGCAGGCCATCGAGGTGAGTGATGCCTACGCGCCCGAACACCTGATCCTGTCCGTGCGCGAGCCGCGCGCATGGCTGGAACGCATCGGCAATGCCGGCAGCATCTTCCTTGGCGACTGGACGCCGGAAGCGCTCGGCGACTATTGCAGCGGCAGCAACCACGTCCTGCCCACTGGCGGCGCGGCGCGCGCGTGGAGCGGGCTGTCGGTGGCGAGTTTCCAGAAAGCCATCACCGTGCAGGACGCCAGCCGTGCCGGCATCCGTGCAGCCGGCCCGTGCGCAGCCACGCTGGCGCATGCGGAAGGCCTGCAGGCGCATGCACGCGCTGTGGAACTGCGGCTGGAGCGTGCGGCATGAGCACGACAACGCAAGCATTGCTGCGCGAAGACCTGCGCGGCTTCGGCGGATACAAGTCGGCCCGCACTGACAAATTGGTGGGCGAGGTCTGGCTCAATGCCAATGAATCGGCCTGGGCGAATGCTTCGGATATTGATGCCAAGCTGCGCCGCTATCCGCAGCCGCAACCGGAGGCCTTGTGCGCAGGTTTGGCTGCGCTGTATGGCGTTGCGCCTGCGCAACTGCTGGTGGGGCGCGGCAGCGATGAAGGCATCGATCTGCTGGTGCGTGCGTTCTGCACGCCGGGGCAGGGCCGCATCGTGATCGCGCCGCCGGTGTTCGGCATGTATGCGGTGTGTGCGCGCCTGCACGCTGCGGGCATCGTGGAAGTGCCGCTGCGCGATGGTGATGCCGGCCTGTGCGCAGACCTGCAAGCGATGGGCGATGCTGCGCTGGAAAGCGGCGCATCGCTGCTGTTCCTGTGCTCGCCCGGCAACCCCTCCGGCGAATTGCTGGCATTGAACGACATCGCCGCACTGGCAAAGCGCTTGCAGGGCCGCTGCATCGTGGTCGTCGATGAGGCTTACATCGAATATGCCGATGCGCCTTCGGCGACGCTGCTGCTTGCCGAACACGACAACATCGCTGTGTTGCGCACCCTGTCCAAGGCGCATGCGCTGGCCGCTGCACGCGTGGGCTGCGTGCTGGCATCGTCCGAAATGATCGAAGCCCTGCGCCGCTGTCAGGCACCGTATCCGATGCCGCAGCCCGTCGTGGATGCAGCGCTGGCAGCGCTGGAACCGCAGGCGCTGTCTGCAACCTCGGAACGCATTGCGCAGGTGTTGGAATCGCGCATGTGGCTGGCCGACCGCCTGCGCCAATCGCCGGGTGTGCGCCGCGTCTATCCCTCCGCAGGCAACTTCCTGCTGGTGCGGTTTGCCGATGCCGATGCCACCTTCACCGCATTGCTTGCAGCGGGCGTGGTGGTGCGCGACATGCGCGCGATGCCACAACTCGGCGACGCCCTGCGCATCAGCATCGGCACGTCGGGAGAATGCAGGTGCGTGCTGATCGCGCTGGCTGCAAGCGGTACGGAGAAAGCGGCATGAGCGGCACGCCCATCATGTTCGTGGATCGCGATGGCACACTGATCGAGGAGCCGCAAGATTTCCAGATCGACGCCTTCGAAAAGCTGCGCTTCGTGCAGGGCGTGATCCCGGCGCTGCTGAAACTGCGCGATGCCGGCTATCAGTTCGTGATCGTCAGCAATCAGGACGGACTCGGCACTGATGCCTATCCGCGCGACACCTTCGATGGCCCGCATGACTTGATGATGCAGGTGTTCGAAAGCCAGGGCATTCGCTTCCGTGACGTGTTGATCGATGAAAGCTTCCCGCACGAGAACAAGCCGACCCGCAAGCCCGGCATCGGCATGATGCTGGGCTATCTGCAGGATCGCGGCATAGACTGGGCGCGCTCGGCGATGGTGGGGGATCGTCCTACCGACATCGAGTTTGCAGAAAACATGCGCATCCGTGGCTTCCAGCTTGCCACCGCGCAATTCGGCGGCGAGTGGGATTGGGCCGGCATTGCGCATGCGCTTGCCGATGCGCCGCGCCGTGCCGTGGTCCAGCGCAACACGAAGGAAACGAAGATTCGCGTTGAAGTGGATCTGGACCGCGTGGCCGAGCCGCGCATCCAAACCGGCCTGCCGTTCTTCGACCACATGCTGGAGCAGATCGGCAAGCACGGCGGCTTTGCGCTGGACGTTCGCACCGATGGCGACCTGAACATCGACGAGCACCACACGGTGGAAGACACCGGGCTTGCGCTGGGGCAGGCGCTGCGCGAAGCACTGGGCGACAAGCGCGGCATCGGCCGCTATGGCTTCACCCTGCCGATGGACGAAACGCTGGCAAGCGCCGCGCTGGATTTCAGTGGACGCCCGTATTTCGTGTTTGAAGGTGAGTTCAAGCGCGAACGTGTTGGCGACTTGCCCACCGAGCTGGTGCCGCATTTCTTTCGTTCGCTCTGTGATGCGTCGGGCTTGAATCTCAACATGAAAGTGCAGGGCGAAAACGACCACCACAAGGTCGAAGCCTGCTTCAAGGCGCTTGCGCGCGCACTGCGGCAGGCGATCCGCCGCGAAGGCGCGGAATTGCCATCGACCAAGGGCATGCTGTGAGCGCGGTTGCACTGATTGACGCGGGCGGTGCCAATCTCGGTTCGGTGCGTTATGCGCTGGAACGCTTGGGTGTGGATGCGCGCATCGTGCGCGATGGCGACGGCTTGCGCGATGCGCAGCGGGTGATCCTGCCCGGTGTTGGCGCGGCGCGGCCCGCAATGGTGTTGCTGCGTGAGCGCGGCTTGCTGGAACCCTTGCGTGCGCTGCAGGTGCCGCTGCTTGGCATCTGCCTGGGCATGCAATTGCTGTTTGAATCGTCCGAAGAGGGTGATGTCGAATGTCTCGGCTTGTTGCCGGGGCGCGTGCGCAAGCTGGCCGGTGGCGCGGGTTTGCGGGTGCCGCATATGGGCTGGAACGCTTTGGAAAAAGTGACCGATTCACAGTTGCTGGCCGGCGTTGGCGAAAGCGATCAAGCTTATTTCGTGCATGGCTATGCCGCGCCCGTCACGCAGGATTGCATCGCCGCCTGCACGCACGGCGAGCGCTTCGCCGCGATGGTGCGCAGTGGCAATGTTGCCGGCGCGCAGTTCCACCCCGAGCGTTCCGCCGCCGTTGGCGCGCGGCTGCTTTCCAACTTCCTGCAATGGGATGGCCGCGCATGAGCTTCATCTTCTATCCCGCCATCGACGTGCGCGACGGTCGCGTGGTGCGCCTGCGGCAGGGCGACTATGCCGATGAAACCCGCTATGGCGACGATCCGCTGGCCTTCATCGCGCGCTATGCGGATGCCGGCGCGACCTGGTTGCATCTGGTCGATCTGGATGCGGCGCGCGCTGGCGGCTACACGCTGCTGCCGCTGCTGCGCGAGATCACCAGGCACACGGGCTTGAAAGTGCAAACCGGTGGCGGCGTGCGCAGCCGCGACGACGTGGCGGCGATCCTCGATGCCGGCGCAGCGCGGGTGGTGATCGGTTCGCTGGCAGTGCGCGCGCCGGACACGGTGCTGGCGTGGCTGGCCGAGTTTGGCGGTGAACGCATCACCGTTGCGCTGGATACGCGGCAGGACGAATCCGATGCTTGGCGTTTGCCGGTACATGGCTGGACGGAAACCGCAGCGGAAACGCTGGATGAGTTGGCGGTGCGCTATGCCGATGCCGGCCTGCGCCACCTGCTGTGTACCGACATTGCCCGCGACGGCATGCTGGCCGGCCCCAATCTCGACCTGTATCGCCATCTGCGCGCCATCGCACCGGCGCTTGCGGTGCAGGCCAGCGGCGGCGTGCGTGACGTGGCCGACGTGGCCGCATGCCGCGATGCAGGCTGCGCAGGCGCGGTGCTGGGCAAGGCGCTGCTGGAAGGCCGCATTGACTTGTGCGAGGCGCTGGCATGCTGAGCCGCCGCCTCATTCCCTGCCTTGACGTGCGCGATGGTCGCGTGGTCAAGGGCGTGCGTTTTCGCGACCACATCGACATGGGCGACATCGTGGAACTGGCGATGCGCTATCGCGATGCCGGTGCGGACGAACTGGTGTTCTACGACATCACCGCCAGCCCGCAGGGGCGCAGCGTGGAGCGTGGCTGGGTGGAGCGGGTCGCGCGCGTCATCGACATTCCGTTCTGCGTGGCGGGCGGTATTCGCAGCGTTGAGGATGCGCGCGCGGTGCTGTTGGCCGGTGCCGACAAGATTTCGATCAACACCCCGGCACTGGAACGGCCCGCACTGATTTCCGAACTGGCCGAGGCCTTTGGCGTGCAGTGCGTGGTGGTGGGCATCGATTCCGTGCGCGAGGCGGACGGGCAATGGCGCGTGCGCACGCACACCGGCAATCCGGATGCGATGCGCGCGCCCGGCAAGCGCACGCTGGATTGGGTGCGTGAGGCGCAGGTGTTGGGTGCGGGTGAGATCGTGCTCAACTGCATGGGCAGCGACGGCGTGCGCACGGGCTACGACATCGAACAATTGCAGGCAGTACGCGCGGCCTGCGACGTGCCGCTGGTTGCTTCCGGTGGCGCAGGTGAAGCCGAGCATTTCGCCGAGGCTTTCCGCGTTGCCGACGTGGATGCCGCACTGGCCGCCAGCGTGTTCCATTCCGGCGCGGTGGAAATCCCCGCGCTCAAACAGTTCCTGCACGGGCAGGGCATTCAGGTGCGACTGTGAACTTCGAGATTGATGCGCTTGCGTGGGACAAGCAGGACGGCCTGCTGCCGGCCATCGTGCAGGACGCGGCCACGCGGCGCGTGCTGATGCTGGGCTACATGAATCGCGAAGCGCTCACCGCCACGCTGGGCAGCGGCAAGGTCACCTTCTTCAGCCGCAGCAAACAGCGACTGTGGATGAAGGGCGAAAGCTCCGGTGACGTGCTGGAACTTGCCGGCATCGAAACCGATTGCGATGCCGATACCCTTCTGGTGCAGGCGCATCCGCGCGGCCCGACCTGCCATCTCAAGCGCGTCAGCTGTTTTCCCGCCGCTCCGAGCGACGAATTGGCGGAGCTCGATGCATTGATCGCGCAGCGCGAACGCGAGCGTCCGGCAGGCAGTTACACCACCAAATTGTTTGAATCCGGCATTCGCCGCATGGCCCAGAAAGTGGGCGAGGAAGGCGTGGAAACCGCGCTGGCGGCGGTAGCGCAGGACGAGGACGCATTGCTGGGCGAGGCTGCCGACCTGCTGTACCACCTGATCGTGTTGTTGCGCGCGCGCGGGCTGTCGCTGGCCGATGCGCTGCGCGTGCTGGAAGCGCGGCGCGGCTGAGGCTGTCAGGCCACGCTCATCGAATGCCGCACGCAGTTGCGGCCATCGTCCTTGGCGCGATACAGCGCTTCGTCTGCATTGCGGATCGCGTCTTCCGGGGCACTGCCGCGATCACCGGCGATGGTGTGAACGCCAATGCTCACGCTGAGCCGGATCGCATTGCTGCCGCAGATGACCGGTGTCTGCTGGATGCGCAGGCGGATCGCTTCGGCCAGTTGCAGCGCTTCCGGCGGCTGGAAGCCGGGCAGCAGCACCACGAACTCCTCGCCACCAAAGCGCGCCACAAGGCCACCGCGCGGCGTCGCCACATCCTCGATGCAGCGTGCCGCCGCGCCCAGGCATTCGTCGCCGGCCAGATGGCCGTAGCCATCGTTGATCCGCTTGAAGTGATCCAGATCCAGCAGCAGCAGCGCGAGCGGCTGGCCGCTGTCGCGGCGCGCATCCAGCATTGATTGCAATGCTTCGCGGAAGTGCCGGCGGTTGTACACGCCGGTCAGCGGGTCGCGCCGGCTGTACTCGCGCAATTGCACATTGGCTTCGCCCAGTTGTGCCATGGCTGCGCGCAGTTCGCGCGTGCGTTCGATGACGCTGCGTTCAAGCCGCTCGTTGGTTTCCTGCACGATGCGGATGTTCTCGTTGCGCAGGCTGGCATAGCGCGTGCCCAGTGCCAGCGAGAGCAGCAGCATTTCCAGCGCCGAACCGATTTGCACGCCGTTGTGCGTCCAGAAGTTGACGGGCAGCACACCGAAGGCAAGCAGGGTGAAGGCGGCGGTGCCGAGCAGGAACAGCGTCCATGCCAGCAGGAGCAGCTGCGCGGGACGATAGCCGCGCCGCAGCATCACGATGGTGGCGGCGATGATCCAGACCACGCCGAACAACACCGCGCGTGAGGCCACCGGTGTGGCGATGCGGTAGGGCAACCAGAACGAGGCGATGCCCAGCACCAGGAAGAAGCCGGCCAGGCACAGGCTGACCCGGTTGCCCGCCGGCCAGCGTTCGCGCAGTTCCAGGAAGCTGCGTGTGAACAATTGCATGCCGATCAGCGCAAGGCAGATCGACATTGGCACCGAGGCGTCGGCCAACCACGGCGAGTTGGGCCACAGGTATTCAAAGCCGTAGCCATTGAGGGTGAACAGCACCAGCCCGAACGCGCCGGTATGCAGCAGATACCAGAAATAGCCGGCATCGCGCAGCATCAGCCACAGCACCAGGTTGTAGCAGAGCAGTGCCAGCACGATGCCGTAATAGATGCCGGTGGACAGTTGCGCGTCGCGCATCACCTCCGCCAGCGCGCGTGGGGTGTACAGCACAAGGGGCACCTGCATCGAGCTTTGGCTCTGCACGCGCAGCAGCAGTTCGACCGGTTCGTCGTGCGGCAGGTCGATGCGGAAATTGGGATGCCGGTAGCGGATGTAACGGCTGGAAAACGACACATGGTCGCCGCCGGTTTCATGCACGATGCGCCCGTCCGGGTAGCGCACATACAGGTCCAGCTTGTCGCTCAATGCGTATTCCTGCACCAGCAGCCAACGCGGTTCGTCGGCTTGCAGGTTGCGCAGCGGCAGGTGGAACCAGTAGGCACCAGTCTGGAAGCCGAATGCCGGGCTGCCATCCGGCAGCGGTGCAAAGCCGCCGCTGTCGGCGTGCTGGAAGGCATCGCCGTATCCGGCATTTGCCTGCGCATCGTGCCAGTACGTGAGTTTCGGACTGAGCGGGTAGCTGGATTCGCCGGGGCGCAGTTCCAGCGGCTCCGCTGCGCCTGCCGCCGGGCTTGCCAGGCAGGACAGGGCCAGTGCAGCCAGCAGCCATGCGCCCAGCACATGCCAGGCGGCCTGCATCCGCAACGGTCGGAAGATGCTCCCCATCGTTCAGGATTCTAGTGCAGTCGGGGCTGCCCGCGCATAATGCGTGGCATGTCGAGGATGTCCATTGCCATGCTGCTGCTGTTCGCAGTGGCCCAACTGCATGCAGCCCCTTCCACCTGCGTTCCGGTTGACGTGGAATCGCCGCTGCCCATGCCACGCCGGCACACCACGCAGGATGGGCCGGGTTGCATCCAGTACCGCAGGGTGCCGCGCGCCATCGGCGATGCCACGGCGCAGGTGCTGGTCTCCGGCGATCCGCAGGTGCAGACGGTCGAGGATGTCGATTACTACCGGCGCGACATCGTGGAGCCGCTGATCGGCAGGCATGGGGCAGGTCTTGGCATCACCCTGGGCGATCTGGTCGATGACGCGGTGCCGTTGCTGCCGGCGGTGAAGGCGCAAACCCAGCGGCTGGGCGTGCCGTGGCTGTTCGTGCCGGGCAACCACGATGTCGATCCGGGCGCGACCAGCGATGCAGAATCCCTGCACAACTTCCATCGCCACATCGGCCCGGACACGTTTGCGCGCGAAACGGCGCTTGCCAACTTCGTGGCGCTGGACGACGTGATCCTGCTGCCGGGGCAGCGGCCGGCCTACATCGGCGGCTTCCGCGAGGAGCAATTTGCCTTTCTCGAACGCTGGTTGCCCACCTTGCCAAAGGACAGGCTGCTGGTGCTGGCCATGCACATTCCGCTGTTCGATGACGAGGGCCGCGACACCTTCCGCGATGCCGACCGCGAGCGCCTGTTCGCGTTGTTGCAAGCGTTCCCGCATGTGCTGGTGCTGAGCGCGCACAGCCACGCCCAGCGGCACTTCCATCACGGCCCGGAAAGCGGCTGGCACGGCGCAGGGCGTCTGCACGAATACAACGTCGGCGCGGCCTGCGGCTCGTACTGGTCGGGCGTGCCGGATGCACAGGGCATCCCCGATGCCTCGATGGCGGACGGCACGCCAAATGGCTACGCGCTGCTGGGTCTGCATGCCGGTGGCGGCTACGACCTGCGCTGGTTCAATGCGCGCGATCCGGACGATGTGCAGATCGGCCTGCATGCCCCGAAGGTGCTGCGGCGCGGCGCGTATCCGGCCTGGGGCGTGTTCGCCAATGTGTTCATGGGCGATGACGAGACCCGTGTCGAGTTCCGCATCGACAGTGGCGAGTGGATGCCGATGAAGAAAGTGCTGCAACCCGACCCACGCCTGCTGGCGGAGAACCGCCGCGACGATGAAGCCGAAAGCTTGCGTGGCTACGACCGTTCGCCGGAGGCGCAGCCATCGCCGCATCTGTGGCGCGGTGCGCTGCCGACCAGGCTGGATGCCGGTGAACACCGCATCGAAGTGCGCGCCTTCGACCGCTGGCGTGGCGAAGTGCGTGCCAGCACGCAGTACCGGCTGGAAGACCATCCGGCGGATGCCGTGCCCTGCGACCCCTCACTCAACACCACCACGCCATGCGCCAGCTCCGCATCGTCCTGATTTTGCTGCTGGTTGCGGCCAGCACCACGCTGCACGTTCTTCCGCTGTTGCTGGTGGCGCTGGTGAAAGCGCTGCTGCCGTTCGAGCGCCTGCGGCTTGCGGCCAATTCGCTGTTGACCGGCCTTGCCGCAAGCTGGATCGGCTTCAACGGCTGGCTGTGGGACACATTCACGCAGACGCGCCTGATCGTGCATGGCGATGCCGACCTGCGCATGGACGGCCACTATCTGGTGCTGGCGAATCACCAGAGCTGGGTGGACATCCTTGTCTTGCAGAAGGTGTTCAACCGGCGCATCCCGCTGCTGCGCTTCTTCCTGAAACGGCAACTGTTCTGGGTGCCGCTGCTCGGGCTTGCATGGTGGGCGCTGGACTTCCCGTTCATGGGGCGATACACGAAGAAGCAGATCGCCAAGCGTCCGGAACTTGCCGGGCGCGACATCGAAGCCACCCGCCGCGCCTGCGAGAAGTTCCGCGCGATTCCGGTGTCGATCATGAACTTCGTCGAGGGCACGCGCTTCACCCCCGGCAAGCATGCGCGGCAGTCCTCGCCGTATCGGCATCTGCTCAAGCCGAAGTCCGGCGGCGTGGCTTTCGTGCTGGACGCGATGGGGCAGGGCCTGCATGCGGTGCTGGATGTCACCATCGCCTATCCCGGTGGACGGCCGTCGCTGGCCGATTTGCTGGCGGACGGCGTGCCCGAGGTCTGCGTGCAGATTCGCCAGCGCGAAATCCCCACGGAGTTGCTGTGCGGCGATTACCAGAACGACCGCGCCTTCCGCGCCCGCTTCCAGCAGTGGATGAACGGGCTGTGGGATCAGAAGGACACGGACATGGCCGCGCTGCTGGGCGAGGGCGAACGCCTCAGCGCCTGACCGCCAGCACGCCATCCAGCGCAAGTTCGGCGCGGAAGCCGGCGTTCTGCAACCGCTTCGCCACTTCGCGCGGCACGTCGCGGCCACTGGTCAGCTTGTTGGGCGCGCCCGTGTAGTGGAACAGCCGCGCGCCGCGTTTCAGCACACGCGCCAATTGGTCGTAGAACACCTGCGAATACAGTTCACCGGCAATGCCGAAGCGGGGCGGGTCATGCAATGCGGCATCGAACGAGGCATCGGGCAGCGTTGCAATCGCTTGCGACACGTCGCCATGCGCAAGCTGCAAACGGCCACCGGCCGCGGGTGATTCGGCATTGGGCGACCACGGGTTGAGCGTGCGCAGCCACAGTACATCCGGGTTCTTTTCGAAGGACTGTATCTTCGCCACGCCCGCATCAAGACAGCAGGCAGCGAAGTAACCCATCCCGCCGCAGGTGTCCAGAACGGTCTTGCCCTGCGGTGCGATCAGCGCGACCTTGCGGCGCGCATCGTCCAGCGGCGATTCCTTCGATGTCGGCAGCATCTTGATGCCGTCGATTTCGAAGGTCGGTACGTTCCACTGCGTCGGCACCAGCTTGATCAGCGAACCGGCATAGCGCGACACCGCAACGAAGGCTTCGCCATCCCACCAGTAGATCGTGCGTTCCTTCAGCTTGCCGGGATAGGGAAAGTGCAGCCCGTTCCATGCCCAGCCGTCCTCGCGCAGCGTGGCGGTGCCGCTGCTGCGCCCAAGATCGAGCGAACCTGTCCACGCGGACTTGCCGGCAGCGCGCGCGGCAAGCAGTGCTGCGGCGTTGTCGTGGGTGAGCAATGGGCCTATGTAGCGGGGCATGTGCCCATTATCAGCGGAAATCGTTGCTGCCCCGCATGGCCGTGCCGTCAGCGTTGCAGTTTGCGCAGCTTGTCCAGTTTGGCCTGATAGCGGTTGCGATGGGCGCTATCCAGTTTCTGCGCCTGCGCCATCGCGTTGATGGCCTGTGGGATGTCGCCCGCCCGCAGCCACAACCGTGCGCAGGCCAGATGGAACAGGGATTGGTTGTTGTCCAGCTTCACCGCGCGGCGGTAACGCTCCAGGGCAACGGCGTAATCGCCCTGTTTTTCCGCCAGATGCCCGAGCAGGAACTGATGCAGCGGATCGTTGCGACGCGCCTGCTCCGCGCGCTTGCGCCAGGCGTCAGCGTTGCGTGTGTCGCCCATGCGCTGGTAGTGCGCCACGATGTTGGCCAGTGCGCCACTGTGCGTGGGGTTGAGTGCCAGTGCCTTCAGCATGTTGCGTTCGGCTTCGATCCGGTCGCCACTGCGCTGTGCCAGTACACCGGCGTTGTTCCAGGCGCTGGCGTGATGGGCGTCCAGCTGCAGTGCCTTGTCCAGCCATGCGGCAGCATCCGCATCGTGGCCGTCCAGCATCAGCTCCATCGCCCGGTTGTTGTAGTAGTGCGAGAGCAGGCGCGCATCGGAAATGCGTTCTGGCGGCGAGTGGGTCAGCAACTGGTCGCTGGCAACGTCGATGGTGAAGCGGCGGTTGTCGGCCACGACGCCTGCATTGACGTGCATGTTCTGCACGAACACGTTGCCATCGTCGGTATCCCAGGTCAGCGTGCGCTCGATTTCCTGCGGGAACGCCTCGAGCCCCACCTCGCGCGCCAGTGCGATTGCAAGCAAGGTGAAGGTCAGGCAATTGGCCTTGCGGGTCTGGAAGACCTCGGCGACCGTGTGGGTGGCGGAGGCTTCGTATTCGATGCCAAGGCCATCCGCATCGAACATCAACGCGGCCAGCCGTTCCAGCCGTTTCTGGCGGGAGACGCTGGCATCGATGACCCGTTGCTGCACGATCGCCCGCAATTCAGGCGGCACTGCCATGACGGTTTCGGGGGCGGGCGGGATGGCGGGTGCCGCCATGACTTTGGCGATAGGCGTTGGCGCGGCGACCGTTGGCTGCGGCGGCGCGGATTGCGCTGCCAGCAAGGCTGCAAGCAGGAGAGTGACCATCGTGCAGCCCCTCCGAGGCGACTGTTCCCCCGCAGTCTAGACCCATTTCGGGCCGGCTCTACAATGCAGGCCGAGTACCCACCACGAAAGGACGCCAGCCCGTGTCGAACATCACGATTGCAGCCACCAACGGCACACCCGGACTGCCCTGGGGCGATGCCGAAAAAGCCGCGTGGCGGGCATCGAAGGCGAAGCGCCGCAGTTACTTTGATGACGTGCTGCCGCAGATCGATTCATTGCGCAGCGCGCTTGACGTGATCCAGTACGGTGAACTGGACTATGGCGACGATGGCCGCTACCCGCTGTTCGCATTGCGCAGCCGCGACTGGAACGATGCGCTGCCGGCTGCGCTGGTGACTGGTGGCGTGCATGGCTACGAAACCAGCGGTGTGCTCGGTGCGTTGCAGTTCGCGCAGCGGCATGCGGCCGATTACGCGGGGCGGGGCAATCTGCTCATCGCGCCCTGCGTCAGCCCGTGGGCCTATGAGCGCATCCAGCGCTGGAACCCGCACGCGCTCGATCCGAACCGCAATTTCTTCGCCGGCAGCCCGGCGGGTGAATCGGCGGCGTTGTGGGATTTGGTGCAACCGCTGCGCGGGCGCTTCCTGCTGCATATCGACCTGCACGAAACCACCGACAGCGATGAAACCGAGTTCCGCCCGGCGCTGGCCGCGCGCGATGGCAAGCCGTTCGAGCCGGGCACCATTGCCGATGGCTTCTATCTGTGCGCCGATGCACGCAATCCGCAGCCGGCATTCCAGCAGGCGGTGATCGAAGCAGTGGCGAAGGTGACCCACATCGCCCCGGCAGACCCGGATGGCACCATCATCGGATCAAAGGTCGTTGCGCATGGCGTGATCGAATACGACTACGTTCCGCTGGGCCTGTGCGGCGGCATCACCGGCGCGCGCTACACCACGACCACCGAGGTCTATCCCGACAGCCCGCGCGCCACGCCTGAGCAATGCAACGACGCGCAGGCGGCATCGGTCTGCGCGGCGCTGGATTACGCACTGGCCTCCTGATTCGACAAGCGGTTGCGCAAAGAAAAACCCGGCCAATGGCCGGGTTTTTCGTCATCGAATCATTCCGTTACTTCACGGGCCGGCGTTCGGCCCTTCCTGCACCAGCGGGTCAGGCTCCAGATTTGCCGCCTTGTGGCCTTGCAGCAGGTGTGCATTGCCGGGAGCCAGGTGGCTGCGGCGGCGGGCATAAAGGAAATAGACGATCAGGCCAAGCACCGCCCAGATGCAGAAGAACTTGATGGTCGGGTTCCAGCCCAGGCTGAAGAACAGCAGCAGGCTGCCGGCCACAGCCAGCGGGCCGACGATCCAGATCAGCGGGGTCTTGAACGGACGCGCGCGGCCCGGCTCCGTCTTGCGCAGGATCATCACGCCGATCGCCACTGCGGCGAAGGCGAACAGGGTGCCGGCATTGGAGATATCGGCCAGGATGTCCACCGGGAACAGCGCGGCGAAGAAGGCCACGAAGATGCCGGTGATCCAGGTGATGACGTGCGGGGTCTTGTACTTCGGATGCACTGCGGCCAGCTTTTCCGGCAGCAGGCCGTCACGCGACATCGTGAACAGGATGCGGGTCTGGCCGAACATCATCATCAGCACGACCGAGGGCAGGGCCAGGATCGCGGCCCAGCCAACCATGTCGCCGATCAGCGGGTAGCCGATGTCGCGCAGCACGAAGGCCAGCGGCTCCTTGCTTTCCGACAGCGCGCCGCCCGGCTGTGCGCCCGCCGAACCGACAGCGGTGTAGGCCACGAACAGATAGATGACGGTGCAAACCGCCAGCGAGCCGATCAGGCCGATCGGGATGTTGCGGTTCGGATTCTTGGTTTCTTCCGCAGCGGTGGAAACTGCGTCGAAACCGACATAGGCGAAGAAAATCGACGCCGCCGCGCCCAGCACGCCCACGCCGGAGAGTGGGGTGCCCCAGCCATTCGGCAGCATCGGCTCGAAATTGCTGCCTTGCACCTTGGGGAAGGCCAGCACGATGAAGGCAAGCAGGGCCACGATCTTGATCATCACCAGCACGGCGGTGACCTTGGCCGACTTGCTGGTGCCGGCAACCAGCAGCCAGGTGACCAGCAGGGCCAGCAGGAAGGCGATCAGGTTGAAGCCGCCCTTGTGCTCGACGCCGTCCACCATGTGCACAATGGCGCCGACGTCCTTGACGTGCTCGACCCAGAACGGGCCGGCGGTCAGGAAGTCGGGCAATCCGATGCCGTGATGGGCGAGGAAGCCGTTGGCATAGCCAGACCACCCGACAGACACCGCGCCCGCGGCGACCGCGTATTCAAGGATCAGCGCCCAGCCGACCATCCAGGCGACCACTTCGCCCAGCACCGCGTAGGAATAGGTGTAGGCGGAACCGGAGACCGGCACCATTGCCGCGATTTCGGAGTAGATCAGCGCGGTCAGCGCGCAGACGATGCCCGCGATCACGAAGGAATACATCATGCCCGGGCCGGCCTTGTTGGCGGCGACGGATGTCAGCACGAAGATGCCGGTGCCGATGACCGCGCCGATGCCGAGCATGGTCAGATCGAAGGCGCCAAGTTGGCGGGAGAGCGACCGCTTGCTGGCGGTTTCGAGAATCAGATCCAGCGGTTTCGTGCGTTCAAACAGCATCAGGTGGTTCCCCCGGGTTCTGGTGCAAGGGCGGTGCCGCGCTCGCGGGCCGCAAGTGAGCGACCTTATACGCACACGCCCAATCGACACAAGCACCGCAGGTGCCGGCGGGCGATAATGCCGCCCCATTCATTTATTTCGCACACCTGCGCATGGATGCCAATCCCGACGACGCCTTCGCTCTGGAGCTTGCCGGTTACGCGGCCCGCTGGCCGGTGGAGGCCAGCACCGTGGCGCTGTTCACCGAGCTGCTGGGCGATGCCGAAAACCCCTTTCGTCGCGAGCGCCTGGCCGGCCATTTCACTGCATCCTGCTGGCTGGTGGACCGCAGCGGCCAGCGCGTGCTGCTGACCCATCACCGCAAGCTGGGCCTGTGGCTGCAACTGGGCGGGCATGCCGACGGTGAGCGCGACCTGCGCATTGCCGCGCTGAAAGAGGCGCAGGAGGAGTCCGGCCTGCCCGGCCTTCGCATCGAAGGCAAAATCTTCGACCTTGACCGCCACTGGATCCCCGGACACATGGGCGTGCCGCCGCATTGGCACTATGACGTGCGCTATGTCGTCCACGCGGGCGAGGATGAGCGTTACACGGTCAGCGAGGAATCGCATGACCTGGCATGGCGGCGCATCGAGGAATTGGCAGCCGAGGCGGGTACCGACCCATCGGTGCGGCGCATGGCGCAGAAGTGGTTGGCGCGTACGTCGCGTTCGTAGGGGCAGGCCCCCGTGCCTGCCCACCATCAGGGCGACCACAGGGGGTGTCGCCCCTACGTCAATACAAAACCCGCGTCCGCAATGTCCCCGGAATCGCCGCCAGCGCCGCGCGCAGTTCACTGGCCTGCGCATCGTCCGCCGCCACGTCGATCACCACGTAGCCCACGTTCGGGTCGGTGCGCAGGAACTGGCCGTCGATGTTGATGCCGCGCTGGCCGAAGATTTCGTTGATCCGCGACAGCACGCCCGGCACGTTGCGGTGGATGTGCAGCAGGCGATGGCTGCCGGCATGCTCGGGCAGGGTGACTTCGGGGAAGTTCACGGCGGACAGCGTGCTGCCGTTGTCGCTGTAGCGCACCAGCTTGGCCGCGACCTCGATCCCGATGTTGTCCTGCGCCTCCAGCGTGCTGCCGCCGACGTGCGGGGTCAGGATCACGTTGTCGATGCCGCACAGCGGCGAGGTCAGTGGGTCGTCGTTGCCCTTGGGTTCTTCGGGGAACACATCGACCGCCGCGCCGCCGATGTGGCCGCAGCGCAGCGCCTCGGCCAGCGCATCGATATCGACCACCGTGCCGCGCGCGGCGTTGATGAAATGCGCGCCCGGCTTCATCTTCGCGAACTGTTCCGCGCCGATCATCCAGCGCGTTGCCGCCGTATCCGGCACGTGCAGCGTCACCACATCAGACGCCGCCAGCAGTTCGTCCAGATCACGCGCCGCGCGCGCATTGCCCAGCGAGAGCTTGGTTTCGATGTCATGGAACAACACCTGCATGCCCAGCGCTTCTGCCAGCACGCCGACCTGCGTGCCGATGTGGCCGTAGCCGACGATGCCCAGGGTCTTGCCGCGCGCCTCGTGGCTGCCGGCAGCCGATTTGCTCCAGCCGCCACGATGGCATTGCGTGGATTTTTGCGGGATGCCGCGCAACAGCATGATGGCCTCGGCCAGCACCAGCTCGGCCACGCTGCGGGTATTGGAATAGGGCGCGTTGAATACCGGGATGCCGGCCAGTTCCGCCGCTTCCAGATCAACCTGGTTGGTGCCGATGCAGAAGCAGCCGATGGCGAGCAGACGTCTGGCATCAAGCAGCACGTCGGCAGTCAACTGGGTGCGCGAACGGATGCCGATGAAATGCGCGTCGGCGATGGCCTTGCGCAGCTCGTCCTCGGGCAAGGACTTGGCGTGGGTGACGATATTGCTGTAGCCGGCGGCGCGGAAGGTTTCCACCGCGTTGGGGCTGATGCCTTCCAGCAGCAGGATCTTGATGTCCTGCTTGGGGTACGAGGTCTTCTTCGGGGCCATCGGTGCGCGGTGCGGCAAGGGGAGCCGCACTATGCCAGATGCCGGCGCGTTTTTGCCGCACTGCGTCATTCCATTTGCGCCAGGGCTCATGCGGCGGCGGGTCGCACAAACGTTGCGCCAGAAACCGACGCACGGTGCGGCTTCGGCGCGCTGGACGCATCGCGCCGCCGCTGGCAGGCTTGCGGCTTCCACGCCTGCTCCCACGCCCCCGATGACCGACTCCCGCCTTGCCGACCTGCAACGGTCGCTGCCCGGCCTGCGCCTGAAAACCGAACCCGCCGACCTTGAACACTACGGCCGCGACTGGACACGCCGCTGGACGCCCGCACCGCTGGCGGTCGCGCTGCCGGACAGCGTGGAAGAGGTGCAGGCGCTGGTGCGCTGGGCGAATGCGAACGGTGTGGCCGTGGTGCCCTCGGGCGGGCGCACCGGCCTGTCCGGCGGCGCGGTGGCGGCAGATGGCGAACTGGTCATCAGCCTGGAACGCATGAACAAGGTGCTGGGCTTCGATGCGGTGGATCGCACGCTGACCGTGCAGGCCGGCATCCCGCTGCAATTGGCGCAGGACGCCGCACGCGAGCATGGCCTGCAATACCCGGTGGATTTTGCCGCGCGTGGCTCGTGCAGCATCGGCGGCAACATCGCCACCAATGCCGGCGGCATCCGCGTGGTGCGCTATGGCAACACCCGCGAATGGATTGCCGGCTTGAAACTGGTCACCGGCAGCGGCGAATTGCTGGAGGTGGGCCGCGCGCTGGTGAAGAACTCCAGCGGCTACGACTTGCGGCATCTGGCGATTGCCTCCGAAGGCACGCTGGGCATCATCGTTGAAGCCACGCTCAAGCTCGCCGACCCGCCGCCGCCGACCAATGTGATGCTGCTGGCGTTGCCCAGCTTCGATGCGCTGATGCAGGTGTTTGCGGCATTCCGCGCGCGGCTGCAGTTGCAGGCCTTCGAGTTCCTCACCGACCGCGCGCTGCACCATGTGCTGGCGCATGGCGCGCAGCCGCCGTTTGACGAAGCGCATCCGTTCTACGTGGTCACCGAGTTTGCCAGCGATGAAGCCAGCGAGGCCGAAGCGCTGGCGGCATTCGAGCAATGCATGAACGACGGACTGGTCAGCGATGGCATCATCAGCGCCAGCGACACGCAGGCGGCGCAGCTCTGGCGGCTGCGCGAAGGCATTACCGAAAGCCTCGCGAAATACGTGCCGTACAAGAACGATGTTTCGGTGCGGATTTCGGCGATGCCGGCCTTCCTCGCCGAAACGCAGGCGCTGCTGGGGCGCGAATACCCGCAGTTCGACGTGGTGTGGTTCGGCCATATCGGCGATGGCAACCTGCACATCAATATCCTGAAGCCCGATGGCATGGCGCAGGCGGATTTCGTGGCCGACTGCGAGCGCGTCACCAAGCTGCTGGCGCAGGTGTTGCAGGCGCATGGCGGCAGCATTTCCGCCGAGCATGGTATCGGGCTGGTGAAGAAGCCCTATCTGTCGTCAACGCGCAGCGAGGCGGAAATCGCGGCGATGCGCGGGATCAAGGCGGTGTTTGATCCGAACGGGCTGATGAATCCCGGCAAGCTGTTTGATCCGGCTTGAAGCGGGATGGCACAGCGGGGAAAGCCCCGCTGCTACAAGGGGCGGGAATCCGTAGATGCCGAGCTTGCTCGGCATGCACTACATCAATCGAGCATCCAGTCGATCACGGATCGCCGGCCATTCCGGCGCGATGATCGAGTAAGTATAGGTATCGCGCAGGCTGCCATCCTTGTGCCGCTTGTGCGCCCGCAGCACGCCATCGAGTTTTGCGCCAAGTCGTTCAATTGCCGCCTGCGAGCGCAGGTTGAGGTGGCTGGTGTGGAAAAACACCGATTGCGCGCCCAGCGTGTCGAAGGCATGCCCCAGCATCAGCCGCTTGTTCGCGGTATTGACGTGGGTGCGCCAGCTTGATGCCGCGTGGAAGGTGTAGCCGATGGCGAGCGTCGGCACGCTCATGTCGATGTCATAGAAGCGCGTGCTGCCGACCACGCGCCCTCCCGCGATGATGGCGAAGGGCAGGTGCTGGCCGGCATCGCGCATCGCCAATGCCTGTTCGACCCACGCGGGGATGCCATTGCGATCAGGCACGTTGACGTAGTTCAGCGCGCCGATGTCGCCGTCGTCCACCGCGTCCTGCAAGGGCGCGATGTGCTCGCGCGACAGTGGTTCCAGGCGGATGCCGTGACCGGAGAGGGTGACGGGGGCGATGGCTGAGGTCATTTGCTATTAGCTCGTCATTCCGGCGAAAGCCGGAATCCAGCTTTTTCTCACGGAACTAGGGAAGGTCTGAACAAGCCGTCATTCCGGCGAAAGCCGGAATCTAGCTCTTTGGTAAGTCATTGAAAAAGCTGGATTCCGGCTTTCGCCGGAATGACGTTTCGGGAGTTGTTCAGAGCTTCCCTAGGAACTGGATTCCGGCTTTCGCCGGAATGACGAGATGAGGTAGCGCGCCCTTCTTACTCCGCGCGCCCGCCGAACTCGCCGGTGGTGGTGTTCACCAGCACCCGCTCGCCGTTGACGATGTACTCCGGCACCATGATTTCGATGCCGGTGGACAGCTTGGCCGGCTTCGGGCGCTTGGTGGCGGTGCCGCCCTTGAGTTCCGGCGGGGTGTCCACCACTTCCAGCGTGACGTGCTGCGGCAACTGGATCGCCACCGGCGCGTCTTCGATCAACTGCACGTAGATGCCGGTCAGGCCGTCGGTGATGTAGCCGGCGTCGTCGCCGATCACGTCCGCATCCAGCGTGTAGGGCGTGTAGTCCTCGTCGTCCATGAACACGAAGGCCTCGCCGTCCTTGTACGAGAACGTGGCCTGCCTGCGGCTCATGTCCACTTCGCGCAGGTCGTCGTCGCCATCGAAGCTGGCGTCCAGCTTGCTGCCGCCGGGAATGGCATACATGACGAAGCGGAAGCGCACGTTGCCGCCACGGCCCTGCGGGCTGCTGCGCTCGATGTCGCGGATTTGATAAACGCCGCCGTTGTGTTCGACGACGTTGCCTTTCTTGATGTCGTAAGCCTTCATGCGTGTCTCCCCCTCTCCCGCTGGCGGGAGAGGGCAGGGGTGAGGGTGGTTGTTATTTCGGAGCAAGCCGCGTCGCGCCATCAAGGCGGATCGTCTCGCCATTGAGATAGGTATTGCCAAGGATGTAGGCCACCAGATCGGCAAACTCCGCGGGCTTGCCGAGGCGCGCCGGGTAGGGAATGGTGGCTTCCAGCGAGGTGCGCACGTTGTCCGGCATGCCATCGACCATTGGCGTCCAGAACACACCCGGCGCAATCGTCATCACGCGGATGCCGAAGCGCGCAAGCTCGCGCGCCATCGGCAGGGTCATGCCGACCACGCCGCCCTTCGACGCCGAATACGCAGCCTGCCCGATCTGGCCTTCATAGGCCGCGACCGACGCGGTGTTGACGATCACGCCGCGCTCGCCGTCATCGCCGGCCTCGTTGTGCTGCATCAGCTCGGCGCAGGCCTTGGCGACGTTGAAGCTGCCGACCAGGTTCACCAGCACCGTGGTGCGGAACTGCGCCAGCGGCATCGCGCCCTCGCGGCCCAGCACGCGGCCCGCGCCGAGGATGCCGGCGCAGTTCACCGCCACGTTCAGGCCACCCAGAAACGCTTTTGCGGCGGCGACATTCGCGGCAACGCTGGCCTCGTCGGTGACATCGGTCTTGAAATAGCGGGCATTGGCATCGCCCAGTTCAGTGACGGCGGCAGCGCCCTTGTCGTCGTTGACGTCGAACAGCGCGACCTTGCCGCCGTTTTCGACCAGACGCTTCGCCACCGCGAAGCCAAGACCGGAAACGCCGCCGGTGACCACGGCGCGCGCACTGGAAATCTGCATGGGGAATCCTGCTGGCGGAAAACCGCGATTTTACCGGAGACGGTGCCGCATCAGGCCTGCGCTGCCAGCGCCTTGCCTGCCTTGCTGCCGGTTTCGCGGCCCAGCAGGCCCGCCAGCCAGCGGCCTGTTTCGGCCAGCAAGGGCAGGTCGATGCCGGTGCGGATGCCAAGCCCGTGCAGCATATGGACCACATCCTCGGTCGCCACGTTGCCGCTGGCACCTTTCGCATACGGGCAACCACCTGCGCCGGATACCGCGCTGTCGATGACGGCAACGCCTTCCTCCAGACAGGCCAGCACATTGGCCAGCGCCTGTCCCCAAGTGTCGTGAAAGTGGATGGCGAGCGCGCCCATCGGCACTTCCGATGCCACCGCTTTCAGCATCGCCCGCGCCTTGTGTGGCGTGCCGATGCCGATGGTGTCGCCCAGCGAAATCTCGTAGCAGCCCATGTCATGCAGCGCACGCGCCACGCGAACCACCTCGGCCAGCGGCACCTCGCCCTGATACGGGCAGCCGAGCACGGTGGAAACATAGCCGCGCACCTTCACGCCATCGGCCTTGGCCCGTGCCAGCACCGGCGCGAAGCGTTGCAGGGATTCATCGATGCCGGCGTTGGTGTTTTTCAGGTTGAAGGTTTCGGACGCGGCGGTGAACACCGCGACTTCCTCCGCACCTGCCGCGCGCGCGCGTTCGTAACCTTGCTCATTCGGCACCAGCACCGGATAGGCGATGCCGGGTGCGCGCGTGATGCCGGCCAGCACCTCGGCGGCGTCCGCCATCTGCGGCACCCATTTCGGGCTGACGAAGGCGGTGGCCTCGATACTGCGCAGGCCGGTGCGCGAAAGCCGGTCGATCAGCGCGATCTTGTTGGCGGTGCCGATGTCGGTTTTTTCGTTCTGCAGGCCGTCGCGTGGGCCGACCTCTACGATGCGAACGTCGATAGGCAGGCTCATGGCATCACTCCAGCGTCGCCAACACGGTATCGCCTTCGACGAAATCGCCGGGTTTCGCGCGGACTTCGGCGATGACGCCATCGCGCGGGGCTTTCAGCGCCAGCTCCATCTTCATCGCCTCGATCACCAGCACCACATCGCCCGCGCTGACGGCATCGCCGGTCTGTTTTTGCACGACAACGACGCGGCCCGGCATCGGCGCGCGGATGCGGTGGTCGGCGCTGCCCGACGCCTGATCTGCATGTCGATAGACGGACTCGGCGTGCAGGTGCAGGCGCTGCTGGCTGTCATGCACCAGTACCTCGCCGTTGCCGCAGGTGGCGCGGAAGCGGCGCATGCTGCCGTCGATGCGTGCGCTGAGGGCATCGCCTTCAAGGCGCGCGCCGGATACCGCATGCGATGCGTCCCCCAGTTCGATGACGTAGTCACCATCGTGGCCGTGTGCGGTCAGTTCGATGCGAGCATCGCCATGTGCGAAGGCCAGCCGGCGGATGCCGCCATGGCCCAGACGCCAGCCATCGGCGATGGCCCAGGGCGATGTGGGATCGTTGCCTTGCGTTGCGATGTTGCGGGCTTCGGCTTCCTGCGCCAGCAGCTGCGCGGTGGCAGCGGCCAGCAGCAGTGATGTGTCGGTTTCGGCGGGCGCGAGGAACTCGTCGAGGTGACGATCCAGATAGCCGGTGTCGATGCGTGCTTCCACGATGGCCGGGTGCCGCACCAGCCGTTCGAGGAAGGCGATGTTCGACTTCGGCCCCGTGATTTTGCTTTCGGCCAGCGCATCACGCAGGCGGGCGAGGGCGCGCGGGCGATCCTCGTCCCAAACGATCAGCTTGGCGATCATCGGGTCGTAGAAGATCGTCACGGTGTCGCCTTCGATCACGCCGGAATCGATGCGCACATGTCCATATCCTCTTCCTCCCCCGCTTGCGGGGGAGGGTTGGGGAGGGGGCAGGCGCAGCGTCTTCAGCGTGCCGGAGCCGGGCAGGAAGCCGGCATCCGGGTCTTCCGCGTACAGCCGCACTTCGATGGCGTGGCCGCGCTGGGTGATTTGATCCTGCTGCAACGGCATTGCTTCGCCAGCGGCGATGCGCAACTGCCATTCGACCAGATCGAGACCGGTCACTTCCTCGGTGACAGGGTGTTCCACCTGCAACCGCGTGTTGATCTCCATGAAGAAGAACTCGCCCGACGGCGCGACGATGAACTCCACCGTGCCGGCGTTGGCGTAGTCGATGGCGCGCGCCGCCAGCACCGCCGCCGCGCCCATGCGCGCGCGCAGCTCGGGCGTGAGGAAGGGCGAGGGCGATTCCTCCAGCACCTTCTGGTAGCGGCGCTGCGCCGAGCATTCGCGCTCGCCGAGGTGGATGGCGTTGCCGTGTGCATCGCCGAAGATCTGGATCTCGATGTGGCGCGGATGCTCGATGTAGCGCTCCAGCAGCACGCGGTCGCGGCCGAAGGCGCTGGCAGCCTCGCGCTGGCAGCTTTGCAGGTTGGCCGCGAACTCGCTGGCCTGCCGCACGATGCGCATGCCCTTGCCGCCGCCGCCGTGCGCGGCTTTTATCATCAGCGGATAGCCGATGCGGTCGGCCTCGCGTTGCAAAAGTTCAGGCGACTGGTCTTCGCCGGTGTAACCCGGCACCACCGGCACGCCCGCCGCCGCCATCAGATCCTTGGCACCGGCCTTGCTGCCCATCTTGCGCATCGAGCTGCCTGCCGGGCCGATGAAGGCGATGCCGGCAGCCTGCACGGCGTCGGCAAAATCGGCGTTCTCGGACAAAAAGCCGTAGCCGGGATGGATCGCCTGCGCGCCGGTTTTTTTCGCAACATCAAGGATCACATCGCCGCGCAGATAGCTGTCCTGCGGGCGCGGGCCACCGATGCAGTGCGCCTCGTCCGCGAGCCGCGCGTGCTGTGCGTCGGCATCTGCTTCCGAATACACGGCGACGGTGCGGATGCCCAGCCTGCGCGCGGTGCGGATCACGCGGCAGGCGATTTCGCCGCGATTGGCGATGAGGATGGTGTTGAACATGGCTTTAGAGCACCCACGCTGGCTTGCGCTTGTCGAGGAAGGCGGACAGCCCTTCCTGTCCCTCCGGCGAAACGCGCAGGCGGGCGATCAGTGCGGCGTTGTCGGCGTCGTGTTTTGCTCCGTCGGCATGTGCGCAGACAGCGCGGACGAGTTGCTTCGCAGTGGCTGTTGCAATTGGGGCGGATTTCAACAGCAGGCTGATCTGCCGCTGCACGGCGGTGTCCAGCGCGTCGGCATCGACCACTTCATGCAGCAGCCCGATGCGCAGGGCTTCGGTGGCGTCGAAGATTTCAGCAGTTGCGAAATAGCGCCGTGCGTGGCGCGGGCCGATGGCGTTGATGACGTAGGGCGAGATCACCGCCGGCAGCAGGCCCAGCTTGGATTCGGTGAGTCCGAACCTGGCTTCCGTCGTGCCGATGGCGATGTCGCAGCAGGCCACCAGCCCCACGCCGCCGCCGAAGGCCGCGCCCTGCACGCGGGCGATGGTGGGCTTGGGCAGTTCGTCCAGCGTGCGCATCAGGCGGGCCAGGGCAAGGCTGTCGGTGCGGTTTTCTTCCTCGCTGGCAGCGGCCATGCCGCGCATCCAGTTGAGGTCGGCACCGGCAGAGAACGACGGGCCTTCGGCTTCCAGCACCAGCACGCGGATGGCGGCATCCATTGCCACCTCGTCCAGCGCGGCGGTCAGGCCGGCGATCAGGTCGGCATCGAAGGCGTTGTGTACCTGCGCGCGGGTCATCCGCAGGCGGGCAACACAACCGTCACGGTGCAGTTGCAGGGCTTGGCTCATGCGCGGTTCCGGAACGGACAGATGCGTCAGTTGCGAATGATACCGGCAGGCCTGGATGCTAGAATTGAGAACAATTCCCATTTGTCTGGCAGCCGCAGGCGACCGATGACCCTGACCGAACTTTCCCGCCGCACGCCGGCCATCGTTGACGCCGTGGAAGATCGCGCGCCGAACGATCCCATCGCCCGCCGCCTGCGTGAGCTGGGTTTCGTTTCCGGCGAGCAGGTGGAAGTGGTGGCCGCTGGCCCGCTGGGCGCAGAACCGCTGCTGGTGCAGGTGGGCTTCACGCGCTTTGCCTTGCGCCGTTCGGAAGCCGCGCGCGTGCGCCTGCGGCAGCAGGGAGCCGGCGCATGAACACCGCAGCCAGCACGCCGCGCATCGCCCTGGTCGGCAACCCGAACTGCGGCAAGACCGCCCTGTTCAACCTGCTCACCGGCAGCCGCCAGAAGGTCGCCAACTACGCGGGCGTCACCGTGGAGCGCAAGGAAGGGCGGCTGCATGCGCCGTCCGGCCGCAGCTATGCGCTGCTGGACTTGCCGGGTGCGTACAGCCTGAATCCGGCGAGTCTGGACGAGGCCGTCACCCGCGACCTGATCCGCGGCTTCTATCCGGGCGAAGCCGCGCCGGATGTGCTGCTGTGCGTGGTCGATGCCACCAACCTGCGCCTGCACCTGCGCTTCGTGCTGGAGCTGCGCGAACTCGGAAAACCCATCGTGGTGGCGTTGAACATGGCCGACGCCGCGCGACGTCGCGGCATCGAAATCGATGTCGATGCCCTGCAGCGCGAACTGGGCATGCCGGTGGTGGAAACCGTGGCCGTGCAGCGCCATGGCGCCGATGCACTGGTGACGAAGCTTGATGCCTTCGCAACCAATCCGCCTACCGCAGCTTCCGCGTTGCCGGAAGGCAGCGACATCCACGAGGAAACCCGCCGCCTGCTTGCCGCCACCGTGCGCATGCCCGCGCGCACCGCGAAGATCGACGACGCGCTGGATCGCTGGCTGCTGCATCCTGTGTTCGGCCTGCTGGCGCTGTGCGTGGTGATGTTCCTGATTTTCCAGGCGGTCTATGCCTGGGCGACGCCGGTGATGGATCTGATCGAGGCCGGCACCGAAGCGCTGGGCGCATGGGCCGGCGCGCATCTGCCGGAAGGCCCGCTCAACAGCTTGCTGGTCGAGGGCATCATCGCCGGCCTTGGCGGGGTGATCGTGTTCCTGCCGCAGATTCTGGTGCTGTTCGCCTTCATCCTGATTCTCGAAGAATCCGGCTACCTGCCGCGCGCGGCGTTCCTGCTGGATCGGCTGATGGCCGGCGCGGGCCTGTCCGGGCGCAGCTTCATCCCGCTGCTGTCCAGCTTCGCATGCGCCATCCCCGGCATCATGGCGACGCGCTCGATCCAGGATCCGCGCGACCGCCTTGCCACCATCCTCGTCGCGCCGCTGATGACCTGCTCGGCGCGCTTGCCGGTGTATGCGCTGCTGATCGGTGCCTTCATTCCTGCGCGTGACGTGTGGGGCGGTTTCAGCATGCAGGGGCTGGTGCTGTTCGGCCTGTACATGGCCGGCATCTTCAGTGCGCTGGCGGTGTCGTGGGTGATGAAGAAGTGGAAGCGCGACAAGGGCGAGCATCCGCTGCTGCTGGAGCTGCCGTCCTATCGCCTGCCCAATCCGCGCGATGTGCTGATCGGCCTGTGGGAGCGCGGGATGATCTTCCTCAAGCGCGTGGGCGGGATCATCTTCGCGCTGACCGTGTTGCTGTGGGTGCTGCTCACGTTCCCGGCTGCGCCGGCGGATGCCACGCTGCCGGCGATTGACTACAGCTTCGCAGGCCGCATCGGCCATGCGCTGGCGGCGGTGTTCGCGCCACTCGGCTTCAATTGGCAGATCTGCATCGCGCTGATTCCCGGCCTTGCCGCGCGCGAGGTGGCGGTGTCGTCACTTGCCACCGTCTATGCACTGTCTGCGGCGGATGACGATGCCGCTGCGCAGGCACTCACGCCGCTGATCCAGGATGGCTGGTCGCTGGCGACCGGCTTGTCGCTGCTGGTGTGGTTCATCTACGCGCCGCAGTGCCTCGCCACCTGGGCGGCGATCAAGCGCGAAACCGGCTCGTGGAAGACGATGGCGCTGGCGGCAGGCTATCTGTTCGTGCTGGCGTATCTGGCCTCGTGCGTGACCTACCGCATTGCGGTGGCGCTCGGTGCTGGATGAGATGGACGCCGGGCTGCTGGCGCAATACCTGATCGTGGCGCTGGTGGTGCTTGCCAGCGTCGCCATCGTGATGCGTTCGCAGTTGCCCGCCACCACCCGCAAGCTGCGCGTCGCCATCGCATTGCCGCTGCTGCGCGAGGGCAGGGCGGGATGGGTGAAGTCGATAGGCCGTTTCATCGCGCCTGCGCCGAAGGCAGGCGGCGGTGGTTGTGGTGGGTGTGATAGCTGCGACTAGCGATGCCGTCATTCCGGCGAAAGCGGGAATGACGATCAAAAGCGGGAATGACGGAAGCGTGTGCGCCGTAGTCCGGCGCGGCGAGGAAGGGTTGCAAACGATTTCAATCGTGGATAACAATCTTCCTCTGTGAGGGGGAATCGGTGCGGTGAAAGGTACTCGTTGCGAGTGGTGAAGAGTGTGTCTTGCGAGTCTTAAGACGCAGGCATGATCCGCCAGACATGGGTATTCATGCGCGCGTTGGCAGTAAAAGGCACAAAGGAGATTCATGAGTACGACATGTTGGAAATACATGGTATGTGGCGCGCTGGGACTCGGTAGCTTGTTGGCACCATGGAAGGTGCAGGCCATGGTTGTTGGCCCGGATGGCACATGCCCATCAGGATGGGGTCCAGATCAGACGCATCCGGGTGAATGCATCAAGACGCTTGAAACAGTAACCGCTGTGGGCAGCAGGGCATCTTTTAGCGTATATGGTTGGTCAGGCCCCATCTGGGGCATGGATGCCAGTTACATGGGGTCGCGCGATAAAGTGGGCGGTTATGCCCAGACAGTGGGCCGGGTGGGTGGAAAGGCCCAGAAACTACAGAAATCCGGCTGTGAAAAAAGCAAGGGGAGTGGTGATGCCGCGCAGTCGATCGAGCCAGGCGTCATGGCGACGTCCCATCCGGTCTTGATTGCGACGGGCGAGAAAATCCTCCCGCAAGGCGACATCACCCCAATGGGTGATGGCGTGGCGTTGCAGGTAGTGAGGCTCTACACCGGGAGCAACAGCAAGATTGGTGCATTTGGGCAGTCCTGGAGCGCCAGTTTCGACTACACCTTGGTATTCGAGTACGAAAATTACGTTTGCTGGGCATGGCTGGATCGAGATGAGACCTGTAATCCAAATGGCAAGCCTTTGCGGACGGTGCATGCCTATAATCCATCAGGATATGCAACACATTTCCGCTTGAGCGATGGTGTCTGGACATCTGATGAGGGCGATACCCTACAGTTTGTTGATGGTGAGTGGATCGTCAGTTATCTGGATGGTTCCCGTCATCTTTTCAGTTCGAAGGGCAAGCCGAAGAAGATTCTGGGCGAGCGCGGGATCGGTCTTGCATATGCCTACGATGCCAATAACAAGCTGGTGACAATTACCCATACCTCCGGTCGGTCAATTTCATTGACATGGTCGGGTGGCAAGGTCGTGGCGATCACCGCGCCGAACGGCAAAGCTTATGGCTATGGCTACAGTTCCGCCGGCTTTCTTGCCAGCGTCGTGTACCCGGACGGGCTTGGTACGCGCATCTATCATTACGAAGACAATTTCGATGCGGGGCGCCTGACGGGCATCTCGATTAACGGAGTGCGTTATTCCCGTTACCAGTATCTTGCTGACGGGCGAGTCCAATGGTCGGGGCTCGAGGGTGGTGTCGAACGCAGCAATTTCAATTATTTAAATGACAGGACCGAGGTTGCCAATGCCCTCGGGCAAACGACGGTGTACGACATCGCAACCATTAATGGCGCACGCCGCGTCATGGGTATCACCCGCCCACCATCGGGCACTTGCGCAGGTGGCGTACGTGAAACCGTGTATGACACCAACGGCAACGTGGATTACGAACTGGATGGCGATGAGGTCAAGACGGACTACACGTACGATGCCGACAACCGCATTGTCCAGAAGATCACCGGCATCGGCCCGAACGGGGAAACCGACCAGCAGCAGATCACGCAATACATCTGGGATGCGACCCGCAAGACGCGCCTGAACCAGATCAAGGTGTTTGGCACCAGCACCAGCCAGCCGCTGAATACCACCACCTACACCTACTATCCGGACGGCGACCCGCGCGCCCGGCTGCTGCAATCAGTAGCGGTGACCAACCACGGCGGCGGTACCGTGGGTACGCTGACCACCACATACGACTACATCGTGCATCCCAATGGCCTGATCGCCACGATGACAGTGGATGGCCCGTTGTCCGGCACTGGCGACACCGTGACCTCCACCTATGACAGCGCCGGCAATCTGCTGGAGGTGAAGAACAGCCTGAACCACGCCACGACCTACGCGAATTACAACGCGCTGGGCCAGCCCGGCACGATCACCTCGCCCAACGGCGCAGTGGTCAGCTATACGTACAACGCGCGGGGGCAGGTGCTGACCGAGACGCGGACGGTAAACGGGGTGGCGCAGACCACGACCACCACCTACGACAATCGTGGACGCCCGATCAAGGTCACCACGCCGGACGGCAACTGGATCGAAACCAATTACGATGCCTATGACCGGGTGACTTCGGTGTCCAAAACGGAGGAGTTGGAAGACATCGGCGAATTCGGTGATCTCGATTACGAATATAACCGCGTCGAAACCCGGAAGCAGGCTTTCGTTTACAACCTGCTCTCGCAACCAACCAGCGAGACAACCACGTATCGCTATCAGGCGAGGATGTGGGACGAGACGCGCAACAAGCTCATGCCGGTTCTCTATACGACCACCCAGCACAAGGTCAGCTACGAATACGATGCCGGTGGTTTCCTGAGCAAGCGCAAGGGCGAGAACGGTCAAAGCATTACTTACCACTACAACGCCAATGGCGATGTGGACTGGGTGAAGGATGCACTGAACAACACGACCAGCTATGCCTACGACCGCCATCGCCGGGTCAGCAGCGTGACCGATGCCAACGGTGGCGTCACCCTGATGGGCTACACGCCGCTGGGGCTGACCGCACTGGTGCGCGACGCCCGCAACAACGTCACGGCTTATGCGTATGACGGCCTGGGCAACCTGCTCAGCCAGACCAGCCCGGACACGGGCATGACCACCTTCACTTACAACAGTGCCGGGCAGCAAACGCAGGCACAGCGCGCGGACTTGTCCACGCTGACCTACAGTTACGACACGCTGGGCCGGTTGGTGGCAGTGACGGGTGGCGGTCAAAGTCGCGCATACAGTTACGACTGGTGCACAAACGGTAAAGGCATGCTCTGTGGCTTGGATGGCAGTGCCGGCGTCTGGACGCACTTTGCTTATACACCGGAGGGGCAAGTCTCGATTCGGCATGACAGCAATGCAGGCATGAGCTATGACGACTGGACGGCCTACAGCTACGACGGCATGGGGCGTTTATCCGGGATTGGTTATCCCAGCGGGATCAGCGTGGGTTACGGCTATGCCGCAGGCAATCTGACCGCCATTACCGCGACGGTAAACGGCAGCACGCAGACCATTGCCCACATCGATAGTTACCAGTATCTGGGGCCACCCGCGTACATGGGGTATGGCAATGGCCTGTGGCGGACGACCAATTACGACATCGACCGCAGGGTCACCGGGATCAGCACGAAGCACGGCAGCACGCCAATCCAGAGCCTGACCTACGGCTTTGATGTGGCAGACCGGATCACGGCGATCACCAATGGCGTGGATGCCAATCAGACCCAGCAGTACCAGTACGATGCGCTCTCGCGGCTGACACGGGCAGAACTGGCGGGCGGCAATATTGCCACCTATGGGCATGACGCAGTGGGCAACCGCACCAGCATGGGCAATACCAGCCCGGCCAGCACGACGGCCTACACCATCGCCGGCACAAACAACCGGCTGACGCAGGCGGTAACCGGCAGCCTGACCCGGAGCTTCACCCACAACCCGAACGGGGACATCACCGCCTTTACCGGCACGGATGGCGTCACCAATACGTTGACCTACGATCCATTTGGCAGGCTGGCAAGCCACACCAAGTCAGGTGCCACGACCTATTACACGACGAATGCACTGGATCAGCGGGTGGCGAAGTACGGCCCGGCCGTGGCCGACACCCGCTACATCTACGCAGGCCAGAACCAGCTATTGGCGGAAAAGAACGCCAACGGCTGGACCAGCTATATCTGGAACGGTGGCGAACCCATCGCCATGGTGCGTAACAACCAGATCTACTACCTCCACAACGACCATCTGGGCAGACCGCAACTGGCAACCAACAGCAGCAAGGCCATTGTGTGGAAGGCCAGCAATACCGCATTCGACCGAAGCGTCACCACGGACAGCATCGGCGGACTCAACCTCGGATTTCCGGGGCAGTACTTTGATGCCGAATCGGGCATCTGGCACAACGGCTACCGGGATTATCTGCCCGACGCCGGCGGGCGGTATCTCCAGAGCGATCCGATTGGGCTGCGGGGCGGGATTAACACGTATGCCTATGTTGGCGGGAATCCAATATCGTTCGTGGATCCTCTTGGATTGGAAGGCATTGGGCCGTGGACTTTCCCGCCAGGGCCGCAACGTGATGCGTACATGGCAGCTCATAATGGAGCGCGTGGGCCTGATTTCGTTCAGCTATCGGGGTCGCTATATGTATTTGGGGGCAGCATCGCGTTGAGCCGTAGCGGCAACATCTTTGCGTCCGGCGGAATTGGAAGGGCGTATCCAAACCCGGTACGTGGACTTGGTTTTTCGTTAAATGCAGGAAACCTGATCTCGAATTGCCCTGATGCAAAAGAACGGGGTGCTAAGACGGATAAGTTCCTTACTGGTCTTGGCTATTCCGCCACAGCACACGGCGTCATCGGCGGTGGTGCCGCCTATTCCCCTGGTAGCGGCGGTGCGATTCTCTATGGAGTTGGTGCTGGTGTAGAAGTCTCGCCTGGTTCCGTCGGTGCCCAAACGCCGTGGTCGTTGCCGGGGTGGTGAGGATGTCACTGCGACCTATTTTCGTGAATGTAATCGGCCTGGCTTTTATCGCGGCCTGCTTTTACCTCGTCATTGGTCATATGCGCTATTTGAGAAAATCTTCCAGACCAAGCCGAGAGACCATTTGCAGAGAGTTGGATGAAGTGACTGTGGCTTTCCCTGGCACAAGGTCGTCCGAGGTTGAAATATTCGACAAGAAATCTGTCTACATCTCTGCACGTGTGCATATGAGAGCGACAGGTGATGCGCTCACAACCGCGGACGGTCAGAAGCGAATGGAAGCCAATGGGTGGCGAAAAGCACAAGTGGCTTATGGGGGCATTGACCGTTATTGTAAAGGCGACCTGGTTGCGGAAGTGGTGCCACTGAAATCGGCTGACTCATACGCTCTGCAAGTTAACTGGGGCAATGCCGACGTAGTTTGCAAGTTCAAATAGCCAGTATGTTTTGAAAGGCAGCGAAGTCCCGCACTGCGGGGCTTCGTCTTCTTTTTCGGCTGGCTTTTTTCTTCATCGGCACGCCGGTTGTTTCCTCGGGTTCTGGAATGAACGGCGGCAGGGTCTTGCGCCTAAGCGCCTAGCTAGTGCTTCAACCGCTTTTTGCCACTTGCCGGCACCGCTTCCACCGTCACGCTGAAGCTGCGTGATTCGCCGGGAAACACCGCGCCGACGCCCGCCACGTGGCGACCGACTTCCTCGCCGCGTTCGTTGCGGATCACCACCACCATCGTGTACTCGAACGCATTGTCATCCAGCGCGTTCACCGTGCCTTCCACTTTAAGCGGCACGAAGCGCTGGGCGGCGTCGATGGCCGGGGCATCGAACTTCAGATGCCCACGGCAGGCCGGACAGACCGCCGAGCTTTCCAGGATGGTAGCTTTGCAGTGCGGGCAGGTGCGGGTGGCACCTGCCGTTCCCGGGCGGATGGCGCTCATGCGGCGCTGCCGTTCTCCGGCTTGCCTGCGGACTTGCCATCCTTGTCGCCCCAGCCGCATTCCACATGGCCGCGAATGCGGCTGCCAGCCGCCACGGTCAGGGTGCCGGCCTTCAGGTCGCCATTGATGACGCCGCTCTGCTGCAATTCCACCTGCTGGGCGGAGGCGATGTTGCCTTCCAGCTCGCCGGCCAATGTCACCTTGTTGGCGGACACGCCGCCGGCGACCTTGGCACCTTGTTCGATGGTCAGGTTGCCCTGCACCTTGACGTCGCCTTTGAACTTGCCGGCGATGCGGACGTGGCCGCTGCCTTCGATCTTGCCTTCGATGGCGAGATCGGCGGCGATCACCGATTCACGCGCGGCAGTTTCCACCGCGCGGATCGGCGTGGGCGTTGATGCTGGTGCTACAGGCTCGTCGGTGGGCGTCGGCGATGCCAGGTCGAAGCGGGCGGGTTCATTGGCCTTGGGGGCCGGACTCGGGTCTTTCCAGATAGCCATGTGGCAATCTCCTCGGGGGCGGACTGCCGAGGCTATCACCGATTTAGCGCAACTATCTTCCTGAATGCGGGAAGATCATCGCGCAAGTCGTTGAGCGCGATGGACATCACATCCCGGCCTGCAAGATCGTGGCTTACATCCGGAACACGCCGAAGCGTGTCCGGTCTTCGATAGGCGCGTTGAGCGCGGCGGACAGCCCCAGCCCCAGCACGCGGCGGGTATCGGCAGGGTCGATGATGCCGTCGTCCCACAGCCGCGCGGTGGCGTAGTAGGGGTTGCCCTGATCCTCGTACTGCTGGCGGATCGGCGTCTTGAAGGCGTCTTCTTCCTCGGGCGTCCACACACCGCCTTTTGCTTCGATGCCGTCGCGCTTCACCGTTGCCAGCACGCTGGCGGCCTGTTCGCCGCCCATCACGCTGATGCGCGCGTTCGGCCACATCCACAGGAACCTTGCCCCATAAGCCCTGCCGCACATCGCGTAGTTGCCTGCGCCAAAGCTGCCGCCAATGACCACCGTGAACTTGGGCACATGGCTACAGGCCACCGCCGTCACCATCTTCGCGCCATCCTTGGCGATGCCGGCCTGCTCGTACTTCTTGCCGACCATGAAGCCGGTGATGTTCTGCAGGAACACCAGCGGGATGCCGCGCTGGTTGCACAGCTCGATGAAGTGCGCGCCCTTGAGCGCGCTTTCCGCGAACAGGATGCCGTTGTTGGCGACGATGCCAACCGGGTAGCCGTGCAGGTGCGCGAAGCCGGTCACCAGCGTCTTGCCGTAGCGCGCCTTGAATTCCTGCAATTCGCTGCCGTCGGTGACGCGGGCGATGACCTCGCGGATGTCGAACGGGCGGCGCGCGTCCTTCGGCACGATGCCGTACAACTCCTCGGCGGAGTAGAGCGGCTCGCGCACGGGCTGGGTTGCCACCGGCAGCACTTTCCTGCGGTTGAAGCTGGCAACGATGCCGCGCGCGATTTCCAGCGCATGCCGGTCGTCCTCGGCGAAGTGGTCGGCCACGCCTGAAATGCTGGTGTGTACGTCTGCGCCGCCAAGCGTCTCGGCATCCACCACCTCGCCGGTGGCCGCTTTCACCAGCGGCGGGCCACCGAGGAAGATCGTGCCCTGTTCCTTCACGATCACGGATTCATCGCACATCGCTGGCACGTAGGCGCCGCCGGCCGTGCAACTGCCCATCACCACCGCGACCTGCGGGATGTTTTCGGCGCTCATCCGCGCCTGGTTGTAGAAGATGCGGCCAAAGTGTTCCTTGTCGGGAAACACCTCGTCCTGCAAGGGCAAAAACGCGCCGCCGGAATCGACCAGGTAGATGCAGGGCAGCTTGTTCTCGCGTGCCACGTCCTGTGCGCGCAGGTGCTTCTTCACCGTCATCGGGAAATAGGTGCCGCCCTTGACGGTGGCGTCGTTGGCGACGATGACGACTTCCTGCCCGCACACGCGCCCGATGCCGCAGACCATGCCTGCCGCAGGCGCGGCATCGTCGTACATGCCTTCGGCGGCCAGTGGCGCGATTTCAAGGAAGGGCGAGCCCGGGTCGAGCAGGGCGTCGATGCGCTCGCGCGGCAGCAGTTTGCCGCGTTCGACATGTTTGGCACGCGCCTTCTCGCCGCCACCGTCCGCCGCACGGGCCAGCCGGCGGTCGAGTTCGGCCACCAGTTCGCGATGGTGCGCGGTGTTGTCGAGGAAATCCTGCGAGCGGGTATCGAGTTGCGAGGTCAGCGCGGGCATGCGGCAGGCCATGTATGCGTAGCCGGCAAGGATAACGCCCCAAAAAGAAGAAGGCCCGCCGAAGCGGGCCTTCCTTGTACAGCAATGTCGCGAAGCGGCTTACTTCTTGGCGGCTTCTTCGACCTTGGCAGCGCCATCCTTGACGGCACCGGCAGCAGCAGCGGCTGCGTCCTTGGCGGCGTCAACGGTCGCGTCACCGGCAGCGGCAGCGGCGTCGCCGGCAGCAGCGGCAGCGTCAACAGTCGCGTCGGTGGCGGCAGCAGCGGCGTCGGCGGTTGCATCGACGGTTGCGTCGGCAGCGGCAGCGGCAGCGTCGCCAGCAGCGGCGGCAGCGTCACCGGCAGCAGCGGCGGCGTCGCTGGCAGCGTCGGCAGCCTGTTCGGATGCGGCAGCCGCGTCGGCGGCAGCGGCTTCGGTGGCTTCGTTCTTGCAGGCCGACAGAGCGAGGACGCCAGCGGCAAGGAGCACGTAGAGCTTGGTGTTCATGATTCTCTCCAGAAAGGGTTGTCTGAAATTACAGCGGTTTTCGGATCAGGCAACGCCAGTGCGCTTAGCGATCCGGCAGGGCCGGCGGGTCGTTCACTGACTTACAACAACCCCGGCGGGCCGGGGGTACGAAAAAGCCGTCGGCGTACCGACGGCTTCTCCGATTCTGCGTAATTGATAGGGCGAAGAGTCGCCGTCTCGATTACTTGGTTTCTTCGACAGCGGCTTCGGCAGCGTCGGCAGCCTGCTCGGCGGCATCGGCAGCCTGGCCAGCAGCCTCGGCGGAACCGGCTTCAGCGGAAGCGGCAGCAGCGTCGGCAGCCTGGGCGGCGGTGTCGGCAGCAGCCTGGGCGGCGTCAGCGGTGGCAGCGTCGGCGGTGGCAGCGGCTTCGTCGGCGGTGGCCTGGGCAGCGTCGGCAGCAGCAGCGGCGTCGGCGGTGGCTTCGGCAGCGGCTTCCTGCTTGTTGCAAGCGGTCAGAGCCAGGCCCAGCGCCATCGCCAGCAGGATCTTGTTGATGGACATGATGCGATTTCCTTGGATGAATGGGGTGTTAGGACAACGCGCGAACCGCGCGCCCCTAACATGATGACAAGCCATTGTCGCGTGTCAAGCGGTTAGACGATTTTTTTTGCGTTGTGCGTTCAGTGCTTGCGGCGGTGTTTACGCCAGTTCCAGTGCCAGTGCCACCGCCTCGCCGCCGCCAATGCACAGCGAAGCCACGCCGCGCTTGCCACCACGGGCTTTCAGCGCATGGATCAGGGTGACCAGCAGGCGTGCGCCGGACGCGCCGATGGGATGGCCCAAGGCCAACGCACCACCGTTCACGTTCAGCTTGCCATGTGGGATGCCAAGGTCGCTCATTGGCGCCATCGCCACGCAGGCAAAGGCTTCGTTGACTTCGAACAGATCCACGTCGGCCACCGTCCAGCCTGCCTTGTCCAATACCGTCTTGATGGCCGCAACCGGCGCGGTGGTGAACCATTCCGGTGCCTGCGCATGGGTGGCGTGCGCGACGATGCGCGCCAGTGGCGTTGCGCCGGCGGCAGTGGCGGCAGCGGACGACATCACCACCAGTGCGGCGGCACCATCGGAAATCTTGGAGGACGAGGCGGCGGTCAGCACGCCTTCCTTGCCGAAGGCCGGGCGCAGGTCGGGGATCTTGGCCGGGTCGATCTTGCCCGGTTCCTCGTCCTTGTCGATCAGCACGTCACCCTTGCGGCTCTTGACCGTGACCGGGGCGATTTCGGCGGCGAACGCGCCAGCGGCCTGCGCGGCCTGTGCGCGCTTCACACTTTCGGCGGCAAAGGCATCGACGGTGGCGCGATCCAGGCCATATTGGGCGCAGGTGGCATCGCCAAACACGCCCATCGCCTTGCCGTCCTCGGGATTGGTCAGGCCGTCCCAGGCCATGTGATCGACCAGTTCGCCGTTGCCGAAGCGCAGGCCGGTGCGTGAGCCGTTCAGCAGGTGCGGGGCATTGGTCATCGATTCCATGCCACCGGCAACCACCGTCTGCGCGGAGCCGGCCTTGATGATGTCGTGGGCCAGCATCACCGCCTTCATGCCGGAGCCGCAGACCTTGTTGATGGTGGTGCAGCCGGCGGCATCGGGGATGCCGGCGGCACGCGAGGCCTGCCGCGCCGGTGCCTGGCCGAGACCGGCCGGCAACACGCAGCCCATGATGACCTCGTCCACCTTGTCCGCCGGGATGCCGGACTGCGCCAGCGCGGCGGAGATCGCAGCTGCACCCAGTGCCGGCGTGGGCGTGCCGGTGAACTGGCCGAGGAAGGAACCGATGGCGGTGCGCTTGGCACCAACGATGACGACGTCGCTCATGAGGAAAGCTCCGGGCAGGAGGCCGGATGGCCGGAAGCGCCGATTATTGCGTGAAATGCGACCGCTTGCCGGGATACGGGAATCCCGCATTGCGCGAATCAGGCGCGGGGCTTACAAAGGGCGCGCAAGCAATCCACCAGAACGGTGGCCTGCGCAACGGGGAAGCAAGGAACATCATGAACAGCAACGCATCTAACACATCGTCAATCCGCCGCCTGCATGCGGCTGCCGTATTGCCCTGCGCCATCGCGCTGGCACTGGCGGCGTGCGGGGGCGGCGGCAGCAATGTGCGCTCGACGCCAACAACCCCCAGCACGCCCACGCCGCCAACCGGCTTGGATTTCACGCCCACGGTTGCCAACGATGCCACGCTGACGGTCAATCCGCCGACCATTCCAACGCTGGCCGCTCCGCTTGCGCTGACCAACAACAGCCTCAATCGTCACCTGCTGTTGACCAATGCGGCGGGCGCGCTGGGCGCCGGCTTGAAGGGGCAGGGCGTGACCATCGGCTTCATGGATTCCGGCGTGAACCGCAACCACCCCACGCTGAGCGGACGGGTGACCAAGAGCTTCATCCACATCTGCACCACGGCAGCATGCGGCAACGATCTCAGCGTGGATGACGCCGTCGGGCATGGCACCGTGGTGGCGTCGCTCGCCGCCGGTCGCCCGGCGCTGGGCAATTACCTCAATAGCGATGGCACCAATTCGGGCAATACCGCCACCTGGGGCGGTGGCGTGGCGCAGGATGCCTCCATCGTCTCCTCGCGCATCATCAGTGATGCACCGCCGAGCGACGATGGTTCTGGCGAGGGCAACGAAATCACGGCAGGCGATGGTTACGGCGCATTTTTCCGCGATTTGAACGCGGAAATGGCGAATGCCGGTGCCAAGATCATCAACAACTCGTGGGGTGGTCTGTACTGGAACGATCCGGCGCTGACCACCGAGCTTGCGACGGCGTGGAAGGATTTCACGGTGAACCGTGGCGGCATCATCGTGTTTGCCAGCGGCAACAGTGGCGAGGATTCGCGTTTCCGTTCGCAACCTTCCGACAACGCCATGCTGCCCACGCTGGCGAACGATGCGGAGCTGGAAAAGGGCTGGCTGACGGTGGGCGCGCTGGATCCGCTCAATCCGACCCAACTGACCAGCTATTCGCAGGAATGCGGGCCGGCCATGAACTACTGCCTGGTCGCGCCGGGCAACGTGGTCTTCATTGACCCGGACGCGACTTCGCAGGCCACCAGTGGCCTGTATCAAGGCGGTGGCACGTCGTATGCCGCGCCGCAGGTGTCCGGTACTGCGGCGGTGGTGTGGGCGGCGTTCCCGTATTTCACCAACGACCAGGTGCGCCAGGCGATTCTTGGCGGGGCCAAGGATCTCGGCGCAGCGGGCGTGGATACGGTCTTTGGCTGGGGCTTGCTGGATGTCACCAAGGCGGCGATGGGCCCGAGCAACTTCGCATGGGGTGATTTCAGCGTGTCGTTCACCGGCAATTCGGTGTGGCGCAACGAAATCATCGGCAGCGGCGGGCTGGTCAAGAACGGCAGCGGCAATCTGACCCTGGCCGAGGCCGGCAAGTTCACCGGCGCGACCCAGGTCAACGCCGGCGGGCTGGATGTGCGCAAGGGCCTGCAGTCGAATCTCACCATCGCCAGCGCGGGTACGGTCTGGGCCAGCGGCGCGTTTGGCGGCAACGTCAGCAACAGTGGCAAGTTCCTGAGCGGAGCAAGCACGCCTGCCAGCATCGCCGGCAACTACACCCAGTCTTCCACCGGCAATCTTGGCGTTTGGCTGGGCAGCAAACTGCAGGTCACCGGCAGCGCCAGCCTTGCCGGCACCATGTCCATCCTCGGGGTCAAGACCGGCTACACCACCAGTGCGAAGGAAACCCTGCTGACCGCCAATGGCGGCGTCAGCGGCAGCTTCTCCTCGTTGAAGGCAGCGTCCAACGTGTTCCTGGATGCGTCGCTGGGCTACGACGCCAACAACGTCTTCCTCAACATCAACCGCATCAACGTGGCCAATGCCGTGGCGGGCCTGGGTCTGGATGGCATCAGCATCGCCTCGGCGGCGCGCGTGGAATCGGCGATGCAGGCCATCGACGGGCAACTGTCCGGGCTGCAGCCCGTCGGCATCGGTGCCACGTTCATCGATGCCGCAGGCGCGTTGCAGCAGTCCACCAGCATTGCAAGTGCGGATGCCTCGCTGCGCAGCCTGTCGGGCGAGCTGCATGCTGCGTCGGCATCGATGACGTTGGATGCCATCGACGCGGGCCGGCGCACGCTGGATGGTCGCATCGATACGCTGGCGCGCCGCCCGCAGGCCAGTGGCGGCTGGTATCGCGACCTGTCCAGCGGCGGCGTATTGGCGCAGGCCGGTTTCGACAGCGTCAGCATGGATGCCGCCGGCGAGATGATCGGCAACGACTGGCGGCTGGGCGAGCATGCGGTGCTGGGCGTGGCGATGAACCGCCTTGAACAATCCAGCTGGCTGAGCGCGTTCGGGGATCGCAGCCGTGGTCGCCAGCGCGAGCTGCAGCTATACGCAGCCAGCTGGCAGGGGCCGTGGCAGGCGCGGGCGCAATTTGCATCAGGCAGCTATGACCGCCAGATGCAGCGCAACCTGCAACTCGGCGCGCTGCGCGATGCCGTGGCGACGCAGCTGTCCGGCGATTACCTCGCGCTGTCCGGTGAAGTGGGCAGGCGTTTCGATGCCGGTGCGTTCGCGCTGACGCCGTATCTCGGCAGCCAGTACGTGCGCATCGCCAACGATGGCTTCGCCGAAGGCAGCGCGACCGGCTTTGGCCTGCGTGCGAACGCATGGGACAGCAGTCGCTGGCAGGCCTTTGGCGGCATGCGCGCCACGCGCGGCTGGCGCGTGGGTGATGTCGCGTTCACTGCGGATGCGCGCGCCGAATGGCAGCGCACGCTGTCGGCGGACGGCTTCGCTTTCGATGCGAGTTACACCGGCCTGTCGCAGTGGGCACCGCTGCAAGGCATCGGGCTGGCGCAGCGCAGCCAGTTGTTCGGCATCGGCCTGAATGCCGTGAGCGGGAATGCCGTGTTCCGCTTCGACCTGAGCCGCCGCCGCAGTGACGTGAATGAAAGCAGCATGGCGTCGGTGCAGGCGTTGTATCGGTTTTGAGCGTCAACTCCTCCCCCTGCTTGCAGGGGGAGGCTGGGAAGGGGTTCGAGGCGCGCAGCGCCGAGTCCTCAAGTGAGGGATTACCCCTCTCCAGCCATCTCCCGCAAGCGGGAGAGGGAGAAAACCAGATCAGCTGTTGCCGGCGAACAACTCGCGCCCGATCAGCATCCGCCGGATTTCATTGGTGCCTGCGCCAATCGCGTACAGCTTGGCATCACGCAGGATGCGCCCGGTGGCGAACTCGTTGATGTAGCCGTTGCCGCCGAGGGTCTGGATGGCTTCCAGCGCCACCTGCACGGCCGCTTCGCTTGCATGCAGCAGGCAGGACGCGGCGTCGATGCGGCTCTTGTGGCCGGCGTCGTAATCACGCGCCACCTGATAGGCGAAGGCGCGGCTGGACTGCAGCGCGGTGTACATGTCGGCGATCTTGGCCTGCATGATGCCGAAGGTGCCGATGGCCTGCCCGAACTGCCGGCGCTCGCGCACATAAGGCAGGGCGATGTCCAGCGCCGCCTGCATCAATCCCAGCGGCCCGCCTGACAGCACAAGGCGCTCGGTGTTCAGGCCGCTCATCAGCACCTTCACGCCGTTGTTGACTTCGCCCAGCACGTTCTCCTGCGGGATCTCGCAGTTCTCGAACACCAACTCGCAGGTGTTGCTGCCGCGCATGCCCAGCTTGTCCAGCTTCTGCGCGGTGGAAAAGCCCTGCATGCCCTTTTCGACGATGAAGGCGGTCATGCACTTGCTGCCCAGCTCGCGGCTGGCGGTGCGCATATAGACGATGAGGACGTCGGCTTCCGGGCCGTTGGTGATCCACATCTTGTTGCCGTTGGCGACCCACACATCGCCTCTCAACTCGGCGCGGCAACTCATCGAACCCACCACGTCGGAGCCTGCGCCCGGCTCACTCATCGCCAGCGCGCCCTTGAACTGCCCGCTGCACAGCTTCGGCAGGTACTTCGCGCGCTGTGCATCGTTGCCGTTGGCATGCAGATTGTTGACGCACAGATTGGAATGCGCGCCATAGCTCAGCCCCACGGAGCCGGAAGCGCGGCTGATTTCCTCCATCGCCACCAGATGCGCGAGGTAACCCATTTCGCTGCCGCCATGCGCACCCGGCACGGTGATGCCCAGCAGGCCCATTTCGCCGAGCTTCGGCCACAGATCCTGCGGGAAGGCATTGTCTTCGTCGATCTTCGCCGCGCGCGGCGCGATTTCGGTTTCGGCAAAGCGGCGCACCGCCTCGCGCAGGGCATCGATGTCATCGCCGAGGGGAAATGGACGCATGTGCAGGTCTCACAGGTGTGATGGGTGGCGCAATGCAATGGGCTTGGCCGTAGGTGCGGAGCTTGCTCCGCACTGTGTGTCGAGCAAGCTCGATACCTACGATCAAGCCGATAACGCAGGGCGGGTTGTCAATGCCCGCGAATGCGCCCCTGGAAACGGGTGCGCCCACGCCCCAGCGGCAGCTTCAGCTTGCCGATCTTCTCGATGCGCTCTTCGGCAAGACGGTCGGCAGCCATGTAGGTCGGGATGTTGTCGCGATCTGCGATTTCGTAGATGCGCGAAAGGTTGTGGTAGATCGTGCGCATCATCCGCATCGCGCGCTCGCGGTTGTAGCCGTCCAGCTCCAGTGCCACGTTCATCACGCCGCCGGCATTCACCGCATAGTCCGGCGCGTACAGGATGCCGCGACGCACCACTTCATCGCCAATTTCGTTGCTCGCCAGCTGGTTGTTGGCCGCGCCGCAGATGACCTTGCACTTCAGGCGCGGCAGGGTTTGTTCGTTGACGGTGCCGCCCAGCGCGCAGGGCGAATACACGTCTGCCGGCACGTCGTAGATGTCGTCCAGTGCCACCGCTTCCGCGCCGTATTCGGACACGGCCTTGTCCACCAGCGACTGGTTGATGTCGGTGACGAAGAGCTTTGCGCCGCGTTCCTTCAACAGCTTCACGTATTCCATGCCAACGTGGCCCAGACCCTGCACGGCATAGGAATACTTGCCCACGTCTTCGTCGCCGAACTTGCGGTTGAGTGTCGCCAGCAGGCCCTGCAGGGTGCCGTAGGCGGTGAACGGCGAAGGATCACCGGAACCGCCATGCACCTGATGCACGCCGGTGACGTACTCGGTTTCGCGATAGACGTATTCCATGTCGTTGACGTCGATGCCCACGTCCTCGGCGGTGATGTAGCGCCCGCCCAGCGATTCCACGAACTGGCCGAACGCGCGGAACAACGCCTCGGACTTGTCGGTGGCCGGGTTGCCGATGATGACCGCCTTGCCGCCGCCGATGTTCAGGCCGGCCACTGCGTTCTTGTAGGTCATGCCGCGCGACAGCCGCAGCACGTCATTCAGCGCTTCGGCTTCACTCCGGTACGGCCACATGCGGGTGCCGCCCAGCGCCGGGCCCAGCACGGTGTTGTGGATGGCGATGATCGCCTTCAGGCCGGCGTCCTTGTTGTGGCAGAACACGACCTGTTCGTGGCCGAAGGTGTCGAGCGTTTCGAAGATCATGGGAGAACTCCGGCCGGTACCGCGTGGAAGCCATCGGTGCCGACGGTGGTTGAGGAGGTTGGAAACCCGGTGGATGCGCCTTGGACGGGCAGGGCGGGTGGCGCAGGGCGCGCATTCTAAGCCATCGTCCGATGCCGGTCTGAATACGCAAGGGTATGGCCCAGGGCCACGCGCGGGGGCAGGGTTACAATCGAAACCATCTTCGCAACACGCCGGAACGCCGCGCATGAGCACGCCCGCCGCTACGCCTTTCGACAAGCATGTGCCGCAGCAACAGCCCGACGCCACGCCGCTGCGCTTCGTCACCGCCGCCAGCCTGTTCGACGGCCACGATGCCGCGATCAACATCATGCGCCGGTTGATCCAGGCCCAGGGCGCGGAGGTGATCCACCTCGGCCACAACCGCAGCGTGGAAGACGTGGTGCG
>NZ_JASGED010000086.1:0-8556 GCF_047606765.1 Thermomonas sp. | reverse complement strand
TTGCAACCTGCCTGCACTCAGACAGGAGCCGCCGCCATGACCCATCGCGATCTTGATTCCATCCTGCGCCATGCCGTGATCCTCGGTGCGCTGGCCGTGTTGCTGATCCCCGCCGCGCGCGGCAGCAGCCAGTGGTTTGGCTGGTTGCCGCTGTGGCTGCTGGGCATGCCGCTGGCGGCGTGGTGGAGCCTGCGTTGCTTCCCGTTGCCGCAGGTCGCGTTGCGGCTGCCGCGTCGGCGTCGGGTGCAGGCACGGCGCTGCCGTGGTCGTCGTGCGCAGGCCGTGCAATTGCGCAAGGTGGCGTGAGTTTCGGCACATCGGGCGCGAACCGGCGCTGTGCTAGCGTTCCGGGATTCCCCGATTCACCCGGAGTCTTGCCATGTCCCAGTTGTCCAATGCCTGCCTGATTGCGGGCCTCGCCCTTGCCGGTGGTGCCACCGCGCAAACGCCGCCCGATGACGACCCCTACATCTGGCTGGAAGACGTGCAGGGCGAGAAAGCACTGGAGTGGGTGAAGGCGCGCAATGCCAAGGCCGAAGCCGAAATCGCCGGCACGCCGGCGTTCCAGCAGCTTGAAGCCGACATCCGTGCAATCCTTGATTCCGACGCCAGGATTCCCGGCGTCGGCAAGATGGGCGATTACTACTACAACTTCTGGAAGGACAAGCAGCACGAGCGCGGCATCTGGCGTCGCACCACGCTGGCCGAATACCGCAAGCCCGATCCGAAGTGGGAAACCGTGCTGGACCTCGACGCGCTCAACGCTGCCGAGGGCACCAAATGGGTCTGGCACGGTGCAAACTGCCTGCGCCCCAAGTACCAGCGCTGCCTGATCGCGCTTTCGCCCGGCGGTTCCGATGCCGATGTCACCCGCGAGTTCGACCTGACCACCAAGCAGTTCGTGCAGGATGGCTTCTTCCGTCCGGAGGCAAAGGGCGGGTTGGGCTGGATTGACGAGGACACGGTCTATGTATTCACCGATTTCGGCGAAGGCACGCTGACCAGTTCCGGCTATCCCAACATCGTGAAGGAGTGGAAGCGCGGCACGCCGATGTCGGCAGCGAAGACCATCTATGAAGGCAAGCCGGGCGACATGTACATCGCCGCCGGGCGCGACCACACGCCGGGCCACCAGCGCGATTTCGTCAACCGCACCATCGCTTTCTATAACGATGAGATTTACTTGCGCAATGCGGACGGCAGCCTGGTGAAGGTGGATGCACCGAACTCCGCGCAGAAGAATGTCCACAAGGATTGGCTGCTGCTGGAACTGCGCGAGCCGTATGAAGCCGGTGGCAAGACCTGCCAGCCCGGTTCGCTGATCGTCACCAACTTCAACGATTTCATGGCCGGCAAGCGCGAATTCACCGCGTTGTTCGAGCCGAGCGCCAATACCTCGCTGGCCGGCTACACCTGGACGAAGGATCACCTGATCCTCAACGTGATGGAGGACGTGAAGAACCGCCTGTCCGTGCTGACGCCGGGCAAGGACGGCTGGGCGACGTCGGCCTTCGTCGGCGCGCCGACCATCGGCACTGTCGGCGTGGACGCGGTCGATCCGGACGAAAGCAATGCGGTATGGCTGACCGCCACCGACTTCCTGACGCCGACCACGCTATCCATCGCGGAGGTCGGCAAGCAGCCGGAAGTGTTGAAGTCCAACCCGGTGTTCTTCGATGGCAGCAAGAACGTGATCGAGCAGCACTTCGCCACCAGCAAGGACGGGACGAAAGTGCCGTACTTCCTTGTTCGTCCGAAGGCGCTCAAGTTCGATGGCAAGGCACCGACCTTGCTGTACGGCTACGGTGGCTTTGAGGTATCGATGACGCCGGGCTATTCCGGCGGCATCGGCAAGGGCTGGCTGGAAAAGGGCGGCGTGTACGTGCTTGCCAACATCCGTGGTGGTGGCGAATACGGCCCGCGCTGGCATCAGGCTGCGCTGAAGGCCAACCGCCACAAGGCCTATGAAGACTTTGCCGCGATTGCCGATGATCTGGTGGCGAAGAAAATCACATCGCCCAAGCATCTCGGCACGATGGGCGGCAGCAACGGTGGCCTGCTGATGGGCAACATGCTCACGCAGTACCCGGAAAAGTTCGGTGCCATCGTGGTGCAGGTGCCGCTGCTGGACATGAAGCGTTACAGCCACTTGCTGGCCGGCGCCTCGTGGATGGCCGAATACGGCGACCCGGATACGGCTGACTGGGAGTTCATCAAGACCTTCAGCCCGTATCACCTGTTCGATGCGTCGAAAGACTACCCGGCCACGCTGTTCACCACCTCGACCAAGGATGACCGCGTGCATCCCGGCCATGCGCGCAAGATGATGGCGAAGATGGAAGCCGCCGGCAAAAACGTGCGCTATTACGAAAACATCGAAGGTGGTCACGGCGGCGCAGCCAACAACGCGCAGGCCGCGCACATGAACGCGCTGGCCTATACCTTCCTGTGGCAGCAGTTGACGAAGTAAGGATGCCTGCCATGAAACCCAATCTCCTCGCCATCGGCCTTGTCCTCATGACCAGCATCGCCAACGCCCAGACCCCGCCAGACGCCGAAAAGAAACCGCATGTGGTGAAAGCCCCGCATGGTGCGCAGCGACAGGACGAGTACTACTGGCTGCGCGATGACAAGCGCGAGGACAAGGCGATGCTCGGCTATCTGCAAGCCGAGAACGCCTATGCCGATACCGTGCTGGCACCGCTGAAGCCGGTGCAGGACAAGCTCTTTGATGAGTTCGTGGCGCGCATCAAGCAGGACGATGCCAGCGTGCCCCATCGTGATCGCGGGTACTGGTATTACGTGCGCTTCGAAGCCGGCAAGGACTATCCGATCCACGCGCGCCGCAAGGATGGCGACGGCATCGATGCGCTTTCGATCCAGAAGGCCAACGAAGCCGGCGACTTCAAGGGTGAAGAAGTGTTGCTTGATGTGAACGCACTGGCTGCGGGCAAGGATTACTACAGCGTCGGCGACTACGCGATCAGTCAGGACAACCGGTTGCTGGCCTATGCGGACGACACCAACGGCCGCCGCCAGTACACCGTGCGCTTCAAGAATCTGGAGACGGGCGAGACTTATCCCGACACGATCACCGGCGTTTCCGCCAACCTGATCTGGGCCGACGACGGCAAGACCCTGTTCTACATCGAGAACGATCCGGAAACCTTGCTGACCACGCGGGTGAAGAAGCATGTGCTCGGCACCGACCCGAAGAACGACCCGGTCGTTTACGAGGAAAAGGACGACACCTTCTACATGGGCATCGCGCGCACCCGCGACGACAAGTACATCGTCATCGCGCTGGACAGCACCGTGTCGAACGAGTTCCGCTACGCGCCTGCGGCCGATCCGCGTGAGTTCAAGGTGCTGGCCCCGCGCGCGCGCGACGTTGAATACGATGCCGACCATTTCGGCGACCACTGGGTGATCCGTACCAACGCAGGCGGTGCCACCAATTTCAAGCTGGTCACGGCTCCAAGCGACAGCACATCGCGCAAGGATTGGAAGGATCTGGTGGCGCATCGCGATGACGTGTTCATTGAAACTCATGAGGTGTTCGATGGCTTCACCGCCATCGCCGAACGCTCTGGCGGACTGGAGCGTCTGCGCCTGTTGAAGCCGGACGGCAGCGAGGAATACATCAAGGCCGACGAGTCTGCCTATTCGATGGGGCTGGACGTCAACAGCGAGCCAGGCACCAACTGGGTGCGCTACAGCTACACCTCGATGACCACGCCGGCCACGGTGTACGAGTTGAACGTGAAAACCGGCGAGCGCCGCCTGCTCAAGCAGCAGCCGGTGCCGGGCTACGACCCGTCGCAGTACGTGACCGAACGCCTGTGGGCGACAGCACGCGATGGCACCAAGGTGCCCGTGTCCATCGTTTACAAGAAGGGCTTCGAAAAGAACGGCAAGGCCGCGCTGCTGCAATACGGCTACGGCAGTTATGGCATGTCGATGGATCCCGGCTTCAGCGCGACGGCGGTCAGCCTGCTGGATCGCGGCATGGCCTACGCCATCGCGCATATTCGCGGCGGTCAGGAGATGGGCCGCAAGTGGTACGAGGACGGCAAGCTGCTGCACAAGAAAAACACCTTCACCGACTTCATCGACGTGACCGATTTCCTGGTGAAGGAAGGTTATGCAGCGCCGGATCGCGTGGCCGCGCACGGCGGCAGTGCCGGTGGCCTGCTGATGGGCGCGATTTCCAACATGGCGCCGGAGAAATATCGCGTGATCCTGTCGCAGGTGCCGTTCGTGGATGTGGTGACCACGATGCTCGATCCGACGATCCCGCTGACCACCAACGAATACGACGAATGGGGCAACCCGGAGCAGAAAACGTTCTACGACTACATCGTCACCTATTCGCCTTATGACAATCTGGAAAAGAAGGCCTACCCGGCGATGTTCGTTGGCACCGGGCTGTGGGATTCGCAGGTGCAGTACTGGGAGCCGGCGAAGTACGTGGCGCGACTGCGTGACTTCAATACATCAAGCGAGCCGGTGGTGTTCCGCACCAACATGGAAGCCGGCCACGGCGGCAAGTCGGGCCGCTTCCGCCGCTACCGCGAGCAGGCGGAGATGTACAGCTTCATGCTGGATCGGCTGGGCGTGGATGTTGGCAAGTAATGTTCTCCCTCCCCTGCAAGCAGGGGGAGGAGCAGAGCGGTGACCCGCTGGCTCTGGTGGCTGCTGGCCTACGCAAGCCTTGGCCTTGGCTTCATCGGCATCTTCCTGCCGGGGCTGCCGACGGTGCCGTTCGTGTTGCTGGCCGCGTTCGCCGCTGCGCGTGGCTCGCAGCGTTTGCATGCGTGGCTGCTGGCGCATCGCCGCTTCGGCCCGATGATCCGCGACTGGCAGGAGCAGGGCGCAGTCAGCCGCCGAGCCAAGCGGCTTGCCATCGGAATGATGACGGCCTGCGCGGTGCTGATGTTCCTGACCGCGCCGAAGTGGTGGATGGCGGCGATTGGTACCGCGATCATGACGATCACCGCCACATGGCTCTGGCTGCGCCCGGAACCGCGTTAATCGTGGATGGCCTGGTTCTTGTCGTCATCGCAGGGTGTATCAGGATGTTCGATTGTCCACTGTAAGGCTGGCAAGCAGCGCGCTACCATGAGCCCGGTTTATCCGAGGTGCGCATATGAACGCCATCGCCAAAAACGTGCTGCACGATGCCCTGCGGTTGCCATCGCTGGAACGCGCTGCGCTCATCGACGGATTGATCGCCAGTCTTGACCGTCCCGATCCGGAATTGGATGCGCTCTGGCTTGCAGAGGCAGAGGATCGAATGGCGGCGTACCGCGCCGGTGCATTGCCTGCGTTCGATGCCGATGAGGTTTTTGCAGGGCAAGGCGGCAGCGGCGCGTGAAGCCCCGTTTCCTGCTGCCTGCACGGCAGGAGCTGGCCGATGCCGTGCGCTACTACAACGCACAGCGTGCAGGTCTTGGCGGTGAATTCGCGGATGAGGCACGTTCGGCGCTGGGCCGCATCGTGGATTTTCCGTTCTCATGGCATCCAATGGGTGGGGCGATCCGCCGTTGCCAGATGCGGCGCTTTCCTTACGGCCTGATCTACGAGCCATGGGAAGACCGCGGGGAGATTGTTGTCATCGCGGTGGCAAACCTGCACCAAAAGCCCGATTACTGGCGCAATCGCAGGTGAACTGGAGCAGGCACACGCCTATACTCCTGCTCATGAAAACCACCCGCCGCGTCATCCTTGCTTGTGCTGTCCTTGTCCTGCTCGCCGCCTGTGGCAACAAGGGCGCGCTGGTGATGCCGGACAAACCCGCCGCGCAGCCGGAAGCGCCCGCGCCTGAAGCCGGCAATGCCGGCGAGCCTGTCACGCAGCCCTGAGGCGTCAATGCGGTTCACGAAGATGCACGGTGCCGGCAACGATTTCGTCGTGCTGGATTTGCGCGACGGCTCGCCGCCGCCGGATGCCGCCACCTGCGCACGCATCGCGGATCGCAAGTTCGGCGTGGGTTGCGACCAGTTGCTGACGGTGGAGCCACCGCGTTCGCCGGATGCGGTGGCCTCGTATCGCATCTGGAACGCGGATGGTTCGGCATCCGGCCAGTGCGGCAACGGTGCGCGCTGCATCGCGGCGTGGCTGGTGCGCGATGGCGCAGCGCCGGCGAATGCTGCGTTCGCCATCGAAAGCCCCGCCGGCCTGCATCCGGTGCAGCGGGATGCAGATGGCGGCTTCGTGATCGACATGGGCGCGCCGCGTTTTGCACCTGTGGATGTGCTGCTGGCCGGCTTCGACGAGGCCGACGAATACGCGCTGGATGTCGATGGCGAAACGCTGCGCTTCGGCGCGGTGTCGATGGGCAACCCGCATGCGGTGATCCTCGTGCCCGATGTCGATGCCGCAGACGTGGCACGCATCGGGCCGGCGCTGCAACACAATGCGGCGTTCCCGCAGTCGGTGAACGTCGGGTTTGCCGAAGTGCTGGATGCCGGCCGCATCCGCCTGCGCGTGTTCGAGCGTGGCGTTGGTGAAACACTGGCCTGCGGCAGCGGTGCATGCGCGGCGGTGGCCTCGCTGGCGCGGCGCGGATATGTGGATGCAGTGCGCGGCGTCGCGGTGGCACTGCCGGGCGGCACCCTGCACATCCGCATCGATGCAGCTACCGGTACGATCTTCATGGGTGGCCCGGCCACCTTCGTCTTCGAGGGGACATTGCAGTGACGATGGATTTTGACAACAAGGAGAAGCTGGGTGCGCACGAAGTGGCGGCATGGCTGCGCCGGCATCCCGCTTTCTTGCAGCAGTTCCCGGATCTCGCCCTGACCCTGGTGGTGCCGCGCGAAAGCGGCCCGACCGCGTCGCTGGCCAGCTATCAACTGGACGTGCTGCGCGACAAGAACCGCGAGTTGTCGCGTCGCCTGCATGAGTTGTTCGCCAATGCGCAGGAAAACGAGCGCCTTGCCGTGCGCACGCATCAGCTCACGCTGGCGCTGATGAAGCAGACTGATGCCGCATCCACATTGCGCGCGATGGCGGCTTCGCTGGCCGAGGATTTCCAGGGCGATCTGGTGCGCATCGTGTCGTTCCGCCCGGCGGCAGGCATCGACGATGCCGACTGGCTGCAGGTCATGGTCGAAGGCGACCCGCGCCTTGACGGCTTCCGCGACATCCTCGGTGGCGGCGAGCCGGTCTGTGGTCGCCTGCATCCGGACAAGAACGCGCTGCTGTACGGCGCGCGTGCCGATGAAGTGCAAAGCTCGGCGTTGCTGGCGCTGCCCGGCACCGGGCTGGTGGCAGTGGGCAGCCATGATCCCAATCGCTTCTTCCCCGGCATGGGCACGCTGTTTTTGCGCATGATGGGTGAGGCGCTGGCAACCGGATTGCAGCGGTTCGGTTGAGCCGGTTCGTCACTCCGGCGAACGCCGGAGTCCAGCTTTTCGACAATGGGAGAGGAAGCACCAATGCCTTCCCCGCAACGCAGGGCGCAAGGACAAGAGCTGGATGCCGGCGTACGCCGGCATGACGGCAATGTGATTGACGACTTCCTCAAGCATCTCGAAGTCGAGCGGCAAGGCTCCACGCACACGCAGGACGCCTATCGTCGCGATCTGGCCGCACTGCAGACATGGGCCAAGGGTCGCGACCTGCTTGCGATGCAGGCCGATGACATCCGCGCCTTCGTCGCATCCGAGCATCGTCGCGGACTGTCGCCAAAATCCCTGCAACGCCGCCTGTCCGCCTGCCGCAGCCTGTATCGCTGGCTGCTGAAACAGGGCCGCATCCAAGCCAGTCCCGCGCAATCCGTGCGTGCGCCCAAGGCACCACGCAAGCTGCCGCAAGTGCTGGATGTCGATGAAGCCGTGCAACTGGTGGAAACTGCGACCGACGCACCGCTGGGCCTGCGTGACCGCGCATTGCTGGAACTGTTCTATTCCTCCGGCCTGCGCCTGTCCGAAGTCTGCGCGCTGCGCTGGCATGACCTTGATTTCGAAGGCGGTCTGGTCACCGTGCTGGGCAAGGGCAGCAAGCAACGCATCGTTCCGGTGGGTTCGCACGCGCGCAATGCATTGCAGGCGTGGCGCGCGGAATCCGGTGGTGCCGATGATGCGCATGTTTTCCCCGGTCGCGGCGGCAAGCGGATCAGCCCGCGTGCCATCCAGTTGCGGATGAAGCAACTGGCGCTGCGGCAGGGCGTGCTCAAGCGCATCCACCCGCACCTGCTGCGGCACAGTTTTGCCAGCCATGTGCTGGAATCCTCCGGCGACCTGCGCGGCGTGCAGGAATTGCTGGGCCATGCCGATATCGCCACCACCCAGATCTACACGCACCTGGATTTCCAGCATCTGGCGAATGTGTATGACGCCGCGCATCCGCGCGCGAAGCGCAGGGGCAGGCCGGCGTCCTAAGGAAGGTCTGAACAAGCCGTCATTCCGGCGAAAGCCGGCTGCTTCTGACAAACGAATGTTTGTCCAATCCAGCTGTTTGGTAAGTCATTGAAAAAGCTGGATCCCGGCTTTCGCCGGGATGACGTTTCGGGAGTTGTTCAGAGCTTCCCTAAGGAAGGTTTGAACAAAC
>NZ_JASGED010000085.1:0-28313 GCF_047606765.1 Thermomonas sp. | reverse complement strand
TACGGCTATGTAGCTCAGTTGGTTAGAGCACAGCACTCATAATGCTGGGGTCGGTGGTTCGAGTCCACCCATAGCCACCATCGACGCAATGGAAAAACCCCGCGAAGTCGCGGGGTTTTTTGTGCCTGGCTCCCGGCGAACATCGCCGGGAGCCATCAAGGCACTCAGGCTTCGTCCGCTTCCAGCTTCGGCGCTTCGTCCATCTTGTCGCCCAGCATCCGCCGCACGACCACGTAGAACACCGGGATCATCAGCAGGCCGAGGAAGGTGGCGAACAGCATGCCGCCGATCACGCCGGTGCCGATGGCGTGGCGCGCATTCGCACCCGCGCCGCTGGATACGGCCAGCGGGAACACGCCCATGATGAAGGCGAACGAGGTCATCAGGATCGGGCGGAAGCGCAGGCGCGCGGCCTCCACGATGGCTTCGCGCAGCGGCTTGCCGTGCTGGCGCTGTTCGATGGCGAACTCGATGATGAGGATCGCGTTCTTCGCCGCCAGGCCCATCACCGTAATCATGCCGATCTTGAAGTAGATGTCGTTGGGCAGGCCGCGCAGCAGCGAGAACGAAATCGCGCCCAAAAGACCCAGCGGCACCACCAGCAGCACCGCCACCGGCACCGACCAGCTTTCGTACAGCGCGGCCAGGCACAGGAACACCACCAGCACCGACAGCGCCATCAACATTGGCGCCTGATTGCCGGACAGGATTTCCTGATAGGACTGGCCCGTCCAGTCGTAGCCGAAGCCTTCCGGCAATTGTTCCTCGACGATGCCCTGCATGATCTGCATCGCCTCGCCCGAGCTGTGGCCCGGTGCCGGCGAGCCGGTGATTTCCACCGCCGGGTAGCCGTTGTAGCGGTTCAGCGAAGGCGACGAGACGATCCACTCGTGCTTGACCACGTTGGACAACGGCACCATCGCCGGCACGCCGCTGGCCGAAGCGCCCTGCGGGCTGGGCGTGTAGAACCGGCCCAGCGAATCCGCGCTGGTACGGAACGCGCCATCGGCCTGCATATAGACGCGCTTGACGCGGCCCTCATCGACGAAGTCGTTGACATAGACCTGCGCCAGCATCAGCTGGATCGCACTGTAGATGTCGGTGACCGACAGGCCCAGCGATTGCGCCTGCGTGCGGTCCACTTCCAGCTTCAACTGCGGTGCCGGGGCCAGCGTGTTCGGGCGCACTGCGGTCAGCGCCGTGTTTGCGCCGGCAGCGCCAAGCAATTGACCCATCGCCTGATTCAGTTCCGCACGTTCCTGCCCGGCGCGCGCCTGCAGGTACATGTCGAAACCGCCGAACTGGCCAAGTCCCTGCACGGTGGGCAGGTTGATGACGAAGATCTGCGCATCGCGGATGCCGTACAGCGCACCGTTGGCCTTCTGGATGAACTCCGGTGCCGTCACCTTGCGCTCGCTCCACGGCTTGAGCTTGACGAAGGCCATGCCGACGTTTTCACCCTGGCCGACGAAGCTGAAGCCAGCGATCTGCATCATGCCCTCGAAACCTTCCTGCTGCTCCAGCGCGCCGCGCACCTGCTCGAACACCTTCTGCGTGCGCTGCAGGGTGGAACCCGGCGGCAACTGCACGATGGCAAGCGCGTAGCCCTGGTCTTCCTCGGGCAGGAAGCTGCCGGGCATGCGCGTGAACAGGAAGCCGCAGGCCAGCACCAGCGCCGCGAACACCGCCATCCAGCGCGGCGTGTGGCGGATCGCACTGCTGATGTGACCGACGTAGGTCTGCTGCACGCGGTCATAGACGCGGTTGAAGGCACGCGCGAAACGGTTCTTGCCTTCGTGGCCATCGCCCGGATGGAGCAAGGTGGCGCACAGCGCCGGGGTGAAGCCCAGTGCAAGGAAGGCGGAGAACGCCATCGCCATCGCGATGGTGACCGCGAACTGCTTGTAGATTTCACCGGCGCTGCCGCTCTGGAATGCAGACGGCACGAACACCGCCGCCAGCACCACGGTGATCGCCACCACCGCACCGCTGATCTGGCCCATCGCCTTGCGGGTGGCCTCCTTCGGCGGCAGGCCTTCCTCGGTCATGATGCGTTCGACGTTCTCGATCACCACGATGGCGTCATCGACCACGATGCCGATCGCCAGCACCATGCCGAACAGCGACAGCTGGTTGATGGTGAAGCCGAACAGGTACATGCCAAGGAACGTACCCAGCAGCGCGACCGGGATCACCAGCGTCGGGATCAGGGTGGCGCGCAGGTTCTGCAGGAACACCAGCATCACCAGGAACACCAGCACGATGGCTTCGGCCAGCGTCTTCACCACTTCGTTGATCGAAATGCGCACGAAGGTCGAGGTGTCGTAAGGGCTGAACCAGGTCACACCCTGCGGGAAGCTGGCCTGCAATTCGTCCATGCGCTTCTTGACCGCATCGGCCACGCCCAGCGCGTTCGCCCCCGGTGCCAGCTGCACCGCGAAGCCCGCCGCCGGCGCACCGTTGTACTGGCTGTCGAAACCCCAGCTGGATGCGCCCTTTTCGATGCGGGCCACGTCACGCAGGCGCACCGTGGTGCCATCGCCATTCGCGCGCAGGATGATGTCGCCGAACTGTTCGGCGGTGCTGTAACGGCCTTCCGCCGTCACCGTCGCCATCATCGTCTGCTCATCCGGCGACGGCGAAGCACCGACTGCACCGGCAGCAAACTGCACGTTCTGCGAACGCACCGCCGCCAGCGCCTGGCTGGCTGACAGGCCATAGCCCTGCAGCTTGCCCGGATCCAGCCAGATGTTCATCGCGTATTCGCCGCCGAACAGCTGGGTGCTGCCCACGCCGGCCACGCGCGAAATCTGGTCAAGCACGCGCGACGCCAACAGGTCGGACAGCGCATTGCGATCCCACGCCGGGTTGGACGAACGCAGCGCCACCACCATCAGGAAGCCGGAGTTGGCTTTCGCCACCACCACGCCCTGCTGGGTCACTTCGCCCGGCAGTCGCGGCGTGGCCAGCGAGACCTTGTTCTGCACCTGCACCTGTGCGATGTCCGGGTCGGTGCCCGGCTTGAAGGTCAGGGTGACCGAAGCGCGCCCGCTGGAGCTGGATGAGGAACTGAAGTAGTCGAGGTTGTCGATGCCGGTGAGCTGCTGCTCGATCACCTGCGTGACCGCGCGCTCGGTGGTATCTGCGCTTGCACCCGGATAGGCGGCAGCGATGGTGATCTGCGGCGGTGCGATGCTGGGATACGACTCCACGCCGAGATTGAGGATGCCCAGCACGCCACCCAGCGAAATCAGGATGGCGATCACCCAGGCGAAGATCGGGTGGTTGATGAAGAAACGGGACATGGCGGATCAGCCCTCGTTCGCCGGTGCCGCCGGTGCGCCTGCAGGCGCTGCGCGTTGCTGCACCGGTGCAGCCTTGGCCGGCTGCCCGGGCTGTGCCCGTTGCAGGCCGGAGACGATCACCTGATCGCCGGAGGCCACGCCATCGCGCACTACCCAGTTGGTGCCTTGGGCTTGATTGGCTGTGATGTCCTTGCGCACGACTTTGCCGTCCTGCCCCACCACCAGCACGTAGGCACCTTGCGCATCGCGCTGTACTGCCGCCTGCGGCACCAGGAACACACCGCGTTGCTGGCCCAGCGTGGCGCGCACGCTCACGTAACTGCCCGGCAGCAGGCTGCGGTCGGGATTGGGAATACGCGCACGCAACGCGACCGCGCCAGTAGCCGGATCCACCACGTCGCCGGAGAAGTCCAGCGTGCCGGCATGCGCGTAAGGCGTGCCGTCCTGCAGGAACACCTGCACCTGCGAAGCGCCCGCGCCGGACTGCGCGGCGCGCACCTGTTCCAGTTCGGACACACTCAGCGAGAAGTTCACGTACAGCGGATCGATCTGATCGACGGTAGTCAGCAAGGTGGCTTCGCCCTGGCCCACCAGCGCGCCTTCGGTCACCTTCTGCTGTCCGGCGCGGCCGGCGATCGGCGCACGCACGCTGGCATAACCGAGGTTGATGTTGGCTGCCTGCACCGCCGCCCTCGCTGCCTGCACCGCCGCCGCCGCGCTGCGCTCTGCGGCCAGCGCGTTGTCGTAGTCGGACTGCGAGATGAACTTCTGCGGCAGCAAGGTGCGCGCGCGATCCGCCGATGCCTTCGCATTCGCATGATTGGCCTGCGCCTGCGCCAGCGCTGCCTGGCTTTGCGCCAGCGCCGCCTGCAACTGCGCCGGATCGATCACGAACAGCAACTGGCCTGCACGCACGTCGCTGCCTTCCTCGTACACGCGCTTCTGCAACACGCCGGTCACGCGGGCGCGCACGTCGGCGCTGCGGAACGCCGCCAGCCGGCCGGACAGGTCCTTGGTCAGGGCCACGTCGCCCTGTTGCAGGGTCACCACGCCCACTTCCGGTGGCGGCATCTGCTGGCCGGCGGCAGCGGCGGGATCTGCGCCCTTGGCGCAACCAGCGGCGGCAAGCACGGAACACAGGGCGAATACGAACGCGGCACGCGAATGCATGGCGATTCCTCGAATCGGGTCGGGGGTTGACTGAGGGCAAATACTATACCAGCTAGTTTATATTTTGGATACCCCCGGCCTACACGTGCCGGAAGTCAGGCCAGCACCGGAATCCGCAGATGCCGCGCCATCGCAGCGGGGCCTGCATCCTGTACATGCGGCAATACGCCCCAGCACGCCGCCGGCATGCGCGCACGCAGCATCGCGATGTTGTCCTCGACCCGCGCCATCTCCGGATCGACATGCGAAGCGATCCAGCCGGCCAGATGCAGACCGTCCTGCGCGATCGCCCGCGCGCTGAGCAGCGCATGGTTGAGGCAGCCCAGCCGCAGCCCGACCACCAGCAGCACCGGCAGGCGCAACGCACGTACCAGATCGGCCTGCATCAGTGATGCCGACAGCGGCGCGGCCCAGCCACCCACGCCTTCGACCACCAGCGCGTCGGCGCGTTCAGCCAGCCGCGCATGCGCATCGAGGATCGGCGGCAACATGACTTCGATACCTGCATCGCGCGCCGCCAGTTCCGGCGCAAGCGGATGCTCCAGCGCATACGGATTGATGTCGGCATAGGCGATGCCCAGCTCGCCCGCCGCCTGCAACGCCAGCGCATCGGCATTGCACCACTGCCCGTCGATGCGTTCGCAGCCGCTGGCAACCGGCTTCATGCCAGCCGCACTCAACCCGTGACCGCGCAGCGCATGCAGCAGCGCGCAACTGACCAGCGTCTTGCCGATGCCGGTATCGGTGCCGGTGATGTAAACGGAGAACATCGCGCATTCCAGCGTGGGCCAAGCGCGATGGTAACGGCGGCAGCCGCCGTTGCTACACTGCCGGCATGAGCTTTTCCGCCACCGCCCTGACCGGCAACAAGCCCGAGCAATACGCGCAACTGCTGGAGCAGGCGCGCGCGCTGCTGCACGATGAGTGCGACCGCATCGCCAATGCCGCCAACCTGTCGTCGCTGGTGTATCACGCGCTGCCCGACCTCAACTGGGTGGGCTTCTATTTCTTCAATGGCAACGAACTGGTGGTCGGCCCGTTCCAGGGATTGCCGGCCTGCGTGCGCATCCCGCTGGACAAGGGCGTGTGCGGCGCAGCGGCGCGTACCCGGCAGACCCAGCGCATTGAGGACGTACACGCCTTCCCCGGCCACATCGCCTGCGATTCGGCATCGAACTCGGAACTGGTGGTGCCGCTGGTGGACGGTGCCGGCAACCTGCTCGGCGTGTTCGACCTCGACAGCCCCCTGCGTGCGCGCTTCGACGCCGATGACCAGCGCGGACTGGAAGCGATTGCCGACGCCTTCGTGGCATCGTTGCGATGAGCGAGAAGATGCGCAACATCGGCCCGAAATCCGCCGCATGGCTGCGGCAGGTTGGCCTGCGCACGCTGGATGACATCGCCGCCATCGGCGCGGTCGAGGCTTACATGAAAGTGCGGCGTGCCGGCTTCAAGTGCAGCATGAACCTGCTGTTCTCGCTGGAAGGCGCATTGCAGGACTGCCACTGGAACGAACTGCCCGAGGCGCGCCGGCTGGAACTGCAACAAGCGGTGGAAGCCGCCATCACGCAATTGCCGCCACCGCGCGGTCGCCCCGCTGCCTCGCCGGTGACCACCACCCGGCACGATGACGAAGCCGGCGCGGCACCGGCCTTCGGCCTGTTCGACGACGACCGTCATGCCGGTGCGGAATCAGCTTCCGACGATTGAAGCGCGGCGCACGGCGGCGCTTGCGTTAAACTGCGCGGGTTCAAGGTGATCCAACGGCATCTGCCCGAGGATTGAAACGGGAAGCCGGTGACGACGCGCGAAGGCGCATCCAGTCCGGCGCTGCCCCCGCAACGGTAAGCGAGAGAAGTTCGGCATCGGCCACTGTGCGTGCATCGTCAGATGCCGCATGGGAAGGCGCAGAACGGGAACGTCGCATGACGTTCCGCCCGCAAGCCCGGAGACCGGCCATGGACACCTCTGGTTGCGATGCGGTGGGCGTCGCGCGACCTTGCGCTGCCCCGCATCGCCAGTGTTCGCCGTCCCTCCCGCCCGCAACCGCCTTCCCATCCATGGGCGCGCGGGCGTGCGCGCCGGAGACCGTTCGATGAAAGCCCGTTCCCTTCCGCTGCGCCGCAGCCTGCTGGCCCTTGCGCTGGCCGTTCCCGCCATCGCCACTGCGCAATCGCATGACGATGCCAAGACCCTCGACAACCTGATCGTCACCGGCACCCGTACCGAGGTGGCGCTGGAAGACAGCCTGGTGCCCGCGCAGGTCATCGACCGCGCCGAGATCGAGCGCAGCCAGGCGAACTCGCTGCAGGGCCTGCTGCGCGGTCGCGCCGGCATCAACCTGACCAACAGCGGCGGGCTTGGCAAGCAGACCTCGTTGTTCATGCGCGGCACCAACAGCGCACACACGCTGGTGCTGGTCGATGGCGTGCGCGTCAACACCGCCGACTTCGGCGCGGCGACGTTGCAGGACATCCCGCTGGCGCAGATCGAACGCATCGAAATCGTGCGCGGCCCGCAGTCCAGCCTGTACGGCGCGGATGCCATCGGCGGCGTGATCCAGATTTTCACCCGCCGCGACCACGGCGGCTTCAAGCCGCACGCCAGCCTTGGCGGTGGCAGCAACGGCCTGCGCGAAGCCGGTGCCGGTTTTGGCGGCGGCGGTGCGCACGGCTGGTTCGGTGCGGACTATGCCTACCAGCGCAGCGAAGGCATCAATGCCTGTCGCGGTTACTACGATCCCGCGACCTGGGCCGGCGCTGGCTGCTATGCCAATGAGCCGGATCGCGATGGTTATCACAACCGTTCGCTGAGCCTGCGCGGCGGCTACGCGCTGACCGATGCGCTGCGCGTGGACGCCTCGGCGCTGGCGATTGAAGGCGACAACGAATACGACGGCTACTACAACCAGTCTGAAATCCGTCAGCGCGTGTTGGGCGGCAAGCTGCGCTATGCGCCCAGCGAACGCTTCACCCTGGCCGTCGGCATCGGTCGCGCCGACAACGAATCCGACAACCGTGGCGCTTTCGCCACCGGCAGCGCGCAGACCCATCGCGACAGTGCTTCGGTGCAGGCCGATTTCGGCATCGCCACCGGCCACCTGCTGAGCGCAGGCATCGACTGGAGCGACGATTCGCTGGACGGCAGCAGCTCCGGTTACGCCGTGGAAGACCGCAGCAACACCGGCGTGTTCGCGCAGTATCAGGGCCGCTTCGGCAAGCAATCCCTGCAAGCCAGCCTGCGCAACGACGACAACGAACAGTTCGGCAACCACAGCACCGGCAGCCTCGTCTGGGGCATCAACTTCGGCGATGGCTTCAAGCTCACCGCCGGCTACGGCACAGCATTCAAGGCACCGACCTTCAGCGACCTCTACGATCCGTGGAGCGGCGTGCCGACCCTGCGCCCGGAAGAATCGCGCAGCGCCAACGTTGGTCTTGCGTGGCAGGGCGAAGGCTGGCGCTGGGGTCTGGACGCCTACCAGACGCGCATCGATGACCTGATTACCTACGATTCGACCACCTGGATGATGGCGCAGGTGGAAAAGGCACGGATCACCGGCGCGGAACTGACCGGCGGCATCGACCTTGCCGGCTGGGACCTCAGCGTGCAACTCAGCCACACCGATCCGCGCAACCGCACCGGTGGCAGCAGCCAGTACGACAACCTGCTGGCACGCCGCGCGCGCAACACCGGCCGCATCGACCTGCAACGCAGCTTCGGCACGTTCGACTTCGGCGCAACCCTCAACGGCGCGGGGTCGCGTTTCGACGATGCCGCCAACGCGGTGCGGCTTGGCGGCTACGCCACCTTCGACACGCGCCTGTCATGGCGCTTCGCCCCCGGCTGGACGCTGCAAGCCAACGTGGCGAACCTGTTCGACCGCGAATACGAAACCGTCGCCTGGTACAACCAGGCAGGCCGCGAATTCGCCCTGCGCCTGCGCTGGCAGCCGGAGTGACCCCGCAAGGGCAGGTCGCCATGAACCCGTAGGGGCAACCCCCCGTGGTTGCCCCAATCGCGTTTGCCAAAACGGTGTTTGCCGGACACAGGGCAGGCACGGGGGCCTGCCCCTACGGGAGCCACCTATTTGCCCCAGTACGGTGCGCGCAGTTCGCGCTTGAGCAGTTTGCCGTTGGCATTCCGGGGCAGTGCGTCGCGCCGTTCGATGGCGGACAGCCGCTGCTGTTTCCCGACCCGCGCGTTGGCCCAGTCGAGCAGTTCCCGTTCGTCGATGGTCGCGCCCTGCGCGAACACCACCAGCGCCAGCGGCGCTTCGCCCCAGCGTTCGCTGGGCACGCCGATCACCGCGCAGTCGCTGACCTGGCGATGCTGCATGAGCACTGCTTCAAGATCCGCCGGATAGAGGTTCTGGCCACCGCTGATGATGACGTCCTTCTTGCGGTCGGTGATAGTGAGGAAACCTTCGTCATCGAGCCGACCGATGTCACCGGTGCGCAGCCATGTGCGCCCCTGCCCGTCGATCCACCACGCCTCTGCGGTGGCCTGCGCATTGCGCCAGTAACCGGCCATGCTGAAGCGGGTGCGCATGACGATTTCGCCCTGCTCGCCCGGCGGCACCGGCACGTTGTCATCGCCAAGGATGCACAGGTCGCTGCCGGGAAGCGGCTTGCCAACCGAGGCCACGCGGCCTGCGGCCTGCTCGGGTGCCAGCGCGGTGAGCGCACCTTCGGTGGTGCCATAAAGCTCGATCACCGCGCCTGGGAAACGCTCCAGCAGCTCGTGCTTGATCCGCTCCGGCAGGGCCGAGCCGACACTCATCAGCGAACGCATGGACGAGGTGTCGCGCCGCGCGAAGTCCGGGTGTTCAAGCAGGCGCTGGTACTGCACCGGCACCATCGCGGTGTGCGTGGTGCGCTCGCGCTCGATGATTTCGAGGGTTTCTGCCGCGTCGAACTTTTCCGTCAGCACCAGCGTCCCGCCCACCAGCGTGGTACACAGCAAACTCGCCCAGGTGATGTTCGAATACAGGCCGGTGGCGACCAGCGTGCGCGCCGCGCTGTCATGGCGCAGCACCAGCGCGACATCATGCGCCCAGTCGATGCGGATGCCGTGCGTGTGGACGATGCCCTTGGGCTGTCCGGTGGTACCGGACGAATAGATGATGTTGCAAGGATCGTCCGCATCGACCGCCACGCACGGATCATGCGATGGCTGCGAATCCCGCCAGGAGGCGAGGACTTGCCATCCGGTCGGTGCTGCGTCGCGCGCGCCATCAAAGACCAGCAACCTGCATGCCCGCCGCACGTCGTCACCGATCCTCGCCACATGGTTCTGCGAAGCGAACACCGCCGCCACGCCGGCATCGGCCAGCAGGATGTTGACGGCCTCGTCGGCGATGCTGGTGTTCACCGGCACCACCACGGCACCGGCCTTCATCGCGCCGAACATCGCGCTCAGCATGTCGGCGCTGTTGTCCATGACCACGCCGATGCGCTCACCCTTGCCGCAGCCGGCGGCGATCAGGCCATTGGCAACGCGGTTGGCTTCTTCATTCAGGGCACGCCAGCTCAACGTGCGCCGTGCGGATACGAGCGCCGGCTTGCCCGCGAGCCAGCGCCCGTTGAGTGAAATGATGTCCGGAAAATACGGCTGGGCGCTGGGCATCGGACGTATCGGCAGTGCGTGCCATCGACCGGGCGGATGCAGGCATCCGCCCGGCGTGGCGAGTGCGGCCTAGTAGCGATAGGTGAACGTGGCCGTCCAGGTGCGCGGTGGCCCGTAGAACGCCACGATCGAGTTGTCGAACAAGGCACCGGGGAACACGTAGCCACCGATGCGGTAGGTCTCGTCACTGAGATTCCGCCCGGCCAGCCCGACCGACCACTTGCTGTTGGCCGATGTCCAGACCGCGTTGACATCCACCAGGGTGTAGCCGTTCTCGTCCAGCATCGCGTTCGGGGTTTCGAACATGTGATAGCTGCTGCGATGCGACAGCGAAGGCGTCAGCGCCAGCGTGCCGCCGAACGCCGGGACGCTCCAGGTCGCGCCGAGGTAACCGGTGAACTTCGGCGTGTTCTGGAACACCGCCGTGCTGGAGATATCGACATTGCTACCCGAGACCGCGTTGTAGGTGATGAACTCGTCGAAGCCGGCATGGACGTAACCCAGCGACGCGAAGACCCTGAAGCTCTTGCTCAGGTTGGCGGTGACTTCGAACTCCGCGCCGTAGATGGTCGAGGAGCCGGCGTTGTCCACGAGGCTGGCCACCGTGTTGGTGGCGGGCACCCACGCCTGGATGGTGACCTGCTGGTTGGTGTAGTCGGAATAGAACAGCGCCGAGCTGAAGTTCAGGCGACCTGCCAGCGCGGAGCCCTTGAGGCCAAGCTCATAGGTCTTCACCTTTTCCGGGTCGTAGCCGTCCACCGTGCTTGGCAGCGCGATCGCATCGCCACGCATGTCGAAACCGCCCGACTTGAAACCCTGGCTGTAGGAAGCGTAGCCGGTGAGTGCATCGGAGAAGTCGCGCGACAGGGAAATGCGCGGGGTGAACTGGCTGAAGTCCCGGGTGTTGGTATAGAGCGTGTTGACGAGGAACGGTGTTGCCGCTGCGCCGCCGAGCAGCGGCGTGCGCCTGGCCCCAAGGAAGGTCGCCCGGTGTACGTGACCGGTGCGCTCATCGCGCGTGTAGCGCGCACCCAGCGAAAAGCGGGTCTTGTCGTTGATGTCGATGCTCGCATCACCGAACAGCGCCCAGCTCTTCGTCTCCGTGTAGCCCACGGTGCCGATGGCAAACCCGCCAAGGCCAAGGATCGTGTCGAATCCGCCTTCGGCCCTGGCATCCAGATAATAGACACCGGCAACGCCTTGCACGCGCTCGCCCTCGTAGAGCATCTGGAACTCCTGCGTGAACTGCTCGTCGGCGTAGTAGCCGGGAATGTCGAGCGTGTTGGTCGGCGTCGAGTCGAAGTCGATGATGGTGTCGGGCGTCTCGCCTTCGCGCCTGGCGGTGATCGAGCGCAGGGTCACCGTGTCATTGAGCGTCCAGTCGATGCTGAGCGAAAGACCCTTCGTCTTCACCAGGTTGTCGTCGCCCGCACCGGCGCGGGTGTCATAGACATTGGGCAGGATGTCGGAACCGGGCATGGCACCTGCAACCAGGCGATGCCCATGACGCGCGTTGGAATCATCGTCGAGCTGGTCATAGGCCAGCCGGATGAACAGACTGTCGGTGGGCGTGAACTCCGCGCTGAAGCGGAACGCGGTGGTATCGCGGTTGTAGTGTTCGGCACCGGTGGTGAGGTTCTTGCCGTAGCCGTCGCGGGTGAAGCGGGCGATTGCGCCACCGATGGACAACGTGTCCGACAGCGGCACGGCAAAGCTGCCGACCGCATCCAGCTGGCCGTACGAACCCGCCGACAGCTTGCCCTCGAAGCGCGGCGTGCTGCCCAGGCGGCGGCTGACGTACTTGATCGCGCCGCCGATGGTATTGCGACCGTACAGCGTGCCCTGCGGGCCGCGCAGCACCTCGATGCGCTCGATGTCATAGACATCCAGCACCGCGCCCTGCGGGCGGGCGATATAGACATCGTCCACGTACAGGCCCACGCCCGGCTCGAAGCCCCACAGCGGATCCTGCTGGCCCACGCCGCGAATGAAGCTGATCAGGGTGGAGCTGGAGCCACGCGCCACCTGCACGGTTGCGTTCGGGGTCTGCTGTTGCAGCGCGGTGAGATCCTTTGCGCCGGTGTCTTCCAGACGCTCCCAGTCCAGCGCGCTCACGGCCACCGGCACTTCCTGCAGCAGTTCCTCGCGCCGGCGGGCGGTCACGACGACACGGTCAAGGTCGCTCACCTTCTCGCCTTCGGCAGCCGGCTTCTGCTGTTCCCCGGTAGCGGCCTGTTCGGTTGTCTTTTCCTGCGCCATGGCGGCACCTGCTGGCACCAGTGCCATGCCGATGCCGATGCAAAGGGCCGTTCTCAGCAATTTCGTACGCATGTTCCCCTCCCGTTGTCAGTGAATCGACCGATTGCTGCCACGCACGCTGCCCATCCCTGCGGCAGCGGCATCAGACCCAACCTGTCGCGTAGTACAGACCGATCACCACGAATACCGCGGATGTCTTGATGAGCGTGATCCCGAAGATGTCCTTGTAGCTCTGCCGATGGCTCAGGCCGGTCACGGCAAGCAGCGTGATGATCGCGCCGTTATGCGGCAGGCTGTCCATGCCACCGGAGGCCATCGCGGCAACGCGATGCAGCACCTCCATCGGGATGCCGGCAGCATGTGCATTGGCGACGAAGGTCTCGGCCATCGCCGCAAGCGCGATGCTCATGCCACCGGAGGCCGAACCGGTGATGCCGGCCAGCGCGGTCACGGTGATGGCTTCGTTGACCAGCGGATTCGGAATTGCACCAAGCCCGTTGGCGACGACGAGGAAACCCGGCAGCGCGGCGATCACCGCGCCAAAACCGTACTCGGATGCGGTATTGCCAGCCGCCAGCAGGGCACCGCCAACGGCGGTTCTCGACCCTTCGGCGAAGCTCGCCATCACCGGCTTCCACGCAAACGCAAGCACGGTGAGGATGCCGACCAGCAATGCGCCCATCACGGCCCAGATCGCAGTGATGCGCGCCACCTCCTGCACCACCGGCGCGGGGTTGCCGATCACCGCCGGCACGAACGAATGGCTTTCGCCATACACCTGTGGAATCCACCAGGTGAACGCGATGTTGCTGATGCCCACCAGCACCAGCGGCAATACCGCGATCAGGGGATGCTGCAACCGGTCACCGACGAAGGCAGCCGGCTCGTTCACCAGCACGGCATCGCCGGCATAGCCCTCTCCCCGGCGCTTCGCCACGCGGCAGCGCCACTCCAGATAGAACATGCCGACGATCAGGATGAACACGCCACCGAGCGTGCCCAGCACCGGCGCGGCCCAGGTGTTGGTGCCGAAGAAGGTGGTCGGGATGATGTTCTGGATCTGCGGCGTGCCCGGCAAGGCATCCATCGTGAACGTGCATCCACCCAGCACGATGGTTGCGGGAATCAGGCGCTTGGGGATGTCGCCCTGACGGAACAGTTCCGCCGCGAACGGATAGACGGCGAACACCACCACGAACAGCGACACCCCGCCATAGGTCAGCACCGCGCACACTGCCACCAGCGCCAGGATCACCCGCTGCGGGCCGACCACGCGGATGGTGGCGGTCACTATCGACCTGGAAAAGCCGGAGATCTCGATCAGCTTGCCGAACACCGCACCAAGCACGAACACCGGGAAGTACAGCTTCAGGAAGCCGACCATCTTGTCCATGAACAAGCCGGTGAACATCGGCGCGACAAGCTGCGGATCGGTCAGCAGCACCGCGCCTAGCGCGGCGATCGGCGCGAACAGAATCACGCTGTAGCCGCGATAGGCCACGAACATCAGGAAGGCCAGCGCAGCCAGGACAATGAGCAGGGACATGCTTCGCGCACCGGAAAGACAGGGCGACCATAGCCCTGCCGGCGCGCCGCGCCGACTGTACCTAGGTCCACTCGTTCCAGCGCCGGGCTGGTTCTAGTTTTCCCGAAGATCGGGATACGGCACGGGCAACGCAGCATGACGTCGAATGCCACGCAAGAAGATGTGTACTGGCACAGCCGTGACGGGCTGCGCCTGCACGCAAGGCGCTACCCGCCCGCCACGGGGGGCGATCCCGGCAGGCGTGGCACCGTCGTCTGCATTCCCGGACTGACCCGCAATGCTGCGGACTTCGACCTGCCGGCGCGCATGATGGCCAGCGCCGGCTGGCAGGTATTCGCCGTGGACCTGCGCGGGCGCGCCGGTTCGCAGCGCGCGCCCAACCCGCGCAGCTACAACCCGCGCACCTATGCCGACGACGTGGCGGGGCTGCTGGAAAGCCGCAGCATTCCCTCCGCCGTCTTCGTGGGCACGTCGCTCGGCGTACTGGTCACGATGACGCTTGCCGTGCGCAAGCCTGCGCTGGTCGCAGGCGCCATCCTCAACGACGCCGGCCCGGAAGTACCGCGCGAGGCGCTGGACAGGATCGGGCGCTATGCCGGCAAGCCTGTGCCACCGATGGATCATGAAGCGGCAGCCCGTTACGTGGAATCGATTGGCCGCACATCGTTCCCCGGATACGGGCCGGACGACTGGCGGGCGATGGCCCGGCGCATGTTCCGCGAACGCGACGACGGCCTGCTGGAACTGGATTACGACCCGGCCATCGTCCGCACGGTGAACCCGTGGGTGCTGCGTTTGATGCGCCCGCTGCTGTGGCGCGCCTGGCGCAAGCTGGGGCATCGGCGTCCGTTGCTCGTGCTGCGCGGCGCACTGTCGGACGTGCTCGCCGCCGACACCGCACGACGCATGGTGGACGTGGCCGACGATGCCCGTCTGGTGGAAGTGCCGGGCGTGGGCCACGCACCGATGCTGACCGAGCCGGAAGCATGTGCAGCCATCGCCGCCTTTCTCGCGCGCATGCCGTCATTGGCATGACCACCGATACGCCGTTGCCACCTGCCATCGCAAGGCTGCGCGCGTGGGCAGCCAACGAACGGCTGGGCGATGCACGGCACCTGACGCAGCAGCGCATCGACACCTTCGCCAACGCGACCGACGACCACAACTGGCTGCACGTGGATGAGAAGCGCGCGGCGCGTGAGGTTCCCGGTGGCCGCACGATCGCGCACGGCTACCTGCTGCTCGCGCTCACGGCGGCGGATGATGTCGCCGCGATGGTGGACCTGCCCGGCGTGGCGCGCCTGATCAACTACGGCCTGAACAAGGTCAGGTTCCTGATGCCGGCACCCAGCGGTGCCACCGTCCGCGTGCGTTCACGCCTGCTCGCGTTGTCACAGAAGGAACCCGGTCGCTGGCTGATGACACAGCACAAGCAGGTGGAACTGCCAACGCACGAGGTCATCGCCATTGCCGAACAACTGACCCTGATCGAGTTGTCCACACCGACCGGATGACACCGCAGGTTGCAGCCGAAGCACGTCATCCTGTCGCTACACTGGATCGATGATGAGCGCCCCCATCGTGCTGGCTGCCTGCGTGCTCTGGACGGCAATGCTGTTCGGCATCGCGTCCTGGGGCGAGCGCAGCCGCCACGACTTCTCGCGCGTCTGGCCGGTGGTTTTCGCCCTGTCGCTGGGCGTGCACTGCACCGCCTGGACCTACTACGGGCTTGCGGCACAAGGGCTGCAGGGTTTCATCATTCCACCCACATTGCTCGGCATGGCGCTGGTTTCACTGCTGTGCGTCCCGTTCCTGCGCCGCCTCGCCGAACTGGTACGGGAACACCACAGCGCAACCATCGCCGATCTGGTGGTTGCCAGGCTTGGCACCAATCGCTTACTGGGCGCGGCGATCACGCTGGTGGCGCTGGTTGGCATCGTGCCGTACATCGCCCTGCAGTTGCGGGCGGTTGCACAGGGACTTGGGCCACTGCTGGAAACGGTACACGTTGCCCCTGGCGGTTCCGGGATGTCGGCGTTCGTCGCTGCCGCGATGACGGCGTTCACATGGCTGTTCGGCGCGCGGCACGCCTCGGCCACCGAGCACAACCGTGGCATCGTGCTGGCGCTGGCGTTCGAATCCCTTGTCAAACTCGCCGCCCTGCTTGCGGTGGGCATCTACGCAATGGTCGCGCTGCACCGCACCGGCACGGACATCGGCGCGCAGGTCACCGCCCTCGTCGCCAGCGTGCAGACGCCCGATTATCTGGCGATGGTGGGCCTTGGCGCGCTGGCCGCCTTCACCCTTCCGCACCAGTTCCATGTCGGCATCGTGGAACTGCGTGACACCACGCACCTGAAGACGGCCCGCTGGCTGTTCCCGCTCTACCTGCTGCTGATCGGCTTGCTCGTCCTGCCGCTGGCACTGGCCGGCAGCCAGTTGCTGGGGGCATCGGTGCAACCGGATCTGTATGTGGTGACCCTGCCGCTGGCGGGCGGCAACCCGGCGCTGGCCCTGATCGCCTACGTCGGCGGACTCAGCGCCGCGACCGGGATGATGATCCTGTCGGCGCTGACACTGTCGATCATGATCGGCAACCACTGGTTCGGCGACCGCGTGGTGCGCGGGGCAAGCAGCGCAAGTACCGACGCATCCCCTGATCTGCGGCCGCGCGTACTCGCCTTCCGGCGGATCGGAATCGTCGGAGTCTTCGCCATGGCGTGGCTCTACAGTGGCGCAATGGCCGGCGTCGAAGCGCTGTCCGACTTCGGGCTGATTTCGTTCACCGCACTGGCACAGTTGGCCCCGGCGATGTGGTTTGCCGTTTATCGCCCGCACGTCACGCCAACGGCGATCCTGTCGGGACTGGCAGCAGGCACGGTGGCCTGGTTGCTTCTGGTCATGACGCCGATGTCCCTGTCCGACGCCGGCTGGCCGTTCACCGATGCACTCCCGGTGCCCGCCGGATGGCGCATCGCAGTGGGCATGGGCGGAAGTCTGGCGATGAACCTGCTGGCGGTGCTGGCCACTTCGGGACTGGCAAGCGCACGCAGCCGCGCCGCGTCGAGTGGCGTCGAGGCCGATGTTTTGCGCCAGGTGGCGGCAAGCTTCCTCAGCCCGCAACGCATCCGTGCGCTGCTTGGCGAACCTGGCCGAAACGCGGTGCTGCTGGAGCAGGCTGAGGTCACGCGCGTCGAGCGCGAGCTGACCGCCGTCATCGGTGCCGGCATGGCGCGGCTGCTGATCGAATCCGCACGTCGCGGCACATCGCCACCGATCGAGTCGATGCGCACCGCAGTCGGCGAGGCAGCGCAGGCATTGCGCTTCAACCAGCAACTGCTGGAAGCGGCCCTGGAGAACATGAGCCAGGGAATCAGCGTGGTCGATGCCGAATTGCGTCTGGTCGCCTGGAACCGCCGCTACGAGGACATGTTCGGGTTCCCGCGCGATTTGCTGCAGGTCGGTCGCCCAATCGCCGACCTGACGCGCTGGGCGCTGCAACGCATGCCGGCGCAGCACGACCTCGCCACCGCGCTTTCCAGACGCATCGAGTTCATGCGGCAAGGCACGCAGCATCTGTCCGAGCGCGTGTTCCCCGACGGCGCGACCATCGAGATCCGGGGCAACCCGATGCCCGGCGGCGGTTACGTCGCCACGTTCACGGACGTGACCGCATTCCGCACTGCCGAAAGCGAACTGCGCCGCAGCAATGAAACCCTTGAGCGGCGCGTGGACGAGCGCACGGCGCTGATGGCGCACGCGCTGCACGAAGCAGAACGTGCAAACGCGGCCAAGACCCGGTTCCTGACGGCAGTCGGCCACGATCTGGTCCAGCCACTGCATGCCGCGCAACTGCTGACCGATGCAATGTCGCAACACGTTTCATCAGGGTTCCTGCAGGACTATCTGGACCAGATTCGCGGGGCGCTCGGTTCGACCGATGGCCTGCTGTCCGATCTTCTTGACATCTCCAAGCTGGAAGCAGGCGGCATGGTCGCCATGCCACGGGCCTTCGCGCTTTCGGACGTGCTGGAACCGCTGGCGCGCGAGTTCTCCGTATTGGCCGCAGCCAAGGGCCTGCGCCTGCGCGCAGTGCCCACGTCCTTGTGGGTCACCAGCGACCCGCAACTGTTGCGCCGGATCCTGCAGAACTTCCTTGCCAATGCCGTGCGCTACACGCAGCACGGCGGCGTGCTGCTGGGCGTGCGCCGCCGTGGCGCGCGCGTGCGCATCGACGTGTACGACACCGGCCCCGGTATTCCATCCGGGCAGGCAACCGCCATCTTCGAGGAGTTTCGGCGCGGGGAAGGCACGACCGGGCCCGGCCTGGGGCTGGGATTGGCGATTGCCGAACGCCTGTCCGAACTGCTGGAGACACGGCCTTCGCTCAAAAGCCGGGTCGGGCATGGCTCGGTGTTTTCGGTCGAAATCCCGCTTGCACCGGCACCGGAACGCACCGCACCCACGGTGCGCCCGATGGTGAGCGGCGCGATTGCCGGCACGCGCATACTGCTGGTGGACAACGACGCGGATGCACTGGCCGCAGTGGAGCGCGTACTCGCCTCGTGGGGCTGCGAAGTGCAGGCCCTGCGCGACGGGCACGACCAGAAGATCGATGCAGCAGCGGCGAACGCAGACCTGTGGCTGTTCGACTACCACCTCGATGCCGGCGATACCGGCGTGCAGTTGTGGTCACGGCTGTCGGCGCGTCACCGCCAGCGCCCGACGATCATCGTCAGCGCCGATGCCTCCGCACAAACGCAGCACGCGGTACGCGAAGCCGGGCTGTCATTGCTGGCAAAACCGTTCAAGCCACTGGCGCTGCGCTGGGCGATCAACCACCTGCTGGCCACGCCACATCCCAGGACCGACAACTGACCAGCCGCCGCATCATCCGGACGAAGGCGCATCCCCATCGCCCATGCCGATGATGCGCGCAGGCTCGCTGATCCCGAACTCGTGCAGCACCCGGATTGCCTGCGTGCGATTGCGCACGCCAAGCCGTTCCATGATGTGGGTCATGTGCGCCTTGACCGTCCGCAACTGGATGCCCATCCGATCCGCGATCTGCTTGTTGAGCAGGCCCTGCGCCACCAGATCCAGCACCTTGTACTGCTGCGGCGTGAGGCTTGCCAGACGGTCGGCAAGCAGTGCATCACCCGGACATCCGGGCGCACCCGCCACGGCGGCGCGCAGTCCCGGCGGAAGCCACGGCTCGCCTTCCAGCACCGTCTGCAATGCCTCGCGCAGATCCGCCACGCCGGAACTCTTGGGCAGATAGCCCGCGGCACCAAGGTCGAACGCCCTGCGCACGACCGAGAGCTCCTCGTTAGCCGAAACAATGATGATCGCCAGCCCCGGCTTCGCCGCACGGATCGCGGCCAGCCCGGCCAGCCCGTGGTTTCCCGGCATGTTGAGATCCAGCAACAGCAGGTCGATCTCCTGCTGCTCGATCATCTCCATCACGCCGTAGAACGCATCCGTCTCGATGATCTGCAGATCGTCCACCGCGTCGATGGCCGCGCGATGCAGTGCAGCGCGAAACAGCGGGTGATCGTCGGCGATCAGGAGCGAAGGCATGCGCGCGCGACTACTCCACCGTCACCGACTTCGCCAGGTTGCGCGGCTTGTCCACGTCCGTCCCGCGCGCCAGTGCGGCGTGGTAGGCCAGCAGTTGCACGGGGATGGCATGCACGATCGGCGACAGGATACCGACGTGGCGAGGAGTGCGGATCACATGCACTGCTTCGGATTCGCCGAAGTGGCTGTCGGCGTCGGCAAACACGAACATCTCGCCGCCGCGCGCGCGCACTTCCTGGATGTTGGACTTCACCTTTTCCAGCAGCGTGTCGTTGGGCGCGATGACAACCACCGGCATGTCGGTGTCCACCAGTGCAAGCGGGCCGTGCTTGAGTTCGCCGGCGGGGTAGGCCTCGGCATGGATGTAGGAGATTTCCTTGAGCTTGAGCGCGCCTTCCAGTGCGATGGGGTAGTGCATGCCGCGCCCGAGGAACAGCGCGTGTTGCTTCGGCGCGAAACGCTCGGCCCATGACGCAACCTGTGGCTCCAGGTTGAGTGCGTGCTGCACGCTGCCGGGCAGGTGGCGCAGGTCGTCGATGAAGGCGGCTTCGCTTGCGGCATCCAGCCTGCCTTTCAACTTCGCCAGCACGCCGGTGAGCGCAAACAACGCAACCAGTTGCGTGGTGAAGGCCTTGGTCGAAGCCACGCCGATTTCGGCACCGGCGCGCGTGTAGAACACCAGCGCGCTGGCACGTGGAATCGCGCTTTCCGGCACGTTGCAGATCGACAGCGTCTTCTGCTGGCCCTGTGCCTTCGCGTATTTCAGCGCTTCCATCGTGTCCAGCGTTTCGCCGGACTGCGAGATGGTGACGACCAGTTGCTTCGGATTGGCGACCACCTTGCGATAGCGGTATTCGCTGGCGATATCGACCGCGCAGGGAATGCCGACGATGTCCTCGATCCAGTAGCGCGCGGTCAGCCCGGCGTAATAGCTGGTGCCGCAGGCAAGGATCTGCACGGATTCCACATCGGCCAACACCTGCGCTGCGTCCTTGCCGAACAGCGCAGGATCGAAGCCGCCGGCATCGACGATGCCTTCGATGGTGTCGCCGATGGCGCGCGGCTGCTCGTGGATTTCCTTCTGCATGAAGTGGCGATACGGGCCGAGTTCCAGCGAGGCCAGCGACACGTCGGACACATGCACCTCGCGCGTCACCGGCGCGTCGTTGCCGTCGAACACGCGCACGCTGTCGCAGGTGAGTTCGGCGGTGTCGCCTTCTTCGAGGAAGATCACCCGCCGCGTTGCCGAGACAATCGCGGACACGTCCGAGGCGACGAAGTTCTCGCCCTCGCCCAGCCCGACCAGCAGCGGGCAGCCCATGCGCGCGGCGACGAGCGTGGAGGGGTCGCGCTTGTCGATCACCGCCAGCGCATACGCGCCTTCCAGTTCCTTCACCGCCTTCTGCAATGCGCCAAGCAGGGTTTCGCCCTGCGCGCGGTAATGGTGGATCAGGTGGGCGACGACTTCGGTATCGGTCTGCGAAGTGAACTCGTAGCCCAGCGCGCGCAGGCGTTCGCGCTGCGCTTCGTGGTTCTCGATGATGCCGTTGTGTACCAGCGCCAGTTCGCCGTGGCTGATGTGCGGATGCGCGTTGAGTTCGGTCACGCCGCCATGGGTGGCCCAGCGGGTATGGCCGATGCCGAGGCTGGCGTCGAAGCCTTCGGCAACCGCCGCCGATTCCATTTCCGCCACGCGGCCCGTGCGGCGCACGCGGCGCACTTCGTCCGCGCTGACCACGGCGATGCCCGCCGAATCGTAGCCCCGGTATTCCAGCCGCTTGAGGCCTTCGACCAGCAGCGGGACGACATCACGATTGGCGATTGCGCCGACAATTCCGCACATGTGCGATGGGCCTTCGGGGAAAACGCCATTTTAGCCATCGCCAACACATTCTTCCGACCGTCATTCCGGCGAAAGCCGGCCGCTTCTGACAAACGAATGTTTGTCCAATCCAGCTCTTGTAAAGCAAGCAAAGGCTGGATTCCGGCTTTCGCCGGAATGACAGGGTCTTGCCCGTCCGCGCGGACGGTGACCGCGTCCGGACGGACACCCGGACGCGAAATTATTCCCTTCCAAATCAACAAGTTGAAATTGGCATGCTTGTTGCAATAGTCAGGGCATGGACAAGCACACGCCCGAATCCCGCATGGACACCCGCAGCCGCATCCGCGACACCGCAGGGCAGGATCAGGTGCTGGCGGCATCGCCGCAGCGTCGCCGCCGGCAGTGGCTGATCGGTGGCGTTGCCGGCGCGATGGTGCTGGCGCTGGCCGCGTGGGTCGCAAGTGGTTGGTTGGGCGGCGCGCGTTCCTTCGATGCCGCACGCCTGCGCATTGCCGAGGTGAAGCGCGGCGATCTGGTGCGCGACCTCAGCGCCGAGGGCCGCGTCATCGCCGCCAACAGCCCCACGCTGTATGCCATCGCCGCCGGCATCGTGGAATTGAAAGTCGTGGCCGGCGACAAGGTGGCGAAGGATCAGGAACTGGCCGTCATCGACAGCCCGGAACTGCGCAGCAAGCTGGTGCAGGAGGAATCCACCCTTGCCAGTCTGGAAGCGGAAGCCAGCCGCGCGCTGCTGGATGCGCAGATCGCACGCGCCAACGCGCAGCGTGCGCTGGATCAGGCGCAGATCGAACGCACTGCCGCGCTGCGCGACCTGGAACGCTACCAGCGCGCCTACGAAGGCGGCGCGGTGCCGCAGAACGATCTTGCCCGCGCACAGGACATGATGAAGAAGGCGGACATCGGCCTTGCCGCCGCGCGCAAGGATTACCAGTTGCAAAGCAGTGGCGCGGGCCTTGATGCGCGCAACAAGCAATTGCAGGCACAGCGCCAGCGCGCGGTGGTGGACGAAGCGCGCCGGCAGGTCGAGGCGCTGACCGTGCGCGCGCCGTTCGATGGGCAGGTCGGTCAGGTGCAGGTGCCGCAGGGCACCAGCGTGACCACCAACGGGCCGGTGTTGAGCGTGGTGGACCTGAGCCGCTTCGAAGTGGAAATCAAGGTGCCGGAAAGCTTCGCACGCGATCTTGGCATCGGCATGCCGGCGCAGATCGTGTCCAACAACGCGCAGTACGCGGGCGAGATCGCCGCTGTTTCACCCGAAGTGGTGAATGGCGAAGTCACCGCGCGGGTGCGCTTTGCCGATGGCAAGCAGCCGCCCGGCCTGCGCCAGAACCAGCGGCTGAGCGTTCGCATCGTGATGGACACCCGCAAGAACGTGCTGATGGTGGAGCGCGGCCCGTTCATTGAACAGGACGGTGGGCGCTTTGCCTGGGTGGTGGATGGCGGCACGGCCACGCGCCGCCCGATCCAGACCGGCGCGGCCAGCCTGTCCGCCGTGGAAATCGTCTCGGGCCTGCAGGCCGGCGAACGCATCGTCGTCTCGGGCACCGATCAATTCGACAACAACGCGGACCGCGTCCGCATCTCGGGAAATTAAGCCATGAACGCCTCCGTCTCGCTTCCTTCGCAATTCCACTGGACGCCGCAACAACTCGCCCATGCGGTGCCGCTGCGTCTCAGCGAAATGTTCGATTTCGATGCCGCACGCGCATGCGCTATGCCTGCCGCTGCAAACGCAGCGCACCCACGCACACGCATCGCCAGCGGCTATCTGTCCAGCGCCGCACTGCCCGTGCGTTTCCGCATCTTCTGAACAACAGGACAAAGGAACCCGCCATGCTCGACATGCGCCAAGTCACCAAGGTCTATCGCACCGAACTGGTTGAAACGCACGCGCTGCGCTCGCTCGACCTGCACGTTGGCGAGGGCGAGTTCGTCGCCGTCACCGGGCCGTCCGGCTCGGGAAAGACCACCTTCCTCAACATCGCGGGCCTGCTGGAAACCTTTACCGGCGGCGAATACCGGCTGGACGGCGTGGACGTGAAGGGCCTGTCCGACGATGCGCGCAGCAAGCTGCGCAACCAGAAGATCGGCTTCATCTTCCAGAGCTTCAACCTGATTCCCGACCTCAACCTGTTCGACAACTGCGACGTGCCGCTGCGTTATCGCGGCATGCCGGCAGCGGAGCGCAAGCTGCGCATCGAGGATGCACTGGGCATGGTCGGCCTTGGCTCGCGCATCAAGCACTACCCGGCGGAACTGTCCGGCGGGCAGCAGCAGCGTGCGGCCATTGCGCGCGCGCTTGCGGGTAGCCCGCGCCTGCTGCTGGCGGACGAACCGACCGGCAATCTCGACAGCCAGATGGCGCGCAGCGTGATGGAACTGCTGGAAGACATCAACCAGCAAGGCACCACGATTGTCATGGTCACCCACGACCCGGAACTGGCCGCGCGCGCACAACGCAACGTGCATATCGTCGATGGCATGGCGACGGATTTGTCGATGGCAGCAACCATCACACATGCGCTGCGTGCGCAGGCTGAACATGCCCATCTCCCCGTGGGAGATGGGTTGGGGTGAGGGTGCGGAGCACCTCGCGCTCCATTGCTCCCCGAACCCTCATCCGGCGCTGCGCGCCACCTTCTCCCGGAGGGAGAAGGAAACAAGGAACCCGACATGTTTGGTTACTACTTCAACCTCGCCCTGCGCAGCTTCAAGCGCAACAAGGTCCTCACCGCGCTGATGGTGCTTGCCATCGCGCTTGGCATCGGCGCGGCAATGACCACGCTGACCGTGTTCAAGGTGCTCTCGGGTGATCCCATCCCGGACAAGAGCGAGCGCCTGTTCTACGTGCAGCTTGATCCCGAATCCATGCACGGCTATCGCCCCGGCGAGGAGCCATCGGTGCAGATGACCCGCTTCGATTCGGAAACGCTGTTGCAGCAAAAGCGCGGCCTGCGCCAGACCGTGACCGCAGGCGGCAGCGTGGTGATCTCGCCCGACAAGCCCGGCGCTTCCCCGCAACTGGTGGATGCGCGCTACGCCTCCGCCGACTTCTTCCCGATGTTCGACGTACCGCTGCACTATGGCCGCGGCTGGACGGCAAGCGAAGACGATGCCAAGGCGCGGGTGGCGGTCATCAGCAAGCAGCTCAACGACAAGGAGTTCGGCGGCACCGACAGCACCGGCAAGACCATTCGCATCGACGGCAACGACTTCCGCATCGTCGGCGTGCTCGACGCCTGGCGACTGGTGCCGAAGTTCTACGACCTCTACACCGACAACTTCGACGCCGCCGAAAGCGTGTTCCTGCCGTTCTCCACCTCGCGCGAGCTGAAGATGGCCACGCAGGGCAACATGAATTGCTGGGACGATGCCGGCAGCGACTTCCACGCGCTCAACGCGCCCTGCGTCTGGACGCAGTATTGGGTTGAACTGGATTCGCCCGCCAAGGCCAGCGAATACCGCAACTACCTGAGCAACTACTCCGACCAGCAACGCACCGCCGGCCGCTTCCAGCGCCCCACCAACGTGCGCCTGCGCAACGTGGTGGAGCTGCTGGAGTTCCACAAGATCGTGCCCGGCGACGTGCGCCTGCAACTGTGGCTGGCGCTGGGTTTCCTGCTGGTGTGCCTGGTCAACACGGTGGGCCTGCTGCTTGCCAAGTTCCTGCGGCGCAGCGGCGAAATCGGCGTGCGCCGCGCACTGGGCGCGTCGCGCGCGGAAATCTTCAAGCAATGCCTGATCGAAGCCGGCACGGTGGGACTGGCCGGCGGCGTGCTGGGCCTGTTGCTTGCCCTGCTGGGCCTGTGGGCGGTGCGGCAGCAACCGGCCAGCTATGCCTCGCTTGCCCATCTGGATGGCCCGATGCTGCTGACCACCTTCCTGCTGGCCCTGCTCGCCAGCCTGCTGGCCGGCCTGCTGCCGGCGTGGCGGGCGATGCAGATCACGCCGGCAGTGCAGTTGAAGACGCAATGAACCTACATCCGTCATTCCCGCGAAGGCGGGAATCCATGGACGTTGCTTTCGCAATTGTCTGAAAACAGAAGAAAAGTCCTTGGATTCCCGCCTTCGCGGGAATGACGAGCAAAAAACGGAGCACGCTAATGGAAATCCGCCCCATCCTCTCCACCCTGATGCGCCACAAGGTCGCTGCCGCGCTGATCGTGCTGGAGATCGCGCTGAGCTGCGCCATCGTCTGCAATGCGCTGTTCCTGATCGCCGAACGCATTGACCGCATGCACAAGCCCAGCGGCGTCGCCGAAAACGAACTGGTGCGCATCCAGGCCGCCAGCCTGCGCCAGTTGTCCGGTGACGACGACATCAACAAGTCGGTCAGCCTTGAATATCTGGACACGCTGCGCAAGGTGCCCGGCGTGACCCAGGCCACGCTTGCCAACCAGATCCCGTTTGGCGGCTCCAGCAACAACAGCAGCGTGAACCTGACGCCCAACCAGCAGCAGAGCACCCTCAACGCCGCCATCTACATGGATGGCGGTGGCCTGCTGAAGACCTTCGGCCTGCGGCTGGTCTCCGGTCGCGATTTCACCGCCGACGAGTACCAGGACCTGGCGGTGCTGCAGAAGGCCGGCGACAAGGCGCACATCCCGGCCGCCATCATCAACCGCGCGATGGCCGAAAAGATGTTCCCCGGCGAGAACGCGGTGGGCAAGGTGTTCTACAGCTTCACCGACACGCCCATCCGGGTGGTCGGCATGGTCGAGGAATTGGCCCGCCCCAACAGCTTCGACCTTGGCCAGTACACGATGATCTTCCCGCTGCGCAATTTCCAGGCGGGCCAGAATTACATCCTGCGCACCGAACCTGGCCGCCGCGCCGAAGTGCTGAAGGCAGCAGTGGACGCGCTGAAGCGCACCGACCCCAACCTGCTGGTGGTCAATCAGGACACCCTTGGCGAAATCCGCGCGAACTACTTCGAGAACGACCGCGCGATGGCGTGGATGCTGGTGGTGGTGATCGTGGCGCTGCTGCTGGTCACCGCGCTGGGCATCGTCGGCCTTGCCAGCTTCTGGGTGCAGCAGCGCACCAAGCAGATCGGCATCCGCCGCGCGCTGGGCGCGACCCGTGCGCAGATCCTGCGCTACTTCCAGACCGAGAACTTCCTGCTTGCCAGCGCCGGCATCACGCTGGGCATGCTGCTGGCCTACGCCATCAACCAGTTGTTGATGGCGAAGTACGAACTGCCGCGCCTGCCCCTGTACTACCTGCCCATCGGCGCGGGGGTGTTGTGGCTGCTCGGCCAGATCGCGGTGTACGGCCCGGCACGGCGCGCGGCCTTGGTGCCGCCGGCCATCGCAACGCGTACTGCCTGAGCATTGCCCTGTGCTAATATGACTATAGTCATATGACCATGGTTGACCCTATGGAAACCCAGGTGTCCAAATCGCAATTCAAGGCCAAGGCATTGGAGTATTTCCGCCAGGTGGAAACTGACGGCAGGCCGGTGATCGTCACCGACCACGGCGAACCGACGGTGGAAATCCGCGCCTACCAACCGCGCAAGCACGATCCGCTGGATGCGCTTCGCGGTTCGCTGCTGCGTTTCGACGCGCCAACCGAGCCTGTGGGTGCGGACGATTGGGATGCGCTGCAATGATCGTGCTGGATACCCACACGCTGCTGTGGTGGGCCAGCGGTGCCACCGACCAGCTATCGCCTGTGGCGCTCGAAGTCATTGAGGCCGAACTGGACGGCGGCAGGATCGTGGTGTCGTCGATCAGTGCCTGGGAAATCGCGATGCTGGTGGCACGCGGGCGCGTGGCGCTGTCCATCGACACCGAGGAATGGCTGACACTGGCAGGTCACATCGAAGCGGTGGCGTTCATGCCGGTGGACAACGAGATTGCAGTGAAAAGCATCGAATTGCCCGGCGACTTCCACAAGGATCCCGCCGACCGCTTCATCGTGGCCACCGCACGCAAACTGGGCGCACCGCTGGTGACGGCGGACGAAAAAATCCGCGCCTATCCGCACGTCCGCACAGTCTGGTAGCCCATGCCCACCGTCCTCGTCATCGACGACAACCCTTCCGTCGGCACCGCGCTGGACGTGCTGTTCTCGCTGCACGAGATCCGCACCGTGTTTGCGCCATCGCCGCAGGAAGGGCTGAACCTGCTTGCGCGCGAGGCTGTTGATCTGGTGGTGCAGGACATGAACTTCGAAGCCGATACCACCTCCGGCGATGAGGGCGTGGCGCTGTTCCACCGCATCCGCGCATGCAAACCTGACATGCCGGTGATCCTGCTGACCGCATGGACGCATCTGGAAGCTGCGGTGGAACTGGTCAAGGCCGGCGCGGCGGATTACCTGGCCAAGCCGTGGGACGACCGCAAGCTGGTCGCCACCGTCAACAACCTGCTGGAACTGGGCGAGGCAAGGCGCGAACTGGCAAGCACGCATGCGGGCGAACGCAAGCGCCGCGACGCGCTGCTGCGCGACTTCGACCTGCGCGGCATCGTCTATGCCGACCCGGCAAGCGAAGCCGCGCTGACGCTTGCATGCCAGGTTGCGCGTTCCGACATCCCGGTACTCATCACCGGCCCGAACGGCGCGGGCAAGGAACGCTACGCCGAGATCATCCACTTCAATTCACCGGTGGCGCGCGGCCCGTTCGTTGCACTCAACTGCGGCGCATTGCCGGCGGAATTGATCGAAGCCGAACTGTTCGGCGCGGAAGCCGGCGCCTACACCGGCGCTTCCAGGCCGCGCGAAGGCAAGTTCGAAGCCGCAGACGGCGGCACCTTGTTCCTCGACGAAATCGGCACGCTGCCACTGGCCGGGCAGGTGAAGCTGCTGCGCGTGCTAGAAACCGGCCGCTTCCAGCGGCTGGGCGGCAACCGCGAGCGCAGCGTGAAGGTGCGCATCGTCAGCGCCACCAATGCCGATCTACCCGCGTTGATTGCCGAAGGCCGCTTCCGCGAGGATTTGTTCTATCGCCTCAACGGCATCGAACTGCGGTTAG
>NZ_JASGED010000084.1:0-9111 GCF_047606765.1 Thermomonas sp. | reverse complement strand
GCACTCAACACGCGGCAGCAGGGTGCGCTGCTGGAGGTGGCGCGCAGCATGCGTCCCGGCAGCACGCGCAAGGCGAAATGAGTCAGCCGGCCTTCGGGCCCACCTCAATGCCGAATACACGAATGCAATCGCACCGCTTTGCCACGCAGCGAAATCAATGGTGACTGGGGAGTCCCCGCATGATTGTCAGGTTGCCAGCTTCAAGGGCACATGCTTGGCTGCATGTGCAAAGTCCTTGTCCGTGGTCAGCAACGCGAGATCATGCTCAATGCACAACTGCGCGATGAGTGCGTCAATTGTGCCTAGCGGCACGCCAGACCGACGGCAGGCATTCCGTAGTTCTGCTGCGGCGATGTACGTATGCCGCCCAGGCTGTAACAGTGGAAGCGCTTGGAACCTGTCAATGATGCGCTGGCGATCCTTCGGGCCAGAAAACCCTTGAAGTAGTTCCTGAATGACAATGCCTGTCGTTACGATGGTCTTGCCGGAAAGCAGGAACTCTTTGAGCAAGGCAATTGCAGGAAGTTCGGTTGAGCCGTCACGCCGTAGAGCGAGTGACCAGACGCTCGTGTCAACGAACAGATTCATTCGCGACTGCGTTCTGCTTTAGGGTCGTAGCTCTCGTCCCAATTGAGTTGCCCCAGCAGGTCAACAATCCGACGTTGCTCGCGCCTGGCAATGAATTCCTTGAGCGCAAGCGTGACGGCAGCCTTCTTGGAAGGCTCGCCGCTGATGGCAACAGCACGTTCGATCAGTGCGGGGTCAAGTGCAAGGTTGGTCGCCATGGTCGCATCCTTCACACAGTCGTCCACACAATACGCATGATGGCTGCAAATGGCAACCTGACACTGAGTGACGCCGCGCCGCATGGCGGCATCGGCTGGAGTCGTCAGGACGCATCCTCACTGTGCCCGAAGTGCAATGCAAGCGTCCCGCCAACCTGGACGTGTTGCCACTGTGCGGTTAACCCAAGGATCCTGTTGCGAATAGCCTCAATATCACTGGCCTGTACTGCCAAAGGCTCACATTGACGGGCATTGCATGTGACTTGATACAAATCGAGCATGTCCAGGGCCTTGCTGCTCCAGCCTGACCAGCCGTCAGCCTGAAATACCTCGACGAGCCGCTCGACTCCGTCGCTTTCGGACTCGGCACCCATCTGAAATGAGGCGGCCTCACCGTCAAGAACCCGGCTAATAAAGCCTCTCTTGTGAAGCGTGCTCTCTACGGCGTAGTGAACCATGTCATGCGGAATGATGCCTTGCTTCGGGCAATCAATGCTCTCGGCAAGCAGTCCATCTCGAATCACATCCATTCTGTCGTGCTTTCCAGATCCCTTGACGAACACGAGTTGCATGATTTGCGACCTAACGCCTTATGTCTTTGATTTTCTCTACTGTAAGCGTCGAGAGCCCTGCATGCGCGCCCGATAACGCCTTGGTGTTACAGCACCGTAATTCATCAGCCGGCCATCGGGCCACCCTGACGGGCGATTTCCTCTTCCAGCATGCGCGCGGTCAGCGGGCCGGTGAACTTGCGCGCCAACTTGCCATCCGGCGCGATCAGCCACGTCACCGGCAGGCCAATCGGCGCAGCGAAATCCGCTGGCGGGTTGTACACGTCCACCAGCGCGATCGGATACACCACCGGATTCTTGGCGAGGAAGGCGCGCATCGCATCGATCGTGGTGTCCTCGTAGGCCAGCCCGATCACCTGGATGTGGTCGCGCATCGCCGCCAGCGCGGACAGCTCCGGCATTTCCTTCAGGCAGGGGCCGCACCAGGTCGCCCAGTAATTGACGATCACCCATTTGCCGCGATGCGCAGCCAAGTCGAACTGGCCGTGGTCGAGCGTGGCGATGCGCAGCGAAGGGCGTTCGGCAGCGGCGGTGGCAGCGGGCTTTTTCGCGGGTTGCGCTTCCGGTTTGGCCGATGGTGCGGGTGCCGGTTCTGCATCGGGCTTGCAGCCGGCCAGCAGCGCGGGGAACAGCAAGGAAAGACACAAGGTGCGCAGGCCGTTCATCATGATTTCGGGAGATCCTCGAAGATGCTGGAAACGCGCAGCTTGAGTTGTTCGCGCAGGGGCAGGCGCAGGCCGTCGATGACCTGCATCACCGCATCGCCCAGCGCATCATCACGATTCGGCAGGCGGGCTTCGGCCACCGGCACGCGCAGGTTGGCGGCTTCGTACAGTTCGCCCAATGTCACGTCGTCCAGATCGCGCGCCAGCAGCCACTGCCCACCTTCGGCGCGGCTGACCACGTTGATTGCCGCCATCTTGCCCAGCAGTTCCTGCACCAGGCTGTCGGTGAGGATCGGTTCCAGCCGCTGGATTTCCTCACTGTGCAGGCCCCTGCCCTGTGCGCGCGCGGCGTTGAAGCGGCCCAGCACGCGCAGCAGGCCGTACAGTTCGTAGCCGTGCGGCAGGCGCAGCGCGGCCGGCTGGTAGCGAAACGCAGACAGCGATGACGCAAACGACGCACCAAACAGCACCGCAGTCCAGCCGAGGTAAATCCACAACAGGAATACCGGCACGAAGGCCAGCGGCCCGTAAATCTTCTGGTACGAACCGAAGCTGCCCAGATACAAGCCGATGCCGCCTTTCACGCATTCAAACAGCAACACCGACAGCGCCGCGCCGGCCAGCGCGTGCCGCCACTGCACGGTGCGGTGCGGCACCACCTTGAAGATCGCGGCGAAGGCGAACAGTTCGATCAGGGTAGGCGTGAATCGCAGCAGCAATGCTTCCAGCCAGCGGCCCGGCACGGTTTCGAAGATCGCCAGCGCGAAGAAGCGGGTGGACAGCGCCAGGCTGGTGGCCGCGACCAGCGCACCCAGCGTCAACACCGTCCAATAGACGAGGAAGCGGCCAAACTTCGGGCGTGCGGTCGGCACCCGCCAGATGCGGTTGAAGATCGATTCCACGCTGTTCAGGGTGATGAGCAGCGACAGCACCAGCGCAATCACGCCAACCGTTGTCAACTCGCGCGTGTTGGCGGAGAACTCGCGCAGATAGCCCTGCACCGCGCTGGCGGCGCGCGGCACGAAGTTGGCGAAGATGTAGTCGCTGAGGCGGTCACTCCAGACATCGAACACCGGGAACGCGGACAGCACGCCGAACACCACCATCGACAGCGGCACCAGCGCGAACACGGTGGTGTACGAAAGCGCGCCGGCCTGCGCCAGCAGGTTGTCGCGCAGGAAGCGGCCCAGCACGAAGCGCCCGAAGCTGCCGGCACGCGCGCGGTCACGCCACGGCATGCTCCAGCGGTTCAATGTGTCCAAGGGTTCCATCGGCCAAGCCTAACCGATGCGCCCCCGCCTGCCCCGCATGTCGCGCCGCATGGCCTATCCTGCACGCCTTCCACATCAGGCTTCGCGCATGCCCGAAATCCTTGTCCTCTATTACAGCCGTGGCGGCTCGGTGGCCCGGCTGGCGCGGCAGATCGCGCGCGGCATCGGCGAGGTCGAAGGCATGCAGGCGCGGCTGCGCACGGTGCCGCCGGTGGCCCCGGTGACCGCAATCGCCGCCCCGCCGGAGCCGGAAGACGGCGCGCCCTACGTCGAAAAGCGCGACCTGTCCGAATGCGCCGGCCTGCTGCTGGGCAGCCCCACCCGCTTTGGCAACATGGCCGCGCCGATGAAACACTTCCTCGACACCCTCGGCGCGGAATGGGCCAGCGGCACGCTGCTCGGCAAGCCGGCGGCGGCGTTCACCTCCACCGCAACCATGCACGGCGGGCAGGAATCGACCCTGCTGACCATGCTGCTGCCGCTGCTGCACCACGGCTGCGTGATCGCCGGCATCCCGTTTTCGGAAAGCGCGCTCAACACCACCCGCAGCGGCGGCACGCCGTATGGCGCAAGCCACGTCGCAGGCGCGCAGGACGACCCGGAATTGAGCGATGACGAAGCCGTGCTGGCACGCGCACTTGGTCGGCGTGTCGCGATGCTGGCGCGGAAGCTGCAGGCATGAACCCGAAGCATTACCTCGCGCTGGTGTTGTGTACGCTGGCGGCGCTGTACGGCACATGGCTCGCGGGCAGCCAGCACCTGCTGGCAGGGCTGCTGGTATGCGTGCTGCCGCCGGTGTTGCTTGCCATTGCCGCGCTGCGCGGCTGGCATCGCGCCGGTTTCACCGCATCGGTATTCGCCCTGCTCTGGTTCAGCCACGGGGTGATGCTGCTGTGGTCGGAACCGGGCCAGCGCGTGATGGCCGCGCTGGAAGTGCTGCTTGCGCTGGTGGTGATCCACGCCGCCTGCCTGCCCGGCATCCGCGCGCGCCGCGCGCGCAATCAGCACAAGACCTGAACTCACGTTTTGGCGGACAATACGCGCATGGACAATCTGCTCATCGTCACCACCGGCGGCACGATCGACAAGGTGTATTTCGACGCCAAGTCTGACTATCAGGTCGGCGAGCCGCAGATCGGCCGGGTGCTGCAGGAACTCGGCGTGGCCTTCCGCTTCCACGTGATCCCGCTGCTGCGCAAGGATTCGCTGTTCATCGACCACAGCGACCGCGAACTGCTGCGCGCCACCATCGCCGCGCAGGAGGAAACCTGCGTGCTGGTCACCCACGGCACCGACAGCATGGTCGAAACCGCGCGGGTGCTGGCCGGCATCGAAGGCAAAACCATTGTCCTGACCGGCGCGCTCAGCCCGGCCCGGTTCGAGGGCTCGGACGCCGAGTTCAACATCGGCTGCGCAGTCGGTGCAGTGCAGTCATTGCCGCCCGGCGTCTATATCGCCATGAACGGACGCATCTGGGACCCGGCGAAAGTGCGCAAGAACGTCGAGGCCAACCGCTTCGAAGCGCAGGACTGAACCTGCGCGCACTCAACCAAGCCGGCTTCAACCAAGCCGGCCTCAACCCAGCCAGTTGATGAAGCCGGTGATGAGCAGTGCGTTGGTGAAGTCGATGAAGAACGCGCCGACCAGCGGCGCAACCAGGAAGGCGCGCGGCGCAGCACCGTAACGCTCCACCAGCGTGCGCATCACCGCCATCGCATTGGCCGTGGTGCCCAGCATGAAGCCGATGAAGCCGCCGCCCATGACCGCCGCGTCGTAGTCGCGCCCCATCACCCGGAACACCACCGCGCAGAACGCGACCACCATCGCCGCCTGCAGGCCAAGGTTGAGCAGCAGCGGCAGCGCCAGCCCGGCCAGCTCCCACAGCTTCAGGTTCATCAGCGCCACCGACAGGAACAGCGCCAAGCAGACATTGCCGATCACGTCGGTGGTCGGCACCGATACCCGCAGCCAACCGCTGGCGTCGTCGATGTTGCGGATCAGTGCGCCCACCAGCATCGCGCCGACGTAGGCCGGCAGGGTGATGCCGAGTGCGGAAATGCGCGCGCTGACCCATGCGCCCAGCCACATCGCCACAAGAATCGCCACGATGCTCTTGAGCGCGCCGAACTCGCGTTCGGCCTCGGTCTGCGCAGGTTCGCGCGGATCGCCCGGCGCGACGTGATCCTGCGGACGGCTGGATGTCAGCCCGAAGCGGCGGATCAGCACGGTCACCGCCGGCCCGCCGATCAACCCGCCCAGCACGATGCCGCCCATCGCCGCCGCCACTGCCACCGATTCCGCGCCGCGCACGCCGGCCTGTTCGAACAACGGCGCGAACGCAAGGCCGGTGGCCGGGCCACCGGTCAAGGTGGTGGAACCGGCCAGCACGCCGAACAGCGGATGCAGGTCGAAAGCCAGCGCAACCCCGATGCCGAGGATGTTCTGCGCCAGCGCGAAGCCGGTTGCCAGCAGCAGGAACACCACCACCTGCTTCCCGCTGATGCGCAACAGGCGCAGGCTGGCGTTGAACCCGATCGTGGTGAAGAAGGCGATCATCAGCGGGCTTTGCAGGCTGGTGTCGAGCACGAACAAGGTGCTGCCGCGCGCATGCGCAATCGACGCGGCCACGGCGAACACCAGCCCGCCGATCACCGGCGGCGGCAGGTTGTAGCGGCCCAGCACCGGGATCGCGCGGCACAGCGCGTAACCGATGAACAATGCGATGCCGGCGAAGGCAAGCGTCTGCACGGCATCAAGTTCAAGCATCGGATGTCCTCATCGGCAGGGCTGCGGTCAGCCGCACTTCATTGCGGGAAACAGGCCAGCAACCTGTCCACGATCGGCCCAACGCCGTGACGCACCGGGTCGCGTGCCGGCAGGCCGAGTTCATCCTCAACCTGCGTACACAGGCGCTCGGCTTCCGCTTCGGAATGGCGTGAGGTATTGAGCGAAACACCCACCGCGACCACATCGGGATTGGTCAGCCGCGCGGCGGTCAGATTGGCCTCCAGCGTGTCGCGCAGCGACGGCACCGGATAGTGCGGCAGCCCGCGCATGTGCGCGCGGCCCGGCTCGTGGCACAGCACCAGCGCATCGGGCTGGGCACCGTGCAGCAGCCCCAGCGACACCCCGGCGAACGAGGGATGGAACAGCGAGCCCTGGCCTTCGATCAGATCCCAGCCGCCATCCGTGCGGGCCGGCGAAAGCCATTCGATGCCGCCGGAAATGAAATCGGCCACCACCGCATCAATCGGAATGCCGCGCCCGGCGATGAAGATGCCGGTCTGGCCGGTGGCGCGGAAATCGGCGGCAAGCCCGCGCGCGCGCATCTCCGACTCCAGCACCAGGGTTGCATACATCTTGCCGACCGAGCAGTCGGTGCCCACCGTCAGCAAGCGCCGGCCCGCGCGGCGCAGGCCATTGCCCACCGGCGTTGCAGGCGGCACCCGCGCATCGAACAGATGGCGACCATTGCGACGGGCGGCTTCAACAATCTCCGGGTAGCCGGTCAACCGGTCATGCAGGCCGGACGCGACGTTCATGCCGGCATCCAGTGCGGCAACCACATGCCCGATGGCGGCGGCATCCAGCCTGCCACCGGCATTGGCCACGCCCACGATCATGGTGTTGGCACCGGCGGCGCGCGCCTGCGCGAAATCCATCACCGGCAGGTCGAGCGGTGAATTGCAGTCAGGCCCGCGGAACTGCCCCACGCACCACTGCGGGCGGAACTGCGCCAACCCGCGCGCGGTCTTGCCCGCAAGCTCGTCCGGGGCATTGCCCAGATACAGCAGGAACGGCGGTGGCCAAGTGGAAGCATCAGGGGAAGCCGGAACGTGCTGGGTCAACATGGGGCGGACTCTTGGGATGTCGCGCAAGAGTATCGAACCTTGGCCCATGCGGGTGCCTTTGACCTGCCCCGACTGCGCCGGAGCTGCTTCTGCCCCCTCCCCCTTGAAGGGGGAGGGTTGGGGTGGGGGTGAAAATGCGTGGTGATGCCGGTTTACTGCGCGATGTGCGCCGCCAATATTCTGTTCGATGCCGAACCGCACATGCACCTCGCCGCTTGCGATGACGGGAATCGGTACTGCGTGTGATGGTTAGATGCAAGCGATCATGTCCGAATCAAGCTGCGCCGTGAAACGGTGTCGGCTTGGATGAGGAGGCAAGCGTGATGGTGGCGTGAGCAGGTTTATAGGTGTCCCGGTTCTTCCCGGTTCTCACACCCCGACTCTCGCACCTACTTACTTACTGTTCCAGTTCTGGCAGCCCTGCACGCCGCCGCGATTCGATAATGTAGCTGATGTACTTGAGCGCGTTTTCTTGCCCTCCATCATCTAAGGTTTTTATCTGATCTACCCAGTGTTCGTTCCATGTGCGCACGCCAGGCGGCTTGCCGCCACGCATCTCGCTTGCCACACGCATATCAACAGTCTCGGTGAACTCAGCCCACATTCGTGGTGTATCGAGTAATATCGAACGACCTTGCGCATCCTTTTTTGCGTCGACAAAAGGCTCTTTGTTGAAGATTCCTCGCCCGCATCCAGACATGTTGCACCCCACCAGTAGCGTCAATAGCAGCAGCGTTGACCATCGCATCGCCTTCATTATGGACCTCCTGACAAACCGTTGGCCGAGTGTCGGCACATGCCGCAGAGCACGTCGCCAAAACCGGACGCCCATCGGAACGGATTGAGCGTCGGCGAGTAGAGGTTGGCCACATCGCCCCACGGTTGGCGCCATACCATCGTGCCGCCGGCACCTTGAATCGCACGAGATGCGCTGTAGTGGCTCAGCGCCGGACTGCGCATCACGAAGGTCGAGCCTTGCGCCGACAGACCGTACCAGCGCGCCGCATTGGCCACTGTGAGCGTGCCTTGACTGTGTGCAATGACCGTCATCGGGTGATTGACAGCGGCCATGCCGCGCGCAAATCCAGCCGCCAATGGATCGCCCGCCCAACCGAAGAACTTCTGCCGGAAAGATTCCAATATGTCCGCAAGGAAACCGTGCGAAGGATTGTAGTAGCCTGGGATCTTCTCGCTATTGACTCGCCTTATGAAATCATCCCGATCCCCCTTGATGCCATTCGTCATCACGGAGTCGTAGTCATTGAGATCAGTCGAGCGCCCTTCTGGATAAATCCACTCACCTTCGCCACCTTGCGAGGGGCCGCGAACAAAGGCGCTGAGTGCCACTTGGAACGCAGACGTCATCGCTCCATTTGCAAAATTTCCGCCGCTCAACTTCGACACGGTGCCACCAATGATCGCCGCCACTGCGGCTCGCGCCGCATCGTTACCGATCTTGCCCAGCCCCGGTGCTACGGCTGCTGTCACGCCCGCGGACAGGAACCCGTGCCCGAACTTGCCGCCCTGCAAGTCCGCCATCACGCCGCCAGCCACACCAGATGCTGCGACATTCCCCCAACTGAACCCACCACCGAAGTGCCCGGCAATTCCACCGAAGATCATCCCGCTGAACGCGCCTTGTATTGCGCCTTTCAATGTTCCTGTTGCGATTGCTCCTCCTGCAAACCCCGCTGTGCCTCCAGCAATTGCGCCGATGGCAATTGCATTTCCAGCCAACGCAGTTCCGGCCAACCAACCCGCAGCCCAACCGGACGCCGCGCCATAAGTGATGACTGACACCACGATCGCCAGCAACGGTCGCCATATCTTCCGCCAACTGAACATCCCCGTCGGATCAACAAGGGTCAGCGGGTTGTTGAAGACGTAGGTATAGGCGTTCCACGACTGCAAATTGGCCGGTGCTTGAACGAGCGGATCGGCCTGCAGGAACCGCCCCAGCATCGGAT
>NZ_JASGED010000083.1:0-7423 GCF_047606765.1 Thermomonas sp. | reverse complement strand
CTGGGATGACGTTTCGGGAGTTGTACAGAGCTTCCCTAATTCGCTGGGATGACGTTTCGGGAGTTGTACAGAGCTTCCCTAATTCGCTGGGATGACGTTTCGGGAGTTGTACAGAGCTTCCCTAATTCGCCGGGATGACGTTTCGGGAGTTGTACAGAGCTTCCCTAAGGCGTGTCAGCGCAGTCGGCTTCCGGCAGTTCGATCACGAAGCGCGCGCCGCCGCCTTCGCGATCCTCGTACCAGAGCTGACCGCCGGCATTGCCGATGATCTGTTTCGCCAGTGCAAGGCCAAGCCCGGTGGAAAGCTGGTGCGCGGTTTCGTCTCCGGACAGGCGCTGGAACGGCTTGAACAGGTCGCGCTGTGACGTGGCGGGAATGCCCGGCCCGCGATCTTCCGCCAGCAATTGCCAGTAGCCGGGCGCGCCGCGCCGCGCGGACAGTGCCAGTTCGCCACCGGCGTGCGCGTATTTCAGCGCGTTGGTGACCAGGTTTTCCGCCACCTGCCGCAGCACGCGGCCATCGATCGCCACGCAGGCATCCGGCTCCGGGCAGGCGGTGTGCAGCCGCAGCCCGCGTGCTTCCAGTTGCAGTTCGTAGCGCTGCGCCAGCCATGCAAGCGTGTCGCCCAGCCGCGTGTGCGCCGATTGCTGCGCATCAAGGGCATTGGCCGTGCGCTGCTGGTTTTCTAGGTATTGCTGGATATAGCCCAATGCGTCCAGCGTGCTGTCGCGGATGATTTGCAGATAGCGCGGCGCGCGTTCTGGGCGCGCATCAGCCATCGCCAGCATGTCGCTTGCGAACAGCACGCTGCTGAGCGGGTTCTTGAGGTCGTGCGCCACCAGGTTGACCAGTTCCTGCCGCTCGCGTGCCAACCGTTGCAGGCGATTGCGCGCAAGCTTCAGGCCAAGATGCGCCTGCACGCGCGCCAGCAGTTCCTCCGGCATGAACGGCTTGGTGACGTAATCGACGGCACCGGCGGCGAACGCGCGCAGCAGCAGTTCGCGATCCTGCGCGGCGGTCAGGAACATCGCCGGCACCTGCTGCAGATGCGGATGCTCATGCAACGCGGCCAGCAGTTCAAAGCCGTCCATGCCCGGCATCACCATGTCCAGCAACAGCATGTCGGGCGGATCGGCCAGCGCCGCCTGCAACGCGGCCTTGCCGTCACCGGCGGTGGTCACGCTGTAGCCGTGTTCGCCCAGCAGCTTGCCAACCACGCGCAGGTTGGCGGGCTGGTCGTCAACGACCAGGATCTTGCCGGCACGAATGATCTGCTGCTGCATCCCGTCGGGCCCCCCTTCGCCGCGCAGTCGGTGCGTGGACGTTAGCAAAGCGCTGGATGGGGGCATAGCCCCGGATTCAAAGTTCGCGCCAGCCAGCCGGCGGCAGTGCGTTCAGCCGGTGTTCGCCGATGGCGACACGCACCAGCCGCAGCGTTGGCAACCCCACCGCCGCCGTCATCCGCCGCACCTGCCGGTTGCGGCCTTCGCGGATGGTCAGTTCCAGCCACGCATCCGGCACGGTCTTGCGGAAACGCACCGGTGGATCGCGCGGCCACAGCGCGGGTGCATCGATGCGGCGCGCTTGCGCAGGCAGCGTTGGCCCGTCGTTGAGCGGCACGCCATCGCGCAGCGCCTGCAACTGTGCATCGGAAGGTTCACCTTCCACCTGCACGAGGTAGGTCTTGGGCTGCTTGTGCTTCGGATCGGTCAGCCGATGCGCCAGCGGGCCGTCATCGGTGAGCAGCAGCAGGCCTTCGGAATCGAAATCCAGCCGCCCTGCCGGATACACGTTTGCCGGCAGGCCGAAGCCGGCCAGCGTGGGGCGTGGCGGCGTGCTGCGATCCGTGAACTGGCACAGCACGCCATAGGGTTTGTTGAAGGCGATCAGCATGGCGTGGACATCATCGCAGCACGGGCCGCGTGATTCGATGCTTGACAAGCGTCTTGTGTATTGTTGTAGTAATACACATGGACGCAAGCATGCTGCATATCCACCCGGCCTCCACCGAGCCGATCTACCGCCAGATTGTCGAGCAGCTGCGGCGTCTTGTGGCAGGCGGGCAACTGGCGGCGGGTGACGTTCTGCCCTCCGTGCGCGAGGTCGCCGCCGCGTACGCCATCAACCCGATGACCGTCTCCAAGGCCTACAGCCAGCTGGAAGCGGAAGGCGTGCTGGAACGCCTGCGTGGCAAGGGCATGGCGGTGGCGGCGCGGGCTGCGCGCGGGCAGAGCCAAAGCAAACGCTGGGCGCTGGTTGACCCGGCCCTGGATGCACTCGCGCGGCAGGCGCGGGAACTGGAACTTGCGCCGGATGAGGTACTTGCCCGGCTTCGCCAACGCATGAAGGACATGCCATGAACATCGCCACGATTTCACCCTTGCAGGCAACCGGCCTGTACAAGCATTACGAAGGCCGCTGCGTGCTGGACGGCGTGACGCTGGCGCTTGCACCCGGCAGAGTGCTTGGCCTGATTGGCCGCAATGGCGCGGGCAAGTCCACGTTGATCCGCATCATGCTGGGCTTGATCGAACCCGATGCAGGCGAGGCGATGCTGTGGGGTCAGCCTTCGCTTGCACTGGACGATGCCGCCAAGGCGCGGCTGGGCTACGTGCCGCAGCAACCGGAAGCGCTGCCGTGGCTGAAGATCGGCGACATGCTGGATTTCGTCGGGCGCTTCTACCCGCAGTGGGATCACGCCTTCGTCGATGCAACGCTGCAACGCTGGTCGCTGCCGCGCAATCGGATGCTGGGCAAGCTTTCACCGGGCGAGCGCCAGCGCATCGCCCTGATCCGCGCGCTGGCATCGCGCCCGGAACTGCTGGTGCTGGACGAGCCCGCTGCCGCGCTCGATCCGGTGGCACGCCGTGAACTGCTGCGCGAGATCGCCCTGCGCGCCGGCGAATCCGGCACCACCGTGCTGTTCTCCACCCACATCGTGTCCGATCTGGAGCGCGTCGCCTCGCACGTTGCCTTCATGCACGCGGGCAAGGTGCTGCTGCATGTAGAGATGGACACGCTCAAGGAATGCCACCTGCGCTTGCACATTCCTGCTGCTGCGGCATCGCAATTGACGGGCAAGGTGCCGGGTGAAATCGCACGCCGCAAACGGGAGAACGGCACGCTGTCGCTGGTGATCGTGCGCGAGGAAGGCGCGCCGTGGCCGGCATTGGCCGAAGCGCCCGGTGTGCATGCCGAAGTGCTGTCGCTGGAGGATCTGTTCGTGGAGGTGGCCGAATGAGTGCCGTGCTTCCGCTTCGCCAATGGCACTCGCCGTGGCCGGTGCTGCGCAACTGCGTGCCGACATGGATATGCGTGGCGGTGCTCATCGGCAGCGGCTTGTTGTTTGCCGTTGCAGGATTGGTTGTGGTGGGCAATCAGCCAGCCCTGGCAATCCTGCCTTGTGTGCTGGCCGTCGCGTTGGCGTGGATGCTGTGGTTCTCGAATCTTTTGAACCTGCATCTGGAAGCGCGGCAATCGCGCATGCCGGTGCTGGCACGCATGGTGGGCGTGGCCTTGATCTGCGCATGGCTGGTTACTGCGCTGTTGCCGGCAATGGTCCTGGTCTGGGCAGGGTGGGCGTTCATTACCACGTTGTCGATCCTGACCTGTGTTGCGGCCTGCAGTCTGCTGGTATTCCAGCTGCCGCGCGCCCTGCTGGTTGCATGCTGCTGCATGCCGATGATGTTCAATCTGCTGAATCACGTTGCGGTGTTGCCGTCCTTGCCGCAGTGGTCGTGGCAGATGACGTATTGGCCGTGGCTGGCTGTGGGCATGGTGCTGCTGGTGGCGTGGTGCTGGCGCTTCAACCTGCGCTGGGCGGAACGTGCGAGCGGTGTTTCGTGGTGGCAGCCGCTGGGGTTGGCAAGATTGCAGATGGCGAAAACAGCGCATGGCCGGGTGATGGGTTATCAGGAACCATGGCGGGCGTGGGCCTGGTTGCAGGAGGGCCGTGTTCAAGCAGGCCCGGACAATCCGCCGCGGGCCATGCGCAGCTTGATCGGTGGTGCCTATGCACCGATGAACTGGCGTCGCCTGCTGGTGGAGATGTTGGGCTTGATGCTGGCTGTCGCATTTTTCGCACAACTCGACAATCACGTGCTGCGAGCTGGCATGCTGGCCGCGCTTGCGATCATGGGTGGCTTTGCGCCGATGGCTTACGGGCAGCGGCTGGAAATGCTGTATTCACAGCAGGCGCGTGAACTGGACGAGCTTGCACTGCTGCCGGGTTGGGGTGAAGCCGCGCAAGCGCGTGCCAGCTTGCTGCGCGCAATCGCATGGTCGCCGCTATGTCTGTTGCTGCAGGTATTCGTGCTGACGCCGGTGATGCTGGTGGCATTGCATGTCGCGGTGACGCCGGTCGATGTCGCGGCGCTCGTGTTGATGGCGGTGCTCTGCGCGCTGCTGAGTGCGCTGGTTTGCCTGTGCCCGGTGGCGGGCGTATCCCTCACCGGCTGGAAAGGTGGGCTGAGCGTGTCGCCGGGCCTGATCCTGATTGTGCTTGGTGCGTCACGCATCGCCTTTGAATATGCAGGCCATGCCGCCCTGTTGCTTGGCGCACTGCTGCTGGCCTGCATCGGATACGGGCTGGCAGTGCATGCCGCTTGGCGCAGATTTCAGGCGCGACCACACCCGTTTTTGCGGAACTGACGGCGAGGAAGCCGACAGTTGGCGATCAGCATGCGCTGGCGAATGATGTGAAAAAGCATCGTGATTCACTGTTCCCGGCCGCGCGCGCGGCTTTGGACTGCGCGGTGCGTGTGTTTCCTAGCGAGCGGGCTTCACGAAGCGCAGCGTCATCCGGTCGCTTTCGCCGATGGCGCGGTATTTCTCCGCATCGGCGGGATCGTGTCGATTGCTCGGCGGCAGCGTCCACACCCCGTTGGGGTGATCCTTGGTGTCGCGCGGGTTGGCGTTGATCTCGCTGCGCGCATCCAGCCGGAAGCCGGCGGCCTGCGCCAGTGCGATCACCTGCGCTTCGCCAACATAGCCGGTCATGTCGTCTGCCGGCACGTTGGCCTTGGCGCGATGTTCGACCACGCCCAGCACGCCGCCGGGTTTCAGCACGTTGAAGAAACCCTTGAACATGCCTTCGGCCTGATCCGCCATGCGCCAGTTGTGGACGTTGCGGAAGGTCAGCACCACGTCGGCGGAGTTGGGCGCGCCAAATACCGGTGTCTTCGGGTCATAGGCCGCGAACTGCGCGCGGTCGAATTGTGCAGGTGCCTCGGCGAAGCGTTTTGCCAGCCCGTCCTTCGCGCGCTGCTGGTAGTCGCGGCTGCCGCCTGCAGGCAGCGAGGCGGGATCGACCACCGCCGCGATGTAACGGCCGCGTTCGCGCAGATAGGGCGCAAGGATCGCCGAGTACCAGCCGCCGCCGGGCGTGATTTCCACCACGGTGTGATCGGGCTGCACGCCGAACAACGCCAGCGTTTCAGCGGGATGCCGATAGACATCGCGCGCGGTTTCCTCAAGGCTGCGCCAGTTGCCGGCGATGGCGGTTGCCAGTTCGGTGTTGGTGGCCGCCGTGGAAGCGGCGCTGGGCGATGCATCGGTGGCGGGTGTGGTGCTGGCGCAGGCGGCGAGCAGTGCGCAGGCAAGCGCGGCGGAGAGCGTGCGGATCATGGTGGGCATCCTCCCGTTGGAATGCATGCAGGGTAACCCGCGCAAGTAATGCGGGCGTGCAGAAAGATGCACATGCGAAAAGGCCCGGCATGGGCCGGGCCTTTCGCGTCGAGCGTTGCCGTGGATCAGCCCAGCAAGGCCAGCGCGTCATTGAAGCGCTGGCTGGGACGCATCGTCGCCGACAGTTTTGCCATGTCCGGCTTGTAGTAGCCGCCGATGTCTACCGGCTTGCCCTGCACCGCGATCAGTTCCGCAGCGATGGCCTCCTCGTGTTCGGCCAGCGCCTTCGCCACCGGTGCGAAGATGGCGGCGAGCGCGGCATCTTCGGTCTGTTCGGCCAGTGCCTGCGCCCAGTACAGCGACAGGTAGAAATGGCTGCCGCGATTGTCGATCTGGCCGGTCTTCGACGAGGGACTCTTGTCGTTGTCCAGCAGCTTGCCGGTGGCGGCATCCAGCGCCTTGGCCAGCAGCTTGGCGCGGGCGTTGCCGTTCTTGATGCCGAGTTCTTCCAGGCTCACCGCCAGTGCCAGGAACTCGCCCAGCGAATCCCAGCGCAGGTGGTTTTCTTCCACCAGTTGCTGCACATGCTTGGGCGCGCTGCCGCCCGCGCCGGTTTCATACAGGCCACCGCCGTTCATCAGCGGCACGATGGACAGCATCTTGGCCGAGGTGCCCAGCTCCATGATCGGGAACAGGTCGGTCAGATAATCGCGCAGGATGTTGCCGGTCACGCTGATCGTATCCAGCCCGCGGATCACGCGCTCCAGCGTGTAACGCATCGCGCGCACCTGGCTCATGATCTGGATGTCGAGGCCGCTGGTGTCGTGGTCCTTCAGGTATTGCCTGACCTTCTTGATGAGCTCGTTCTCGTGCGGGCGGTACGGATCCAGCCAGAACACCGCCGGCATGCCGGAGTTGCGCGCGCGGGTCACGGCCAGCTTCACCCAGTCGCGGATCGGCGCGTCCTTGACCTGGCACATGCGCCAGATGTCGCCTGCTTCCACGTCCTGCGACATCAGCACTTCGCCGGTGTCCAGATCGGTGATGTTGGCGATGCCGTCTTCGGGGATTTCGAAGGTCTTGTCGTGGCTGCCGTATTCCTCGGCCTTCTGCGCCATCAGGCCGACGTTGGGCACGGTGCCCATCGTGCGCGGGTCGAACGCGCCATGCCATTTGCAGAAGTTGATGATCTCCTGGTAGATGCGGGCGAAGGTGCTTTCCGGCATCACTGCCTTCACGTCCTTCAAGCGGCCGTCGGCACCCCACATCTTGCCGCCGTTGCGGATCATCGCCGGCATCGAGGCATCCACGATGATGTCGTTGGGCGAATGGAAATTGGTGATGCCCTTGGCGGAATCCACCATCGCCAGTTCCGGGCGATGCTCGTGGCAGGCATGCAGGTCGCGCTTGATTTCGTCCTGCTTGCTCTGCGGCAGCGACTCGATCTTGGAATACAGATCGACCATGCCGTTGTTGACGTTGATGCCCAGTTCGTCGAACAGCTTGCCGTGCTTCTCGAAGGCATCGCGGTAGAAGATGCGCACGCAGTGGCCGAACACGATGGGATGGCTGACCTTCATCATCGTGGCCTTGACGTGCAGCGAGAACATCACGCCGGTCTTGTAGGCGTCTTCGATTTGCTGCTCGTAGAACGCAAGCAGCGCCTTCTTGCTCATGAACATGGAATCGATGATCTCGCCGTCCAGCAGCGACACCTTCGGCTTGAGCAGGAGGGTCTTGCCGCTTTTGGTGATGAGTTCCATCTTCACGTCGCGCGCGCGGTCCAGCGTCATCGACT
>NZ_JASGED010000082.1:0-14368 GCF_047606765.1 Thermomonas sp. | reverse complement strand
GTGCCCGAAGAACCAGAAGATGTGCTGGTACATCACCGGGTCGCCGCCGCCGGCCGCGTTGAAGAAGCTGGTGGCGAAGAACTTGTCGGTCAGCAGCATGGTGACCGCGCCGGCCAGCACCGGCATCACCGCGATCAGCAGGAACGCCGTAATCAGCCAGGTCCAGCAGAAGATCGGCATCTTCAGCAGGTCAACGCCCGGCGCGCGCATGTTGAGCACGGTGGCGATGATGTTGATCGCGCCCATGATCGAGCTGATGCCCATCATGTGGATGGCGAAGATGGCGAAGGCCACGCTGTTGCCGCCCTGCAGCGACAGCGGCGGATACAGCGTCCAGCCACCGGCCGGCGAACCGCCCGGCAGGAACAGCGTCATCAGCAGCAGGGTGAAGGCGAACGGCATGATCCAGAACGACCAGTTGTTCATGCGCGGCAGCGCCATGTCCGGCGCGCCGATCTGCAACGGGATCATCCAGTTGGCAAGGCCCACGAAGGCCGGCATCACTCCACCGAAGATCATCACCAGCGCGTGCATGGTGGTCATCTGGTTGAAGAACTCGGGGCTGACGCCCTGCATGCCCGGCGTCATCAACTCGTAGCGGATGTACACCGACATCGCCGCGCCGATGATGAACATGATGAAGCTGAAGACCAGGTACAGGGTGCCGATGTCCTTGTGGTTCGTGGAGAAGAACCAGCGGTCGATGAAGCCCTGCTTGTGGTGGCCGTGATCGTGATGATGGTCGGCGGCGTTGGAATGCGTGGCGGACATGGCCTACCTCGGTGATGCGAATTCGGTGGGGGACGCGGCGGCGGTCAGCCGGCGCTCGCGTTGGAAGCGTCGGCGGTCGCCGCATCGGCAGGCGCGGCTCCTTCCTGCGCGGGCGTGGCGGCTTCCGGCGCGGCAGCAGGTGCCGGCGGGGTGGCCGGTGCGTGCTTCGCCTTTTCGGCAGTCAACCAGGCGGCGTATTCCTGCTTGCTCACGGCCTTGACCACGATCGGCATGAAGCCGTGGTCCTTGCCGCACAGTTCGGCGCACTGCCCGCGATAGATGCCGGGGGTGTCGATCTGCGCCCAGGCCTCGTTGACGATGCCGGGGATGGCGTCCTGCTTCCAGCCCAGCGCCGGCACCCACCATGCGTGGATCACGTCGTCGGAGGTCAGCACGAAGCGGATCTTGGTATCCACCGGCAGCACCAGCACGTTGTCCACATCCAGCAGGTAGTGCGGGTGGTTGGCATCGCGCGCATCAACACCACTCTGGCGGATTTCATCGCTCCTGCGGTCAAGGCGGCTGGTGAAGGCCACGTCCTCGCCGAGGTAGTCGTACTTCCACATCCACTGGTAGCCGGTGACCTTGACGGTCATGGCGGCATCACGGATGTCGTACATGCGCATCAGGCCGCTGGTGGCCGGGAAGGCCAGGCCGATCAGGATCAGGATCGGCAGTGCCGTCCAGACGATCTCCAGCCTGGTGCTGTGGGTGAACCCGGTATCCGGCACCGCGCCCCTGGACTTGCGGAACTTGAACATGGCGATGGCCATCGCGCCGAACACCACCACGCCGATAATCACGCAGATCACCAGCGCGATCATGTGCGCGTCGTAGGCCGCATGCGCGGTCGGGGTCACGCCCCGGCCCATGTTCAGCTGCCAGCGGTGCGGATCGGCGGGGCCGGCAACGGCTTCCTGCGCCTGCGCCACCAGCGGCAATGCCGGCGCTGCTGCGGCCACTGCCCATTGCTTGAGCATGCCTGTGTTGAATCGACCGGGTGTCATCACATCGAGCCCCACTGCCTTGTTCTGCCTGGATTGGCGACCACGCCGGAACGTGCCGTGCGCCGCGCCATGGTCTTGGATTTGGTGAATCGCGCGCCCGATCGGGCGCGGAACAACCGATGAATGGTACTGGCGACCCCGGATCGCGGCAACCTTGGGTCACTCGCCACCGCTCCCCGAATGATGCCTGCGGCTGCCCCGGCGACTACACTAACGGGCTTCCATCCACCGCCAGCAGGCGCGATGAGCACCCATTCCACAGCCGTTTCCGGCATCAGGCCGATCCTTTCCCCGGAACTTGACCCGCCCCCGCCTGCCACCCGCGCGGCGATCACCGCAGGCTGGATCCGCGACGAAGCAACCCACGTCCGCGAATTGCTGGAGCAGGCCCGCCTGCCCGCCGCGGACCGCGACGCCGCGCAAGCCACCGCCGCCGATCTGGTGCGCCGGGTGCGCGCCCGCGCCCGCCAGCAGGGCGCGGTGGAAGCCTTCATGCGCCAGTACGACCTCGGCAGCGAGGAAGGCGTGCTGCTGATGTGCGTGGCCGAAGCGTTGCTGCGCATCCCCGACCAGGACACCGCCGACGCGCTGATCCGCGACAAGCTGGGCGAAGCCAACTGGAAAAAGCACCTCGGCCAGTCCGATTCGGTACTGGTCAACGCCTCCACCTGGGGCCTGATGCTGACCGGCAAGCTGGTCGATCTGGCCGACGACACCAAGCGCGACGCGCATGGCGCGTTCCAGCGCCTGATCGGCCGCGCCGGCGAGCCTGTCATCCGCCTTGCCGTGCGCCAGGCGATGAAGATCATGGGCCACCAGTTCGTGCTGGGCCGCACCATCGACGAAGCGCTGGCGCGCAGCCGCAAGGGCGAAGGCGCGCACTATCGCTATTCCTTCGACATGCTGGGCGAAGGCGCGCTGACCACCAAGGACGCGCAGCGCTATCTGGAGGCCTATCGCAAGGCGATCCACGCCATCGGCGGCACCGGCCCGTTCAACGATGTCTTCGCCGCGCCCAGCATCTCGGTCAAGCTGTCGGCGTTGCACCCGCGCTACGAGCACGCCAAGCGCGCCCGCGTGCTGGCCGAACTCGGTGCCGGCCTGCTGGAGCTGGCGCGGTTGGCCAAGGGCTACGGCATCGGCCTGACCATCGACGCCGAAGAAACCGACCGCCTTGAACTCTCGCTCGACCTGATCTTCCAGGTGCTGGCGGATGACGCGCTGCGCGGCTGGAACGGCTTCGGCATCGTCGTGCAGGCCTACCAGAAGCGCGCGCCTCTGGTGATCGACCACATCGCGCACATGGCGCGGCAACTGCGCCGGCGCATTCCGGTGCGGCTGGTGAAAGGCGCGTACTGGGATGCCGAAATCAAGCGCGCGCAGATGGACGGCCAGGCCGGCTATCCGCTGTTCACCCGCAAGCAGAACACCGACGTTTCCTATCTTGCCAATGCACGCCGCCTGCTGGATGCGGGCGATGCGATCTATCCGATGTTTGCCACCCACAACGCGCAGACCATCGCCACCGTCCACCGGATGGCGCGGGCGATGCGCAGCCGCCGCGACTTCGAGTTCCAGAAGCTGCACGGCATGGGCGATGACCTGTATGCCGAAGTGATCCCGGTGGATCGGCTGGATGTGCCCTGCCGCGTGTATGCGCCGGTTGGCAGCCACGAAGACCTGCTGCCGTACCTCGTGCGCCGCCTGCTGGAAAACGGCGCGAACTCCAGCTTCGTCAACCGCATCACCGACGAATCCATCCCGGTCGAGGAACTGGTTCGCGACCCGGTGGAGTTCGTGTCATCGCTGGAACACATCCCACATCCCCGCATCCCGCTGCCGGTTGACCTGTACCGCAGCCAGGGCCAAGACCGAGGCAATTCCATGGGCATCAACCTTGCCAACGACAACGACCTGCGCGCACTGGCCGACGCGCTGAACAACGCGGGCGCGGGCAGCTGGAACGCCGCACCGCTGGTGCCGGGCGCGCAGCCTGCCGGCGAGAAGATCGCCGTCACCAACCCGGCGGATCGCCGCGAAGTGGTCGGCCACTGGCTGCCTGCCGATGCCGCCACCGTCGAGAAGGCGCTGGCGAATGCCGTTGCTGCGCAACCGATATGGGACGCCACGCCCGCCGGCTCGCGCGCTGCAATCCTGGAACACGCCGCCGACCTGCTGGAAGCACGCATGCCCGCCTACATGGCGATGTGTACCAAGGAAGCCGGCAAGACGCTGGTCGATGGCATCGCCGAAGTGCGCGAAGCGGTGGATTTCCTGCGCTATTACGCCTTGCAGGCGCGCGAGCATTTCGCGCCGATGGCCCTGCCCGGCCCGACCGGCGAATCGAACCAGTTGCAGCTCGCCGGGCGCGGCGTGTTCGTCTGCATCAGCCCGTGGAACTTCCCGCTGGCGATCTTCCTCGGCCAGATCGCGGCGGCACTGGCCGCCGGCAACAGCGTGATCGCAAAACCGGCGGAGCAGACCAACCTGATTGGCTATGCCGCAGTGAAGCTGCTGCACGAGGCGGGCATCCCGCAGGACGTGCTGCAGTACCTGCCGGGCGACGGTGCCACCGTTGGCGCGGCGCTGACCCGCGATGCGCGCGTGGCCGGCGTCTGCTTCACCGGCTCCACCGACACCGCACGCGCGATCAACCGCGCGCTGGCCGGGCGCGAGGCCGGCCCCATCGCCACCCTGATCGCCGAAACCGGTGGCCAGAACGCGATGATCGCCGACAGTTCCTCGCTGCCGGAGCAGGTGGTGAAGGATGCACTCGGCTCGGCCTTCACTTCCGCCGGCCAGCGCTGCTCCGCTGCGCGCGTGCTGCTGGTGCAGGACGACATCGCAGACAAGGTGATCGGCATGCTGGCCGGTGCGATGGCGGAACTGAAGATCGGCGATCCCGGCCTGCCTTCGACCGATGTCGGCCCGGTGATCGACGAGGACGCCAAGGCGATTCTTGATGCGCACGCCGCACGCATGAATGCCGAGGCCAAACCCATCGCCCGCGCTGCACTGGGCGCAGGCTGCGAACACGGCACCTTCTTCGCACCCGCCGCGTGGGAACTGCCCTCGATCGCCGCGCTGGACAGCGAGAAGTTCGGCCCGGCCCTGCACGTGGTGCGCTGGAAAGCCGATGCACTGGATGCCGTGATCGATGCGATCAACGCCACCGGCTACGGCCTGACCCTGGGCATCCATTCGCGCATCGACGCCACCATCGACCGCATCGTGGCGCGCGCCAAGGTCGGCAACATCTACGTCAACCGCAACCAGATCGGCGCGGTGGTCGGGGTGCAGCCGTTCGGCGGACAGGGCCTGTCCGGCACCGGCCCCAAGGCCGGTGGCCCGCACTACCTGCCGCGTTTCGCCACCGAAAAGACCGTGACGATCAACACCACCGCAGCGGGTGGCAATGCCAGCCTGCTGACGCTGGGTGATTGATTCCCCGTAGGGGCAGGCCCCCGTGCCTGCCCGGCCCCTGTACCGGCCCGATTTTTCGTGGGGCCCGATGCGCGGGGCAGCCACAGGGGGTTGCCCCTACAAAATCCCGGATACAAAAAGCCCCGCCGAAGCGGGGCTTTTTGGTGTCGCGTGATCCTCGAAGGATCAGAAGCTGTACTGCAGCGCCACGCCAAACAGGTTGGCATGGCCGTCGAAGCTGCCCGTCAGCGTCGAGGTGTTGCCGGCAGCGGCGTTCACCGACAGGTTGACCGTCGGGGCTTCGATCTGGATGCGCTGGTAGGCGGCATCCACCGTCACCTTGTCGCTCACCGCCCAGCTCATGCCGATCGAATACAGCTTGCGATCGTTGTCGGGCAGGCGCGGGGTGCGGTGGGTGTCATTGGTCGGCGACTCGTCGAAACCAACACCGCCACGCAGGGTCAGTGCGTCACTGATGTCGTATTCGGCACCGATCGAATAGAAGCTGGTGTCTTCCCACTCGAACGGCTCGCTGCCGACCACGGTGCCGGTGTCACGCTTGATCGTCACGTCGTGCAGCGACGACCAGCCGGTGCGCTGGTAATCGGCCAGCACGCGGAAGTCGTCGGTGAAGCCGTAGCTCAGGCTGACGGTGGCAACCGACGGGGTGACCAGACGCGCGCCACCGGGGCCGTCCACGAAGCGCGGGTCTGCCTTCAGCACAGCCGGGACATTGCTGAAATACAGGTCGCCTTCAAGGTCATGCTTGATCTCGGAGCGGTAGCTCAAACCAATCGCCAGCTTGTCGTTCGGGGCGATCTGGGTGCCCACGACATAACCGATGCCGGTGGTGCTGCCCTTCACCTCGAAGGTGCCATCGCTACCCTGCGGCTGGAACGGATAGGCCGTGTTGAAGCAGTTGAGCGGGTTGCTGGCCGCGCAGATCGCGGTACCGAAATCGATCGCCTTGCTCAGGGTCGCCTCGGCGCGTTCGTAGATCAGGCCCACGCCCACCGAAACCACATCATCAAAGCTCAGCGCGGCGGACAGGGTCAGATCCACGGTCTTGAGGTCGGAGGTCAGGGCGCGGTAGCGGCCCACCCAGCCCGGCTCGTATTCGGTCTTCAGGCCGAACGGTGCGCCGATGCTGGCGCCCACGGTCAGGCCTTCCAGCGCGCCGTTCAGCGGCACCACGATGGAAGCGTTCGGCACCAGGGTCGGCTCACCCGGATCGCCGCCGTTGCCGCCCGACAGCGGCAGGTAGGCGGAGCCGAGCACATTGCCGCTGCCGGTGAAATCGGCATTGACGTCGATCACGGTCAGGTCGCTCTTGAACGTGGTCTTGTCGAAGTTGGTCATCGCGGCGGGATTCAGCGAGACCACGGACGTATCCTTGCCGACGGTGCTGCCGGCGTTGGACTTGCCGAGGTTCTTCACGCTCTGCTCGCGAAGCTGGAAGCCGGACGCCGCGGCCTGGCCGGCGAACAGCGTGCCGAGCACGGCCAGTGCAAGTGCGGAAGCGCGGAAACTGCGGGTGTTGCTCATGGGTTTGGTTCTCCGGTTTACTCAGTGCAGGGGATTGCGCCGTGCGCAATGTGTTCGTTTGCCGATGCCAGGGCAGCGGCCTTGTGAACCCGCGTCTGTAACTGCCGGAGTTTTCCCTCCCCCGACATACGACAGCGTATTGAATATACCCGATTTTTTAACCCTCCCCTAACATTCCCCGCGCCAGCCGCTCAGAATCCCGTCATGTTCGTTGGCATCCCGCCCCGCAAGCAGCGCCACTTCCTGTGGGCCACGCCGCTGCTGTTCACCCTGCTGTGGCTGGCCTACGTGATCGCGGCGATGCTGCCGCCGGCCAGCCGCATCGCCGCCGCGCTGGAATGGGGCGTGCTGACCGGTGGGCTGGACAGTGTGCAGGCCTGGCGCGATGCGCTGACCGACGGCACCTTGCTGCGCCTGTTTTCCGGCCTGTTCCTGCACGCGGACTGGATCCACCTGCTGGGCAACCTGGTGTTCCTGCTGATCTTCGGCCTGCCGGCGGAGCGCAGCATGGGCGGCAGGAACCTGTTGCTGCTGTTCCTGCTGGGCGGTGCTGCGGCCAATCTGGCGGCGATGCTGGCAATCGCCGCGCCGGATCGGGTGGTGATTGGTGCCAGCGGCGCGGTGTCGGCGCTGATCGGCGCGTACCTGGCGCTGTTCCCCGGCGCACGGCTGGGCGTGGTGCTGCCGCTGGGCCTGTTCCTGGAGTTCGTGCGCGTGCCCGCGTCGCTGCTGATCGGCCTGTGGGCGCTGCTGCAGGTGGTGTTTGCCTACAGCGGCCCGGCGTTCGGCTCGGTGGCATGGCCGGCGCATATCGCCGGCTTCCTGTTTGGCGTGGTGTTCGCATGGCTGGCGCGCGCGGCGATTGCCCGCCGCCTGCGCCGCAATCGTGGTTACTGAGGCTTCGCCGCCGCAGTTGCAGGCGCAGATGCCGCAGCACCCGCCATCCGCTTCAGTTCCTGCAAGGCCGCGTCTATCGGCTTGGCACCGGGCAGCACTTCACCTGCGTTGTCGCCTTCCATCGCATCGGCTTCGGCCTCGGCCTTGAGGTGACCGGGCAACGCCGCCTCGCTGACGGGTGCCGGGCCGCGCTGGCCAGCCTCCGGATGCAGCACCACATCGGGCACGATGCCGAGCGCCTGGATCGACTGTCCGCTGGGCGTGTAGTAGCGCGCGGTGGTGAGCTTGACCGAATCGCCATTGTCCAGCGGCAACATCGATTGCACCGAGCCCTTGCCGAAGGTGCGGCTGCCGACCACCTTCGCGCGCTTGTTGTCGCGCAGTGCGCCGGCCAGCACCTCCGCCGCACTGGCCGAACCGGCATCCACCAGCACCACCACCGGCGCGCCCTTCATGCGGTCGCCCGGGGTGGCGTCGAAGCGGCTGTTGCCGATCATCTCGCGGCCCTTGGTGCTGACGATGCCGCCCTTGTCCAGCAATTCATCGGCGATCTGCACCGCGCCGACCAGCAGGCCACCGGGGTTGCTGCGCAGATCAAGCAGCAGGCCACGCAGCGGCGCATCCTTCTGCAAGGCATCCAGTTGCTTGGCGAAATCGGATGCGGTGGATGCCTGGAAACTGGCGATGCGCACATAGCCAAACCCCGGCTCCAGCATCCGCGAACGCACGCTGGCAGTGCGGATGGTGTCGCGCACCAGGGTCAGCTCGAACGGTTCCGGCCTGCCCTTGCGCAGCACCTTCACCACCACCTTGGTGCCGGCCTTGCCACGCAATGGCGATGACACATCGCCCTCGCCTGCGGTCAGCGGCTTGCCATCGATGGCGATGATCTGGTCTCCACTGCGCAGGCCGGCGCGCTCAGCAGGACTGTCGTCCAGCGGTGCCACCACCCGCAGCGCACCCTCCGGCAACTGTTGCAATTCCACGCCCACGCCATCGTAGGCACCGCGCGTCTGCTCGGCGAAATCCTCGGCATCGGCCTTCTTCATGTAACTGCTGTGCGGATCCAGATCCAGCAGCAGGCCGCGCACGGCAGACTGCATCAGCGCGTGGTCATCGACCGGATCGACATAGCCCTGCCGGATCGCGTTGAACACCATCACGTAGCGACGGATTTCATCCAGCGGCACCTTCGCGGCATCGACGCTGGCGGCATCCGGATCGTCACTGGCAATCTGCGGCCCGGCCTGTTCGGCCGATTCCGCTTCTGGTGTGTCCTGCGCCTGTGCAAAGACCGGCGCACAGGCAAACGTGGAAGCAAGCAGCAAGGCGCGCGCCATGCGGCTGGTGGTGATACCGATGCTGTCGATGTCCATGCGTCCGATTATGCGCGAGTTGCATCGATGGACAACGGGGTGCGGCCCGAGTTCCCGCGACGGCGCTACTGCCGCGTCAGCCAGCCGGACGGGTTCACCGGCGAGCCATTGCGGCGCAGCTCGAAATACAGCGCCGGGGATTGCTGCCCGCCCGAGCTGCCGACCGTCGCCACCGCATCGCCATGCTTCACCTTGTCGCCAGCATCGCGCAACAGGGCGTCGTTGTGCGCGTACAGGCTCATGTAGCCGTTGCCGTGGTCGATGATGAGGATCATGCCGTAGCCGTTCATCCAGTCGGCGAAGACCACGGTGCCATCGGCCACCGCCTTCACCTGCGTTCCGGTTGGCGCGCCGATCAGCACGCCATCGCTGCGCCGCCCGTCCGGCAAGCGACCACCGAACGACGCCAGCAGGCCACCCGATACCGGCCAGCTCAATCCGCCCACTTTCAATGCCGGTGCGCTTGCCACGCTGGCCACCTTCGGTGCCGGCTTGCCGGATACTTTCGCACGGCGGTCGGCCTCCGCCCTGGCCCGCGCCGCATCACGCGCGGCCCGCGCCGCTGCCGCGCGCAATTTGCTCAACAGATCCTGCAGCGCCTTGGCATCGCGACCCAGCGCCTGCTCGCGACCGGCACGGTCCTGATACTGCCTGTCGATGTCGGCCAGCAGGCCGGCGCGCTGCGTGCGCGCCTTCTGCAACTGCACAAGTTGCTCGTCCTGTTTGCGACGCTGCGCATCCAGCGCGGCGCGGCGCTCGCCGATCTCGCGTTCCAACACCTCGATCCGTTGCAACTCCGCCGACAGTTCGCGGATGCGCGCCACCTGCCCGCGCTGCAGATAACCCTGATAGGTGAGTGCGCGCTCGGCCTCGGCGATGCGATCCTGCGCCAGCAAGGCCCTCAGCGGCGCCTGATTGCCGGCCTGCTGCGCCGCCCGCAACAAGCGCGCAAGTTCCGCGCGCTTGGCATCGAGTTCACCCGCATTGCGCGCGCGCTCGGCCTGCAACTGCTTCAGGGTTTCATCATCGCGCTGGATGATGGCCTGCGTCTGCCGCAGCGAACGCTGCGCGCCACCCACCTGCTGGTCGGCCTCGCGCAGCTTGCGGCTGACATCGCCGCGCTGGTCTTCCAGCTTGCGGCGTTCGGATGCCACCTGTTTCAGCTCCTTGCGCACGTTCTGCAGGCGGCGCTCGGCCTCGCTGCTGTCCTGCGCATGCACGCCCATGCCTGCCGGCAGCATCGCCAGCAGGCACGTCAGCGTGAGCAGGCCACGACGCATCAGCCAGGCAGCAGCAGACTCTGGCCGCTCATCGCGGCAGGCTTGGGCAGGCCCAGCAGGTCAAGCAAGGTCGGCGCAACATCGCGCAGGGCACCGCCGCTTCGCAGCGTGGCCTCACGTTCACCCACGAACACCAGCGGCACCGGGCCAACGGTATGCGCGGTATGCGGCTGCCCGGTTTCCGGGTCACGCATCATTTCCAGGTTGCCGTGGTCAGCGGTGATGATGAGTGCGCCGCCCACACTGCGCACTGCGTCAGCGACTTTTCCGATGGCAATATCCACCGCCTGCGCGGCCGCAATCGCGGCATCCAGAATACCGCTGTGGCCAACCATGTCGGGATTGGCGATGTTGCAGACGACCACGTCGAAGCGCTGCTGCGCGATGGCTTCGACCAGCTTGCCGGTCAGTTCCGGGCAGCTCATCTCCGGCTGCAGGTCATAGGTGGCAACCTTGGGGCTGGGGATCAGGATGCGCTGCTCGCCTTCGAACACGTCCTCGCGCCCGCCACTGAAGAAGAAGGTGACGTGCGCGTATTTTTCGGTTTCGGCGATGCGCAGCTGGCTCAGGCCGGCATCCGCGATGATTTCGCCGAAGGTTTCGCGCAGGTCGTCCGGCGCGAATGCCAGCGGCGCAGGCAGCTTCGCGTCGTATTCGGTGAGACAGACGAAGCGCGCAAGTTGTGGGCGACGCGCGGCAAACCCATCGAAACCGGGATCGACGAAGGCAGCGGTGAGCTGCCGCGCACGGTCGGCACGGAAGTTCATGAACACCACCGCATCGCCATCGCGCATCGGCTGCGCGCCTTCGATGACCGTGGGCGCAACGAATTCGTCGTTCTCGCCACGCGCATACGCAGCCTGCAATGCCGAGACGGCATCGGCGGCGCGCTGCTCGCTGTTTGCTTCGACGATGCTGTCCCACGCACGCTGCAGGCGGTCCCAGCGCTTGTCGCGATCCATCGCGTAATAGCGCCCGCCGACGCTGGCGATGTGTGCATTGCCAAGTTTCTCGCACAGTACCTGCAATGCACGCAGGCTGGGTTCGGCGGACTGCGGCGGGGTATCGCGGCCATCAAGAAAGGCATGCACGGCCACACGCGGCACGCCGGCACGATGCGCCATTTCCAGCATCGCGAAGATGTGCGACTCATGGCTGTGTACGCCACCGGGCGAGAGCAGGCCCATGACGTGCAGGGTGCCACCGCTGGCCTTCGCCGCAGCGCAGGCGGCATTCAATTCGGCATTGGCGAAGAAACTGCCATCCTCGATCGCGGCATCCATGCGGGTCAGATCCTGATAGACGATGCGGCCCGCGCCCAGGTTCATGTGGCCCACTTCGGAATTGCCCATCTGCCCATCCGGCAGGCCAACGTGGCGACCCTCGGTATGGATCAAGGTGTGCGGACAAGCCGCCAGCAAACCGCGCCAGTTCGGCAGTTCGGCCAGCGCAAGCGCGTTGTCTTCGGGTTCTTCGCGATGGCCCCAGCCATCCAGGATCAGCAGCACGACGGGCTTGGGACGGTGAGTGGCGGATGCAGACACGGACGTTTCCTGACGTAAGTTGGCATTGCGGGACGCAAGCCCGGATTGTAGCGGCCTGCCATGCTGTCACGCGGCGTGAATCACCATCGGGGCTAGAATCACGACATGCCCAAACGGAGCCATGCCATGCGCAAAACCGCCCTTTCCATCGCCCTGCTTGCACTGTGCGCCTGCACGCCGCGTGGTGGCGATGCACCGAGTGCCGATGCCGTCGCCGATACGCCGGATGCCGCCGCCGAAGCAACCGCCACGCATGCGTTCGACGACGCCATCGTCGAAGCCGACTTCGCCGAACATGTGCGCATGCTGGCCTACGATGAGTTTGCCGGGCGCGGCCCGGGCACGGCTGGCGAGGAAAAGACCATCGAATACATCAAGGCGCAGTTCGCGCGCATCGGCCTGCAACCGGGCAACGGCGGCGATTGGTTCCAGACCGTGCCGATGGTGGAAACCACCGCCGACGAATCCACCACGCTTGAACTGAAAGTCGGCGATGCCACGCAGTCGCTCAAGTTCGGCAGCGACATGGTGGTCGGCACCCGCACCGGCCAGCCACTTGTCAGCATCAAGGACAGCGATCTGGTGTTCGTGGGCTATGGCGTGGATGCGCCGGAACAGCAGTGGAACGACTACGCCGGCATCGACGTCAAGGGCAAGACGGTCGTCATGCTGGTCAACGATCCCGGCTTCCACGCGGGCGATGCCAGGCTGTTCGACGGCAAGCGCATGACCTACTACGGGCGCTGGACGTACAAGTTCGAGGAAGCCGCGCGCAAGGGCGCCGCTGCCGCGCTCATCATCCACGACACCGAAGGCGCGTCCTACGGCTGGGAGGTGGTGAAGAACTCCTGGTCCGGCCCGCAGTACGACCTTCCCGCCAAGGACGACCCGGAACCGCGCGTGCCGGTGCAGGGCTGGATCACCGGCGATGCTGCAAGCGCACTGTTCAAGGCTGCAGGGCAGGACCTTGCCAAGCTGCGTGCCGCCGCCAGCAAGCGCGGCTTCAAGCCGGTGCCGCTGGGCGCGACGGCCTCGCTAGAACTCAAGAGCAGCACCATCGAAAAGTCCTCGCGCAACGTGATCGGCCTGCTGCCCGGCAGTGAAAAGCCAGACGAAGCCATCGCCTACATGGCGCACTGGGATCACCTCGGCACGCATGAAGGCGAGAGCGGCGACAACATCTACAACGGCGCGGTGGACAACGCCACCGGCGTGGCCGGCATCATCGAAATCGCCGAAGCCTTCCGCAAGGCCAAAACACCGCCGAAGCGTTCTATCCTGTTCCTCGCCGTGACATTGGAGGAATCCGGCCTGCTCGGCTCCAAGTATTACGTCGCGCATCCGGTCATCCCGCTCGACAAGACCGTCGGCGTGCTCAACCTCGACGCACTCGCGCCCATCGGCAAGGCGCATGACATCACGGTTGTCGGCAGCGGCAGCTCGGAACTGGAAGACCTGCTCAAGCCGGTGCTTGCGCAGCAGAAGCGCAAGATCGTCGGCGAAACCAACACGGCCGCCGGCTACTACTTCCGTTCCGACCACTTCAACTTCGCCAAGGCCGGCGTGCCGGCGCTGTACATCGACACCGGCAGCGACCTGCTGGAAGGCGGACAGGCCGCGGGCGATGCCGCCAGCAAGGATTTCAACGACAACCGTTACCACAAGCCCGGCGATCAGTTTGATGCCGCAACATGGAAGCTGGATGGCATCGTGCAGGATCTGCAAGCCGCGTATTCCGTTGGCGACGTGTTGGCAAACGGCGGGCAATGGCCCAACTGGTACAAGGGCAATCCCTTCAAGGCTGCACGCGACGCCATGCGCCCTGCGGCATCGGCGGCGAAATAATCCCATGACGCGAATCCCCTGCCGGCGTCACCGGCAGGGGGCAATCCGTTAGGCTGGCGACTCTTTATCTGGAGCAGCCTGCCATGTCCATCGCCTACTGGTGCATCCTGATCGCCGCCGCCCTGCCCTATGCATGGGTCGTGATCGCCAAGACCGGCGCACCCGGCTACAACAACAAGGACCCGCGCGGCTGGGTCGCAAAGCAAGACAGCTACCGCGTCCGCAACGCCTACAGCGCCCATCTCAACGCCTTCGAGGCATTCGCTCCGTTCGCCGCGGGCGTGCTGATGGCGCAGTTCGCATTGGTCAATACGCAATACATCGCTTGGCTGTCGATGGCCTTCATCGCCTGCCGCATCCTGCATGGCGTGTTCTACATCACCTCGATGCAGCTTGTTCGCAGCCTTGCCTGGCTGGGCGGTCTGATCTGCATCATCAGCCTGATGGTGCTCGCAGCGTTGAAGGTCGGCGGCTGATATAGCGCATGACATCGCAGCCCCAAAGACAAACGCCCAGACCATTTGGTCTGGGCGTTTGCTTTTCTGACGATGACCGGCGGTCTCAAGAATCAAGTGCAACACGTGATTTGAATGCGAGGATTTCCTGCGCCATCGCCTCGGCAGGCGTGGCCCATCCGAGCGTCTTGCGCGGACGGCCGTTCATCAGCTTCGCCACGTGAT
>NZ_JASGED010000081.1:0-21457 GCF_047606765.1 Thermomonas sp. | reverse complement strand
CCCAGGAGAGGACTGGAACCTCCACGGTTTTACCCGCTAGTACCTGAAACTAGTGCGTCTACCAATTCCGCCACCTGGGCAGGTGCGAGCCGCGCATTTTCCGGAAGCCGCGCGTCCATGTCAACAGGCGGATGCGTCATGCACGCAAGCATCGTGTCGTGGCCTGTACCATCGCTGCATGAGCAAACCACCCAGCAAGCGCGGCGCAGGCCGCGGCAAGGGCACCGGGGGCAAGTCGCCCGCCGGCAAGTCCACCCGATCGCCCGGCAAGAAGCCGAAGCTGCCGCCGTGGATGCCGGAATCGGCGGCATCGCCATCCGCCAAATCCGCGCGGCGTGCATCCGAACCGCGCCATTCGCCCAAGCCGCCCAGCTTCGATCCGCATGCACAGCGCGAGGCGCAGCGCTACGCCGAGCCGATTGCCAGCCGCGAGATGATTTTGCAGGTGCTGGCGGCAAGCGACGGGCCGCTGGATGCCGACCAGCTTGCGCAGAAACTGGCGCTGACTGCGCCGGATCGCTTCGACGCGCTGGAAAAACGGCTCAATGCGATGGTGCGCGACGGCCAGTTGCTGAAGAACCGGCGCGGTGGTTTCGTGCCGACCGAGCTGCGTGACCTGGTGACCGGCAGCGTGATCGCCAATCCCGATGGTTTCGGCTTCCTGCGCCCGGAAAAGGGCGGCGACGACCTGTTCCTGCCGCCCTACGAGATGCGCAAGGTCGCGCACGGCGACCGCGTGGTCGCCAGCATCACCGGCATCGACCGGCGCGGGCGTGGCGAGGTGGTGATCGTGGAGGTGCTGGAGCGCCGCCTGACCCGCCTGCTGGGCCGCTACACCGAGGAACTCGGCATCGCCTACGTGGTGCCGGACGACAAGCGCATCCAGCGCAACGTGATGATTCCGCAGGACGCACGCAACGGCGCAAAGCCGGGGCAATTGGTGGTCGCCGAAATCGTGACGCCGCAGGACGCGCATCGCCCGCCCATCGGCAAGGTGCTGGCGGTGCTGGGCGACAAGCTCACGGCCAGTCAGGCGGTGGAGGCGGCGATCCACGGCCACGACATTCCGCATGTGTTCCCGCCTGAAGTGCTGGCGCAGGCCACCGCCGTGCCGCTGGAGGTGCAGACGGCGGAAATCGCCGGGCGCGTTGATCTGCGCAGCGTGCCGCTGGTTACCATCGACGGCGAGGATGCGAAGGATTTCGATGACGCGGTGTGGTGCGAGCCGAACAGGGACGGCTTCCGCCTGATCGTCGCCATCGCTGACGTGTCGCATTACGTGCGCCCGGGTACGCCGCTGGATGACGAGGCGCAGCTGCGCGCGACCTCGGTGTATTTCCCCGGCTTCGTCGTGCCGATGCTGCCGGAGACGCTGAGCAACGGCATCTGCTCGCTCAATCCGAAGGTGGACAGGTTGTGCTTCTGCTGCGACATGCAGGTGGGGCGCGACGGCATCGTCCGCGAATCGCGTTTCTATGAAGCGGTGATGCACTCGCATGCGCGCCTGACCTATACCGATGTGTGGAACGCGGTGGGCGAGGGCATTTTGGAGGATGACCACAGCGCGGCGCTTGCGAAGATCGGCCCATTGCTGCCGCAGATTCAGCGCCTGCACCAGCTCTACAAGGTGTTCGACAAGGCGCGTGCAAAGCGCGGCGCGATCGAGTTTGAAAGCGGCGAAGTGCGCTTCGTGCTGGATGCCAAGGGCGCGGTGACCCAGGCCGGCATGCTCCAGCGCAACGACGCGCACAAGCTGATCGAGGAATGCATGATCGCCGCCAACGTGCAGGCGGCGCTGCACCTGATGGAGGCACGCATTCCTGCGCCGTATCGCGACCACGACAAACCGCCCGAGTCGAAATACGCCGACCTCGAGGAGTTCCTCAAGGAGTTCACGCTGCGCATGCCGCCGTGGGCGAAGGTGAAGCCGAAGGATTTCCGCAACCTGCTGGAAAAAATCCGCGAGCGTCCCGATGCCGCTTTGCTGGAAACCGTCATCCTGCGCAGCCAGTCGCTGGCGGTGTATGCGCCGGACAACATCGGTCACTTCGGGCTGGCGCTGGAGGCCTACGCGCACTTCACCTCGCCGATCCGCCGCTATCCCGACCTGCTGGTACATCGCGCGATCAAGCACGCGCTGGCCGGCGGCGCGCCTGCGACGTATGCCTATTCACCGCACGAGATGGCCGCGCTGTCGCTGCAATGCTCCGAGCGCTCGCGCCGCGCCGACGAGGCCCAGCGCGAAGTCGATGAGCGCTACCGCGCGGCATGGATGGAGGAACACGTCGGCAAGGAGTTCGACGGCACCATCAGCGGCGTGACCAGCTTCGGCCTGTTCATCGAACTCGACGAATCGAAGGTCAACGGGCTGGTACACGTCACCCAGCTGCCGCGCGATTTCTACCACTTCGACGCCGTGCGCAAGACGCTGACCGGCGAACGTCGCGGCCACGAATATCGCCTTGGCGACCGCGTGCGCGTGGTGGTGCTGAAGGCCAGCGTGGAGGATCGGAAGATCGACTTCCGGTTGGTTGAAGGCGAGGGCGGCATGAAGCCATTGCCGGAACGCGGCAAGCCGGCCAAGCGGCAGAAGCAGCGGTATTGATGGCTCGGGTGCCGCATGACGGGGATTGATCCTGCATTGGAAGCGGAGTTGTCTGCCGTCTATGAAGAAGTCATGTGGCTGGCGGCCCGCTCCAATATCTCCCCAAGCATGGCCCGAGCCTGGTACACGCATGTCCGTGCCGGGAAGCTGAGCCGGAGGATCCGCCACTTCTCCGGAAAGGTGTCGTGGCGGGCCGCGAACGAACATGATTCCGTGCTCCGGCTGGAGCACCACAAGCGTCTGCAGACGACGCTAACTTCTCTCGTGGCGACTCATCTTGAACGAGCGAAGCCGGACAAGATGGAGTTCATTCGCACTATCATCGAGTGCGAGAACGTCCATATCGTCACGTTCCGGGAAAACTACGATGCAATGAAAGCCAGCGGAGACTACAAGCTCGCCGGCATCAGGCTCGTGCCTTGGCGCTCGCTACCGCGTGAACGACAGCAGGTGCTGTGGGCATCCGTGCTGAGGGGACGGGTCGCCAATGCGGAAGCGTTCCGGCCCAAACCGTGATGGCGGGCGTTTGCGGGCTTGTTCCGCGATAATCACGCCATGAGCAAATCCTCCCAATGGATCGTCGGCCTGAACGCGGTAGCTTCCGCGCTGGAGCACGACGCCGAGCACGTCCGCGAAGTCCTGCTGGAAGCCGGGTCGAAGAACCCGCGTATCGCCGACATCGAGCAGGAAGCCCGTCGCAAGGACATCGACGTGCGCCGGGTCGCGCAGCAGGCGCTGGACGGCGTGGCCGGTGGCGTGCGCCACCAGGGCGCGGCGGCGCGTTATGCGGCGGCAAAAACGTGGGACGAGCATGAACTTCCGGCGCTGATCGAAGCTGCCGAAGGCAAGGCGCTGGTGCTGGTGCTGGACGGCGTGCAGGATCCGCACAACCTTGGTGCCTGCCTGCGCAGCGCGGCGGCGGCGGGCGCGACGGCGGTGGTGATCCCGAAGGACAAGGCGGTGCAGCTCAACGCCACCGTGCGCAAGACCTCGGCGGGTGCGGCGGACACGCTGCCGGTGTTCAGCGTGACCAACCTGTCGCGCACGCTGCGCGAGTTGCAGAAGGCCGGCATGTGGATTTACGGGCTGGCAGGCGAGGCGGACGCTTCGCTGTATGCGCTCGACCTGAAAGGCAACGTCGCGCTGGTGATGGGCAGCGAGGGCGAAGGCCTGCGCCGCCTGACCCGCGAGAACTGCGACCAGCTGGTGAAGATTCCGATGCCGGGCGGCTTCGAGAGCCTCAACGTCTCGGTGGCAACCGGCGTCGCATTGTTTGAAGCCGTGCGCCAGCGGCAAACCTGAATCACAACCCTAGGAAGAACGAAACGATGAACATGCAGTGGTACGACTGGGTCGGCATCGCCGGCACGCTGATGATCCTGAGCGCGTTCTATCTGCTGCAGGCCGGGCGCATCCATGGCAACCGCATCACCTACCAGTTGCTCAACCTGTTCGGTGCGGCAGGCGTGCTGGTCTCGCTATGGGGCAAGTTCAATATCTCGGTGTTCCTGCTGGAAGTGGCCTGGGTTCTGGTCAGTCTCTACGGCATCGCGCGGTCGTTCAGGGCGAAGGTGGAGACGCCGACACGGTAGCGATACGTCGGCAGGATGCAGGCATGGTTGACTTCAAAATTATCCGGGGGTACGGTTAAATTATGTACACCGTGGTTGAAACCCCTGAGTTCCGCGCACAGGCCACCAAGGTGTGGACTACGAGTGAGTACGAAGGATTCATCGACTTCATCGCGGCCAACCCGGAAGCGGGTGATGTGATTCCTGGCTCGGATGGTGCGCGCAAGGTGCGCTGGGCTGCGTCGGGGCACGGCAAGCGCGGTGGAGCAAGGGTGATTTATTTCAACTTGTTGTCAGATGGGCTGGTGGTGCTGATCGCCGTCTATGCGAAGGCCGAGCGTGGCAATTTGCCGACCAGGCAAATAAGGAGTGCGAAACATGGCGCTGAAAAATCTTGATGTGAACAAGGCGGCCAAGGCCATTGAGAAGGATGCTGGGCAAGCGCTGCCCGGACTGCGCGAATCGCTGGCACAGGCCAAACGCGGCGAATTCGCTGCCGTACACACGCCGGAAACCATCGCAGCTCGCAAGCGCGGGCGACCTGTTGGCAGCACCAAGCCTGACGCGAAGGTGCCGGTGAAGCTGCGCATCGACCCGGACGTGCTGGCCGTACTGCGTGCCACCGGCGATGGCTGGCAGACCCGCGTGAACACCATCCTGCGGGAGCGCTTCGCGTTGTAAGTCTGTTGTGCCCGTGGCATCGGTGCCCACATGCGTCGAGTACGCCATGTACCGAGCGGCGTACCCGGGGCGAGCGAAGGGACAATCGGCGCCATGGAGGGCGCCGATTAGCCTACATGGACGTATTCACGGCGTGTCCCGAGCCGCTTCGGGTGCGGCGCTCGCTGGTGAATTGCATTGCGGCCATGCGTTCGCAATCGCGCAAAACAACCGCGCGGTCTGCTCGGCGTCGTACATCGCCGAATGCGCCTGCGCCGGATCCCAGCCAAGGCCGGCGGCAAACGCCGCGCGTGCCAGCACGGTCTGCCCGTAGGCAAGGCCGGCCATCGTCACCGTGTCGAACACGCTGAATGGATGGAACGGGTTGCGCTTGTGATCGACGCGCGCAACCGCCGCATTGAGGAAATTGAGGTCGAAGTGGGCGTTGTGGCCGACCAGGATCGCGCGCTGGCAGCCGTACTTCTTGACCGCCGCGCGTATCGGCACGAAGACCTTGTCCAGCCCTTCGCGCTCTGTCACTTCGCCGCGCAGCGGGTGGCCGACCTTGATGCCGGTGACTTCCAGTGATTTCGGGTCGATGCTGGTGCCGGGCGCAGGGGCGATGTGCGCGTGCGCGACTTCGCCAGGCACGTAGCACCCGGCCGCGTCCAGTTCGATGGGCACCGCCGCGATTTCAAGCAGGGCGTGCTTGTTCCAGTCGAAGCCGCCTGTCTCCACATCGACGACCACCGGCAGATAGCCCCGGAAGCGTTCGATCATCGGCTTGAAGGCGGGTGTTGCTTGGGTTTCGCTCATCGTGACAGGTTAAGCGATCCGCGTGCCGATCAGCACGCCTTCATCGTGCAGGCGCTGCAACATCGGCGTGGCTTCATGCAGGAATGCATCGAAATCGGGCTGCCCGGCCTCATGCGCCAGTTGCCGCAACAGCTCGCATCCGTTCGCGGAGATATTGGTTTCGACCAATTCCAGCAGCCGGTACAGCAGCGGCGAGAGTTTGGAGAAATGGATGCGTCCGTCTGCTTCGCGCCGCAGCAGGATGAGTGTTGGTTCCGGCGGTGGCAGCGTGGGCTGGAAGTCAGGCCCGATGCGATCCACCGGCCAGCGGTAGGCCAGCGGCCATGCCAGCGGTGACAGCACTGGAATGCCAGCCAGCAGGTCGCCATTGGGATCATGCGTTGGCGGCGTGGCTTCACTGAGTTGCAGGCCGAGTTCCGCCCATTCGTAGTGCGCCAGTTCCGCAAGCCATGGGCGCGCGGGGTCGGGCGCGGCCTCGGCTTCGAGGAAGGCGATGAACTCGCGCCCAAGTTCCGTGAACAAAGGCGTGCGGCTGTGATGGGCGACGAGGAAGCGGCGCAACAGCGCGTGCCAGTCGGCATCGCCCAGCGTTTTGCGGATGACCGGGAAGCCACCAGCCAGCAATCCGTCGAGATTGTTGAAGACGAGGTCGCTGTAGATCTTCAGCCGGCGCGACTCGATGCCGGGCGGCCCGGCATTTGCCTGCGGGTCGCGCACATGGGCGGCGAGTACGCCCAGTTGTTCGTGCAGCGTGCTCATGCGGCATCACGCTGGAGGTGGCGGATGCGTTCGATTTCGCCCAGCAATTCGGCCAGTGGCGGGATGTTGAAGTCGCGTTCCAGCAGGGTGGGGCGGACGCCGTGGGTGGCATAGGTGAAGCCCAGCAGCGCCCACACATCGTCCTTCACCGAAGTGCCGTGGGTGTCGATCTTGAGGTCGTCGGCTTCGTCAAAATGACCCGCGATGTGCAGGCTTGCGATACGCGCGGTCGGCATCGCCTGGATGAAGGCGCGTGCGTCGTAGCCGTGGTTGATCGCGTTGACGAAGACGTTGTTCACGTCCAGCAGCAGGTCGCAATCGGCTTCGATCAGCACGGCGTTGATGAAGTCGATTTCGCTCAATGCCTGGAATGGTGCGGCGTAGTAGCTGACGTTTTCGATGGCGATGCGCCGGCCGAGTGCGTCCTGCACGTCGCGGATGCGTGCGGCGACATGGCGCACGGCTTCATCCGTGAAGGGAATCGGCAGCAGGTCGTACAGATGACCATCCGCGCTGCAATAGCTCAGGTGCTCGCTGTACAGCGCGACATGGTGGCGGTCGAGGAAATCGCGGGTCTTGCGCAGGAAGTCGGCATCCAGCGGATCGGGGCCACCCAGCGACAGCGAAAGCCCATGGCAACTGAGCGGATGACGGGATGACAACTCGGCCAGCTTGTCGCCCAGCCTGCCGCCCACCCCGATCCAGTTGTCCGGCGCGCATTCCAGAAAATCGAAAGCGCCCGCAGGCGCTTCGATCAATGCGTCCAGCAATGCACGGCGCAGGCCAAGGCCGGCACCAGCGAGGCTAACCGGCATGGCATCACTTGAGGTTGCGGATTGCGTTCTTGGGCGTGTCGTGGGCAGGCGTGGTCTTGGCGGCAGGCTTGGCGTCCGCACTGCCGCCGCACTTGCCCTCGCCGCATTTTCCTTCACCGCACTTGCCTTCGGTGGCGGTCTTGTCGGCGTGGTGCTTGTCCATCTCGGCCTGGGTGATGAAGCCGTCGCCGTCGCCATCATGCGATGCGAACTTTTCATCCTTGCCATCGTGGGCAGCGGCGAACTCCGCGCGCGAGATGCGGCCGTCCTGGTCGGTATCCATCTTCGCGATGCCGCAGCCGCCTTCGTGGCTGGCCTTGGCGGCAGCGGCCTGCTTCATGCCTTCGCCGCATTTGCCTTCACCGCACTTGCCTTCGGCGGAAGTGGTCTTGGCGGCGTCCTGCATGTAGCCGCCGGCCATGGCATCCATCGAGAACAGCGAACCGGCAGCGAGGGTGGCGACAGTGGCACCGATCACCAGTGCGAGGGGTTTGCGGGCATGCGTCATCGTGTGCTCCTTGCGCGGCTGCGCGTGACAGGTGGCGCGATCCTACCGCCTGTTGCGTGAAGCGGCCAGCAACGGCGTGCCAGCTGCCCATTCATCCGCAGGACGGGCCGCTCACACCACCGCCGTGCTGCTTTCGTCGCGCTTGTCGCGGGGCGGCATCAGTTCCTCGCCGTGGATCAGGAACCAGACGTTTTCGGCGATGTTGGTAGCGTGGTCGCCGATCCGTTCCAGGTTCTTGGCCATGAACAGCAGGTGCGTGCAGGGCGTGATCGCACGCGCGTCTTCCATCATGTAGGTCAGCAGTTCACGGAACAGGCCGGTGTAGAGCGTGTCCAGTTCGGCATCGTTCGCGCGCACGCGCAGTGCGGCCTCGCCGTCGCGGTTGACGTAGGCATCCAGCACGTCGCGCACCTGTCGCGCCGCCATCCGGCCCAGCGCATCCAGCCCGCGCGTGTGCGGCAGCGGTGGGGCCAGGTTCAGTGCCATCGAGCGCTTGGCGATGTTCGCCGCGTAGTCGCCGATGCGCTCGATGTCGGAAGCAACGCGCAGTGCAGCCAGGATCACCCGCAAGTCGCCGGCCAGCGGGCCGCGCCGGATCAGCCGGATCACGTCGTGGTTGACCTGCTGTTCCAGTGCGTCGATGGCGTCGTCGTTGGCGATGATGCGCTCGGCGGCCTTGTCGTCGCGGCGTTCGACCACGTCCAGTGCTGCGTCCAGTTGCGCCACCGACATGTGGCCCATGCGGATCAGTTCGTCCAGCAGTCCGCGCTGTTCCTCGTCGTAGCTCTTGACGATGTGATTGTGTTGTTCGTTCATCAGCCGAACCTCCCTGTGATGTAATCCTCGGTCTGTTGCTTGCCGGGGTTGGAGAAGATCTGCTCGGTCGCGCCGTGTTCGATCAGGTCGCCGAGGTACATGAAGGCGGTGTAGTCGGACACGCGCGCAGCCTGCTGCATGTTGTGGGTCACGATCATGATGGTGAACTCCTGCTTGAGCTCCTCGACCAGTTGCTCGATGCGCCCGGTGGAGATGGGGTCAAGTGCCGAAGTCGGCTCGTCCAGCAGCAGCACGTCTGGCCGCAGTGCCACCGCGCGGGCGATGCAAAGCCGTTGCTGCTGGCCACCGGACAGGCCCAGTCCGCTTTCCTTCAGCTTGTCCTTGACCTCGTCCCACAGCGCGGCCTGGCGCAGCGCCTGCTCGACGCGCACGTCCATGTCGGCCTTGTTCAGGCGTTCGTGGTGGCGAATGCCGTAGGCCACGTTTTCGTAGATCGTCATCGGGAACGGCACCGGCTTCTGGAACACCATGCCGACCTTGCTGCGCAGGCGATTCATCGCGTACTTCGGATCGAGGATGTTCTCGCCATCCAGCAGCACTTCGCCCCTGGCTTCCATCTTCGGGTACAGGGCGTAGATGCGGTTGAACACGCGCAGCAGCGTCGATTTGCCGCAGCCGGACGGCCCGATCAGCGCGGTCACGCGCTTTTCGGGGATGTCCATGTTGATGTGCTTGACCGCGTGGAACCTGTCGTACCAGAAGTTCAGGTCGCGCGCGGCGATCTTCACCGGCGGTGCGGCCTGGAGTGTGGCATCGCGCACGGGCGTGGCGACGGCGAAGCGTGCGTCATTCATGGAATCTGTCCGCAGGAAGTTAGTCATTTGCCACCTTGTTGCGCAGCAGGATGGCGCGTGCGCCAAGGCTGATCGCCAGCACGAACAAGGTAATCAGGAGCGCGCCGGCCCATGCCAGGTGCTCCCAGTTCTCGAAGCCGGAGCCGGCGAACTTGTACATCACCAGCGGCACCGCGCTCATCGCGCCGGAGACATCAAGGCTGAAGAACTCGTTGCCGAACGCGGTGAACAGCAGTGGCGCGGTCTCGCCGCTGATGCGTGCCAGCGCCAGCAGCACGCCGGTGACGATGCCGGGCAGGGCGCTGCGGTACAGCACCTGCATCGTGACCTTCCACTGCGGCACGCCGAGTGACAGTGCGGCCTCGCGCATTTGCACCGGCACCAGCCGCAGCATCTCGTCGGTGGTGCGTACCACCACCGGCAGCACGATGAAGGCAAGCGCCAACGCACCGGCCACGGCGGAGAAATTGCCGCCGGTATTCATCACGAAGGCGGCATACACGAACAGGCCCAGCACGATCGACGGTGCCGACAACAGGATGTCGTTGACGAAACGCACCACCGTGCCCAGCTTGCGATGGTTGCCGAACTCGGCCAGCCACGTACCCGCAGCGATGCCCAGCGGCGTGCCGATCAGCACGCCCATGCCGCACATCAGCAAGGAACCGATGATGGCATTGCGCAAGCCGCCGGCTTCCAGCGGCGGCGGCTGGTCATGGGTGAACAGCGCAAGGCCCAGGTGGGCGATGCCCTTGGACAACAGCGTCCACAGGATCCAGCCCAGGAACATCAGGCCGAACACGGCTGCGGCACAGGCCAGGGTGATGGCGATGATGTTGGTGATGCGACGCCTGCGGTAGAGCGCAGCGGCGGCGCGGTCACGCGCGGAAAGCGTGATGGCGCTCATCGGTTGCCCTCCTTGCGCGCAAGCTGCATCAACATCAGGCGGGCGATGGCCAGCACCACGAAGGTGACGATGAACAGCACGAAGCCGAGCAGCAGCAGCGCCGAGCGATAGGTTTCCGTCGCTTCGCCGAAGTCATTGGCGATCAGGGCGGCAATCGTGGTGGAAGGCTCCAGCAGCGAAGCAGTGAAGCCGACGCTGTTGCCGATCACGAAGGCCACCGCCATGGTTTCGCCCAGCGCACGTCCCAACCCGAGGAACACGCCACCAATCACCGCGCGGCGCGTATAGGGCAGCACGATGTCCCAGCTCACTTCCCATTTGGTCGCGCCCAGTGCATAGGCCGATTCCTTCAGCCGCGAAGGCACGGTCAGGAACACCTCGCGCATCACCGAGGAGATGAACGGAATGACCATGATCGACAGCACGATGCCGGAGGTCAGCATGCCCGCGCCGATGGGCGGGCCACGGAACAATGCGCCGATCACCGGCAGCGGGCCGACGTTTTCGTCCAGCCACGGGATGATGTATTCGCGCATCACCGGCATCAGCACGAAGAAGCCCCACATGCCGTAGATGATCGACGGGATGCCGGCCAGCAGTTCAATCGCCGTGCCGACTGGGCCGCGCATCCAGCGCGGGGCGACTTCGGTCAGGAAGAAGGCGATGCCGAAACTCACCGGCACCGCGATCAGCATGGCGATGAGCGCCGTCACCACGGTGCCGTAGATCGGCACCAGCGCGCCGTACTTGTCCTCGACCGGGTTCCAGTCGCTGGAGATGAAGAAACCGATGCCTTCATGCGCAAGCACGCTGCGTCCGCCCCACAGCATCGACAGCGCCGCACCCGCCAGTGTCACCAGCACGAAGACGGCGGTGGCGGTCAGCAGCCAGCGGAAGTATTTGTCATTGCGCGCGTCGATGGCGTCGCGGTTGGCGATGGCGCTCATTGCCCGTCGTGCCCGCTCAGTACTTCATCTCGACGGACCAGTACTTCTCGATCTGCTGCACCAGCGCATCCGGCAGCGGCACGTAGTCCAGTGACTTGGCCTGCGCATCACCGTTGGCATAGACCCAGTTGAAGAACTCCTTGGCGTTCTTCGCGCCCAGCGCGTTCTTTGGCTTCTTGTACATGATGATGAAATTGGTCGCGGTGATCGGCCAGCTGTTTGCGCCCGGTGCATTGGTCATCACCAGGTAGAAGTCCTTGGCCTTGCCCCATTCGGCATTGGCGGCAGCGGCGGAGAAGGTTTCGTCGCTGGGGTTCACGTAGTTGCCGTCGGCATTCTTCAGGCGGCTGTAGGTCAGCTTCTGCTGCAGCGCGTAGGACAGTTCCACGTAGCCGATCGCGCCACTGATCTGCTTGACGTAGGCGGCGACGCCCTCGTTGCCCTTGCCGCCGATGCCCACCGGCCACTTCACCGTGGTGCCTTCGCCCACGCTGGCCTTCCATTCCGGGCTGACCTTGGACAGGTAATTGGCGAAGTTGAAGGTGGTGCCGGAGCTGTCGGAGCGGCGCACCACCGTGATCTTCAGGTCGGGCAGGGTGATGCCGCGATTGAGTTCGACGATGCGCGGATCGTTCCACTTGGTGATCTTGCCCAGGAAGATGTCGGCCAGCACGTCGCCGTCCAGCTTCATCGCGCCGGAAACAACGCCCGGCACCTTCAGCACCGGCACCACGCCGCCGATCACCGACGGGAACTGTGCCAGCCCGAACTTCTTCAGCTCCTCGGGCTTCATCGGTGCATCGGACGAACCGAAATCAACGGTGCCCGCCTTGATCTGGGCGATGCCGCCGCCAGAACCGATCGACTGGTAATTGACCTGCTTGCCGGTGGCCTTGGCGTAGTCGGCCGACCACTTCGACATGACCGGATACACGAAGGATGCGCCTGCGCCGGTGACATCATTGGCGGAGGCGGTGGCAGCAAACAGCAGCGAAAGCGCCAGCACGGCGGGACGGAGTCGGGTCGAAGCAAACATGGAAGCTCTCTGGTTGCGCGGGCGATATGCCGCGTTGGCCGGCATTTCACGGTCGGCGGATGACGCCCCGGTGTCGCTGAAATGACAATTTGATGACAGTGGATGGCGTGCGCGCCTGTCATCACGCCGCCATGGCGCTGACACGGGATTGTCAGATTCGGCCTTCAGTCTTTCGCGCAGTCCCGGCGGCCTGCAGTGCGTCGGCACGCCATCACGCCACCTTTTCCGGAGCCATCCATGCAACGCAAAACCCTTGCCCTCGCCGTGACCCTGGCGCTGGGCGTCACCAGTTTCCATGCAAGTGCGCAGGACGCACGCGACCAGGAAATCGCCGCACTCAAGCAGCAACTGGCCGAACTGGCCGCGAAGGTGGATGAACTGCAGACACGTACCGATGCGCAGTCTGATGTGAATGTCGATACCGCCACCCAGCTCGACAACCTGACCAACAACAGCACCAAGATGGAGACCAAGGGTGGCCTGAAGGTGACCTCGGCGGACAAGAAGTTCGAAGCCTCGTTGGGCGGGCGCATCCAGTTCGATGCCTACAGCTTCAACAGCGATGTGGCATCCAACACCGACACCACCGAGTTCCGCCGCGCGCGCCTGACCCTGTCCGGCAAGGCGTATGGCTGGGAGTACAAGGTCGAGAACGATTTCGCCGCCGGCAGCAATCTGGACGGTTTCCGCGACCTCTACATCGCCCGCAACATGCCGGGCGGCAAGCTGACCATCGGCCATTTCAAGCCGTACCGCTCGATGGAAGAGCTGACCAGCTCCAACGAAATCCTGATGATGGAACGCCCCAGCACATCAGCCACCGGTATCTACAGCGGTCGCCAGTTCCAGCAGGGCGTGGGCTACCTGCGCGCCGGCAGCAACTACACGCTGGGCGTGAGTGCCTTCAACCTGCGCAGCGCGCCCACCGCGCGCACGGAAGGCGTGGGCTTCTCTGGCCGTGCAACCTGGGCACCGATCGATACCGGCACCACCACCTTCCATCTGGGCGGTTCGTACAGCCACGAGAACCTCAACAAGGGCGCGCCGAACTTCTCGGCGGTGTCCAATTACGCCGGTCGCCGTGGCCCGTCGCAGACCATTGCCACCACCACGGCAGCAAGCGGCACCAACGACTCGCAGGTCGATACCTTCGGGCTGGAAACCGCATTCCGCAATGGCCCGTTCTTCGTGCAGTCGGAATACGCACGCGCCCGCTTCGGCCAGACAGGTGGCAGCTCGCAGGACGTGAACGCCTACTACGTGCAGGGCAGCTTCATGCTCAATGGTGGCCTGAAGGCGTACAAGGCCACGACCGGCGTGTTCGGCTCGCCGCAGGTGGGTGAGTCCGGCTTGTGGGAAGTCACCGCGCGCTATGACGTGATGGAGAATGACGACGTGGCGGACATGAAGACCAGTGCCGCGCTGATCGGCCTGAACTACTACGTCAATCCCAACATGCGCTTGATGCTGAACTACACCAGGGGCAAGAACGACAAGACGGGTGATGCGCCCTCGCAGATCGCCCTGCGCACGCAGTTCGCGTTCTGATCGACATCGTCATCCGGCACGCAGCGCCCCGCCAAAGTGCGGGGCGTTGTCGTTTTGCGGGTGAAAGCCTCCTTGGCGAGGACTTTTGCTGTTCCTTCCCCCCTTGAGGGGGAAGGTGCCGAAGGCGGATGGGGGATGTGTGCGAAGCCGATCACCCCCATCCGGCGTCGGTGATTCAAAGGCTCAATCTCATGCGACACAAGGCTGCGCCGACGGGCCTTTCTCCGGCCAGCGGCACAGATCGTGGACGATGCAGCGTGCGCAGTCCGGCTTGCGCGCCTTGCACACATAGCGCCCGTGCAGGATCAGCCAGTGGTGGGCGTCGTGCGCGAATTCGGCGGGCACCAGTTTCACCAGCTTGTCTTCCACCGTGCGCACGTCCTTGCCCGGTGCAAGCCCGGTGCGGTTCGACACCCGGAAGATGTGGGTATCCACCGCGATGGTCGGCTCGCCGAAGGCGGTATTGAGCACCACGTTCGCGGTCTTGCGGCCCACGCCCGGCAACGCTTCCAGCGCTTCGCGCGTGCGTGGCACCTCGCCATCGTGCAATTCCAGAAGCTTCCCGCACAGCGCGATCACATTCGCCGCCTTGGCGTTGTACAGGCCAATGGTGTTGATGTAGCGCTTCAGCCCGTCCTCGCCCAGCGCGAGGATCGCGGCGGGTGTGTTGGCGACCGGATAGAGCTTGCGCGTGGCCTTGTTGACGCCAACATCGGTGGCCTGCGCGGACAGCACCACCGACACCAGAAGCTCGAACGGCGTGGTGTATTCCAGTTCGGTGGTGGGATGCGGGTTGGCAGCGAGCAGGCGGGTGAACAGTTCGACGATCTCGCCCGCCGTCAGCTTGCTGCCACGCGCGGGACGCGACTTTTTTGTGGCACTCATTTGCGGCGTTCCTTCGCCTTCGCCAGCGCGCGTGCCAGCGCACTGGCAGCGGCAGAGGGCAGGGCCGGTGCTGATTGCAACGTTGCCGCAACTGCCGGGCGGCGGGCGGCATCGCGTTCGGCCTTGATCCGCGCCAGCCGTGCGGCGCGGGCGCGATACCGGTCGCGTGCTGCAAGCGCGAAGCGGCGTGCATCGCGGGCTTCGATCAGGCCTGCGTTGCAGTCCGCATCGCAGCCGGGGCAGGGTTGTGCTTCGAGCAGGCCGAGCGAGAGCGCGGCATCCAGATCATCCTCGCGCAGCGCCGCGAGCAGGGCGTGCGCGCCGTTGTCATCGGCGCAGGCGCATTTGCAATGTGGGCACTGGGCGAATGGCATGTGCTTCTTGCTCGTCATTCCGGCTTTCGCCGGAATAACGGTTATCTCATTTTCCGTTGAACGCCGGCTTGCGCTTTTCGAGGAAGGCACTGGTGCCTTCGCGCATGTCCTGCGTGGAAAACACCAGCCCGAATTGCGCGGCTTCGTATTCCAGCCCTTCCTCGATCCCGCATTCGCCGCCGATGTTCACGCAGTCCAGTATTCCGCGTAGCGCCAGCGGTGCGGCGGATGCAAGTTGCGCGGCCAGCGTCATGGTGTCGGCTTCCAGATCGGCAGCGGGCACCACCCGGTTGACGATGCCGAGCTGCAACGCGCGTTCGGCAGTGATCGGCGCGCCGGTCAGGCACAGCTCCAGCGTCGCCGCGCGCCCGCACAGGCGCAGCAGGCGCTGGCTGCCGCCGAAGCCGGGGATCAGGCCAAGATTGATTTCCGGCTGGCCGACCCTGGCGGTATCGGCGGCGATCCGCAGATGGCAGCTCATCGCCAGTTCAAGCCCACCGCCCAGCGCGAAGCCATTGACCATCGCGATGACCGGCTTCGGCATCTTTTCGACGCGGCGCATCATGCGGGTGCCGCGCAGCGAAAAATCGCGGCCCTGCACCGGCGTCAGTGCGTTCATTTCGGCGATGTCGGCACCGGCCACGAAGGCCTTCGGCCCGCTGCCGGTCAGCACCACCACGCGCACGCTGGCGTCGGCGGCGGCATCGGCAAAGGCGGTGTCCAGCGCGTCCAGGGTGGCCGCATTCAGGGCGTTCAGCTTGTCGGGGCGGTTGATGGCGATGGTGCGGATGCCATCGGCATCGCGGATCAGCAAAAGGGCGTCGGTCATGCGGGTTTCCGTGGCGTTGGCGTCCGGTTGCGGGAACTTTTTCCGTATATCCCTGTCGGACGCAGAGCCTCAGTGGCGGTTAAGGACTGCGGCCAGTATCCTAGCGTGTCCTGCCGGTGCGGTCAGACCGGTTGCAGACATACCCTTCCGGCATCCGCCGGAACCCCGGGGTCGCCGCAGGCGACCCGATCATCAAATGAGGTCGTGGATGAAGTTGCGTTCCCTTGCCGTCGCCGTGGCGGCCCTGTCCCTGACTGCCGGCCTTGCTTCGGCGCAGACCAAGCCGGCTGCTTCCGCAGCTCCCGCCGCCCGACCAGCCGCTCCCGCGCAAGCGCCGGTGGTGGACAAGACCCACGCCAGCTATGCCTTCGGCTGGTCGCTTGGCCAGGAACTGCTGAACTCCGGTGAGCCGATTGACATCGCCACCGTGGTGCGCGGCCTGCAGGATGCCTATGCCAAGAAGCAGCCGGCCTATACCGAGCAGCAACTGGCCACGGCTTATTCCGGCTTCCAGCAGCGCATGGAGCAGAAGGCGCAGGAAGCCTTCCGCAAGGCGCTGGCTGACAATCAGGCACAGTCCGCCGATTTCATCGCCAAGTACAAGACGCAGCAGGGCGTGGTGACACTGCCCAGCGGCATCATGTACCGCATCGCCAAGCCGGGCACCGGTGCCAAGGCCACCCAGAACAGCACCGTGCAGATCGCATTCCGCAGCTTCCTTGCCGCGGTTGGCGTGCCGCTCAACGGCAACGTGCAGACGCCGCAGCCGTTCAAGGTCTCCGACGCCCCGATCCCGGCGCTGAAGGAAACCCTGCCGCTGATGCAGCAGGGCGCGGTGTGGGAAGTGGTCATCCCGCCGGGCAAGAGTGGTGATCAGAACCAGCAGCTCGCGCAGCACGCCATCGCCTTGCAGATCGAACTGGGCAGCGTGAAGTAAGCACGCTTGTCCTGTTGTGTTGTTCCGATGCGCCGGCGATGCCGGCGCATCGCGTTTCAGGGCCACGAACTCTGTCTGTACGATGCATGCCATGACCCATCCGTACCACGCCGTGCTCAGTCCCTGCATCGGCATCTGCATGCTGGACGATGAAGGCCTGTGCGCGGGCTGTCATCGCAGCGGTGACGAGATCGCCGCGTGGTCGGTGATGGATGACGATGCGCGCCTGCGCTTCATGGACGAGGTGCTGCCCGAGCGCGCAGCACGTCGCGAGGCCGGCTGATGGACGCGCTTGTCGCACGCCTGCGTGCCGCCGTGCATCCACTGGATGCACCGCCGCCGGGTGCGCCGTGGAACCAGCACGAACTGGAAGGCCTGCTCGGTGATGGCGAGCCACAGGCGGCAGCGGTGCTGGTGGGCGTGATTCCGCGTGCGGACGGCGCGGGTGTGCTGCTGACCCGCCGCAACGAGCAACTGCGCCACCACGGCGGGCAGGTCAGTTTCCCCGGTGGCCGCATCGAAGCTTTCGATCCCAGCCCCGCTGACGCGGCAATGCGCGAGGCGATGGAGGAAGTCGGCCTGTTGCCCGCGCAGGTCAAACCGCTTGGTTACCTTGATCCCTTGCTGACGATCACCGGCTTCCGCGTGCTGCCGGCGGTGGTGCTGGTCGATCCCGCATTCCAGCCACGGCCTGATCCGTCCGAGGTAGCCGAGGTCTTCGAGGTATCGCTGGACATGCTGCTCGACCCGGACATGCTGGAACGGATCGAGCTGCACTTCGGTGGGCGTACGCGCCATGTGTTCCAATACCGCTACCAGCCGCAGCGGATCTGGGGCGTGACGGCCTCGATCCTGTACAACCTGCGCGAACGCCTGCGGCAAGCAGAACACGGGAGGCCCTGATGGCCGGATGGAACACGCTGGTGCAGGCCGAAACCCTGTCCATCGCGCTGGGACGCACCGATCTTGTGATCCTGGATTGCAGGTTCTCGCTGCTTGATCCCACCCTGGGCGAGCAGTCCTACCTGCGCTCGCACCTGCCGGGCGCGGCCTACGCGCATCTGGAACGTGATCTTTCCGACATGACGCGGCAGGGCGAAGGCCGTCATCCATGGCCGCAGGCGTCAGCGTTCACCGAAAAACTGTCGCGCTGGGGCGTGCTGCCCACTTCGCAGGTGATTGCCTATGACGATGGCGACGGTGCCTTCGCCGCGCGCCTGTGGTTCCTGCTGCGCACGCTTGGGCACGAGAAGGTGGCCGTGCTGGATGGCGGCTGGGCGCGCTGGATTGCGCTGGGCTTGCCGCTTTCCAGCACGCCGCATGTAGCGGCTTCCGGCATCTATCGCGGTGATTTCGATGGCACCCGCCTGCTGGATGCCGCAGCCACGCAAGCGCATGTCGAAGGCGGTGGCGTGCTGGTCGATGCGCGCGCGCCTGCGCGTTTTCGTGGCGAAGAAGAACCCATCGACCGCGTGGCCGGCCATGTACCGGGCGCGATCAATCGCCCGTATGCGCAGAATCTGGCCGATGGCCGCTTCAAGCCGCCGGCGCAACTAGCCGACGAGTTCCGCGCACTGCTGGGCGGGCGCGAGCCGCTTGATGCCGTGATGATGTGCGGCTCCGGCGTGACCGCCTGCCACAACCTGCTGGCGATGGAACGCGCCGGCCTGCGCGGCGCGAAGCTGTTCACCGGCTCGTGGAGCGGCTGGATCGCCGATCCCAACCGCCGCATCGCCACCGGGCCATGAGTGGCGACGCCAACGGCGCGCGCCTGTGCCGTCCGCCGGAGCAGGTGCTGCAGTTGCTTTGAGGTTCATGCGGAGCAAGCTCCGCATCTACATGTCCGGCGTTTATTTCCCGATTCGCGCCAGCATCGCGCGCAGCCCGGCCTGCGTGTCCGGCTCCATCCACGCAGCGACGAAGCGGGGCAGGTCGATGCGTTCCTCGCGCAGGCAATCGATCGCGGCGGCGCGGGCGATGCGGCGGGTTTCCAGCATCGGCTTGTGTGGCAGCCGCAGCAGTTCTGCCAGCCATGCACGGGCGCGGGTCGCCACGTCGTCGATGCCGGTCAACTCGTCCACCAGGCCGATGCGCAGGGCTTCGGCGGCATCCGGCATCGCGCCGGCCACCAGCAGGCGTTCGGCGCGATGCGGCCCAACCGCGCGTGCCAGCAGCGCCTGTATGCCCTCCGGCGCAACCAGCCCCACCTGCGTCTCGTTCAGGCCGATGCGGAACGGACGGGCATCGTCATCAGAGCGCGCCATGATCCGGTAGTCGCAGCACAGCGCCAGCACGCAGCCACCTGCGGGGGCGTGGCCGGCCATCGCCGCGACCACCGGCACCGGGCTTGCAAGCAGTGCGCGCGCAGCGGCGAAGAAGGCTTCCCATGCCTGCAGCAGCGCGGCGCGGTCATCGCCCAGCGACAGCAGATAGGGCACGTCCAGTCCCGCCGAAAATACCTTCGGCCCGCCCGCCAGCACGATGCCCTGCGCGCCGTTCGCCAGTGCGTCCGCCAGCGCGCGGGTCAGGGCTTCGCACAGTTCCGGGTTCAATGCGTTGACCGGCGGGCGCGCCAGCCGCAGTTCGTGGATGTTGCCGTGGACGGTGGTTTCGATCAGGGACATGGGCGGGTTCCGTTGCGTGTGGCCGCTATCATAGGCGGATGAAACTTCGAACCGCATTGTTGCTGTGCTGCCTGCCGCTGTCCGCCTGCGCGCGTGATTGCGCGCCGGTGGTGAAGGATGGCTGGATTCGCCTGATGCCCGGTGGCATGCCGATGCAGGCCGGTTTCGGCCGCATCGACAACCGTTGCCCGATGCCGGCCACCATCGTGTCAGCCAGCAGCCCGACTTACGGCAGCGTGGAACTGCACGAGTCGAAAGTCGTCGCTGGCGTCAACCGCATGCGCGAAGTGCCGGAGCTGCGCATCGCGCCGGACAGCGCCGCAGTGCTGCAACCCGGCGGCCTGCACCTGATGCTGATGCAGCCCACGGCAACGCTGAAGCCGGGCAGCCGCGTTGCCGTGGTGTTCAAGCTGAAGGACGGGCGCGAAGTGATCGGCGAGTTCGAGGCGCGCAAGCCGGCACCGTGACGCTGAATCGTAGATGCGGAGCTTGCTCCGCATGCAGTCTCTGCCGAGCAAGCTCGGCAGCTACGGGAGCTACAGGAGCGTTGCGGGCAACAACATTTCCGACGCCCGCCGCACCGCCGCCGGCAGCGGTGTCGGCTTGCCGTTGCGGCGATCCACCCACACCGCGACCACGTTGCCATCGCAATGCAGGGTGCCGTCGTCGGCCACGATGCGATGGCCGATCGTCACGCTGGTATTGCCCAATCGCTCGGTGAACAGCTCGACGGACACGTTGGCCGGATATTCGATCGGGCGCTTGAAGTTGAGCGTGGCCGAAGCCACGACCGGCGCGGATTCCTCGGTCACCCACGGCTCGCCGATGGTTTCGAACCACTCGATGCGCGCCTGCTCCAGGAAGGTCAGGTAGCGCGCATTGTTGACGTGGTTGAATGCATCCAGGTCGCTCCAGCGCAACTGGATCGGCATGCGGAAGCTCTGGCTCATGCGTCGGCCTTCTTTTTCCTGCGGGATGGCGAGCCTGCCGCATTTTTCTGGAGCAAAGGCGCAAGAAAGCGCCCGGTGTGCGATGCCGGATTCGCCGCGATGTCCTCCGGCGTGCCGGTGGCGATGATCTGCCCGCCGCGATGGCCGCCCTCGGGGCCAAGATCGATCACCCAGTCGGCGGTCTTGATGACATCAAGATTGTGTTCGATGACGACCACGGTATTGCCGTCGTCGCGCAGCTTGTGCAGCACGCCCAGCAGCGCTTCAATGTCGTGGAAGTGCAGGCCGGTGGTCGGCTCGTCGAGGATGTACAGGGTGCGCCCGGTATCGCGACGGCTAAGTTCCTTCGACAGTTTCACCCGCTGCGCTTCACCACCAGACAATGTCGTCGCGCTCTGGCCCAGCTTGATGTAGGACAGGCCCACGTCCATCAAGGTTTCCAGCTTGCGGGCGATGGATGGCACCGGCGCAAACAACTCCAGCGCGTCTTCCACCGTCATTTCCAGCACGTCGTGGATGCTGTGGCCCTTGTACAGGATCTCCAGCGTCTCGCGGTTGTAGCGCTTGCCGGCGCACACGTCGCAGGGGACGTACACGTCCGGCAGGAAGTGCATTTCGACCTTGATGAGGCCATCGCCCTGGCAGGCTTCGCAACGGCCGCCGCGCACGTTGAAGCTGAAGCGCCCCGGCGAGTAGCCGCGCGCGCGCGCTTCCGGCACCTGTGCGTACAACTCGCGCAGCGGCGTGAACAGGCCGGTGTAGGTGGCCGGATTGCTGCGTGGCGTGCGCCCGATCGGCGACTGGTCGATATCGACGACCTTGTCGAACAGATCCAGCCCAATGACGTCCTTGTGTGGCGCAGGCGTGTGCGAAGCGCCATTGATTTCGTTCGCCGCCAGCGCGTACAGCGTGTCGTTGATGAGCGTTGATTTGCCGGAGCCGGACACGCCGGTGATCGCGGTGAACAGCCCGGACGGGATTTCCAGATCGACGTTCTTGAGGTTGTTGCCGCGCGCGCCCTTCAGCTTCAGCAGCATCTTGCGGTTGGGCGGGTT
>NZ_JASGED010000080.1:0-27123 GCF_047606765.1 Thermomonas sp. | reverse complement strand
GCGGACGCACTTCATTGAGCAGATTGGCCGGAATTTCGCGCAGGAAGCGCGACGGGATGCCGTACATGTCCTGCCCGTGCAGGCGACGCGCCTCGGCGTAGCTGAGCACCAGCTTCGCGCGCGCGCGGGTGATGCCCACGTAGGCGAGACGGCGCTCCTCTTCCAGTCGCCCGCTTTCGTCCAGCGAACGGTTACTGGGGAACAGCCCCTCTTCCAGGCCCGCCAGGAACACCAGCGGGAACTCCAGTCCCTTGGCCGAATGCAGCGTCATCAGCTGCACGCCATCCTCACCGGCCTCGACCTGGCCTTCACCGGCCTCCAGCGCGGCATAGGACAGGAAGGCGACCAGTTCGCTCATGCCTTCCTGGCCATCCTCTTCCGCCGCGATGTCTTCGCGGCGCACGAAACGCGAGGCGACCGATACCAGTTCGTCGAGGTTCTCGGTGCGTGATTCGGAGTCGAGACCGCCGCGGCTTTCGCGCGCCCAGTGATCGCGCAGGCCGGAGCGGGCGAGCACATGGTCGACGCGCTCGGCCAGCGTCATCTCGGCGGTCTCCTCCGCCAGTTGGTCCACCAGCGCGGCGAAGGCCGCCAGAGCGTTGCGTGCGCGACCCGCGAGCTCACTGCCCTGTGCCGCCAGCGAGGCAGCACCCCACAGCGACACGCGCGCACCACGTGCGAGCCGGCGCACTTCGTCCAGCGTGCGTTCGCCGATGCCGCGCGTGGGCGTGTTGACCACGCGCTCGAACGCAGCGTCGTCCGCGCGGTTGGCCATCAGCCGCAGGTAGGCCAACGCGTCCTTGATTTCCGCGCGCTCGAAGAAGCGCATGCCGCCATAGACGCGATAGGGCACCTGCTCGGACAGCAACGCTTCTTCGAAGGCGCGCGACTGCGCATTGCTGCGGTAGAGGATCGCGGCATCGCCCAGGCTGCCTCCGTCGCGCACCCACTGGCGGATGCGCTCGACGACGAAGCGCGCTTCGTCCATCTCGTTGTAGGCGGCATACAGGTCGATCGGCTCGCCGTCGCCGGTGTCGGTCCACAGCTGCTTGCCGATGCGCCCCGGGTTGTGGGCAATCACCGCATTGGCGGCACCCAGGATGTTGGCGCTGGAACGGTAGTTCTGCTCCAGCCGGATGGTCCGCGCCGATGGATAGTCGCGCAGGAACTGCTGCATGTTCTCGACCTTCGCACCACGCCAGCCGTAGATGCTCTGGTCGTCGTCGCCGACCACGAAGACATGCCCGGTGTCGCCGGCCAGCACGCGCACGAAGGCGTACTGGATGGCGTTGGTATCCTGGAACTCGTCCACCAGGATCTGGCGGAAGCGCGTGCGGTAGTGCGCCAGCAGCGCCGGCGTATCGCGCAGCAGTTCGTGGGCGCGCAGCAGCAGTTCGGCGAAATCGACCAGCCCGGCGCGATCGCAGCGCTCCTGGTAGCCGGCGTAGACCTGCCGGCGTATGTCCAGCCAGTCGTCGTTCGGCGCGGGCTGGATGTGTTCGGGCCGGCGGCCTTCGTCCTTCTGTTCGTTGATCCACCAGGTCAGCTGCTTGGGCGGGTACTTGCCCTCGTCCAGCTCCATCGCCTGCACCACGCGCTTGACCAGCCGCTGCTGGTCGTCGCTGTCCAGCACCTGGAAGCCTTCCGGCAGCTTCGCGTCCTGCCAGTGCAGGCGCAGCAGGCGATGGGCGATGCCGTGGAAGGTGCCGATCCACATGCCGCGCGGCTCGCCGCCCAATTGCGTGGCGATGCGCGCGCGCATCTCGCCTGCGGCCTTGTTGGTGAAGGTAACGGCAAGGATGCCGTGCATCGGCACGCCGAATACCTCGTGCAGCCACGCGATGCGATGGGTCAGCACGCGGGTCTTGCCGGAACCCGCGCCGGCAAGGATCAGGTAGTGGCCGGGCGCGGCGGAAACGGCCTCGCGCTGGGCCGGGTTCAGCCCGTCGAGGAGGTGGGAGACATCCATCGCACGGATTTTAACCGGCGCGTTGATGGCGCGCCGCAGGAGTCAGTGCCCCGTGCGCTTGCCCGGCGTCGCGGCCATCAGCTTGTCGGTGTAGGCAATGCCGATGGCCGACAGGATGAACACGATGTGGATGATGGTCTGCCACATCACGCCGGCTTCGGTGAAGCGGCTGCCCGGTGCGCCCAGGTTGCCGATTTCGATGAAGGTCTTGAGCAGGTGGATCGAGGAGATGCCGATGATCGCCATCGCCAGTTTCACCTTCAGCACGCTGGCGTTGACGTGGCTCAGCCATTCCGGCTGGTCGGGGTGGCCTTCCAGCCGCAGGCGCGAGACGAAGGTTTCGTAACCGCCCACGATCACCATCACCAGCAGGTTGGAAATCATCACCACGTCGATCAGGCCCAGCACGATCAGCATGATGACGATTTCGGCGCTCTTCTGGTTCTCCGGTGCCACCGCTTCGGTGGCATGCCCGCCCAGGAACACCTCATTGACCAGATGGATCAGTTCGATGCCGAACTGCCAGACATAGATCGCCTGCGCCACGATCAGCCCCAGGTACAGCGGCAGTTGCAGCCAGCGCGAGGCGAAGATCAGGGCGGGCAGCGGTTGCAGGCGGTTGTTGTGGTCGGACATGCGGGCCATGGATGCGTGGTGGAGCGTGGAGGGTAGCGGTCGTCCGCTGCATTGCACAAGACGAAGGCCAATGCAGCGCACGGACATGCTGCGGCGCAGCGCATATTTTCCCCCGCGATGGCGTTGCATCAAGGTTTTCCGGTGTGCGGCATGCCTGTTTCAGGAATCAATTGACAGCGCTGTCAAAGCATGCGTACAACGCCCCCGACCCGGCCCGAGAGCCGGCCTGCACGATCCGTCACGAACACCCTGGGGAGACACCAACATGACCCGCCATTGCCGGCAACACACGCTCGCCCGCGCGATCCTGGCTTCGCTCATCGCCACCAGCGCCATGCCCGCACTCGCGCAATCCGCCACGGATGCGCAGGACGGCCAGACCTCGACCACCGACGCCAAGCGCGACCCGACCACGCTGGACAAGGTGGTGGTCACCGTCGAGCGCCGCGAACAGGACCTGCAGAAATACGCAGGCACCGCGCAGGCGATCACTGCCGAGGATGCACGCACGCTGGGCATCAACAACGAACTGCGCAACGTGCAGGCGCTGGTGCCGGGCCTGAGCATGGCCAACCAGGAAGGCAACCTGGAAATCTTCATCCGTGGCGTGGGCTCGGCCAACAACACCGAGCTGGGCGACCCCGGCGCGGCGCCGCACATCAATGGCGCCTACATCCCGCGTCCGCGCGGGCTGGGCGGCATGTTCTACGACATCGAGCGCGTGGAGATCAACAAGGGCCCGCAAGGCACGCTGCGCGGCCGCAACGCGCTGGCCGGCACGCTCAACATCATCACCAAGCGGCCCGAGATTGGTGGCGAGGACCTCAGTGGCTACGTGCAGCTGGAAGCCGGCAACCGCGACCATCGCGCCGGCGAGTTCGCACTGAACCTGCCGATGGGGCCATGGGCCGCGATGCGCTTTGCCGGCTACAAGACCGAGAAGGGTTCCTCGTTCGAGAACGCAGGCGCCGCACAGTACCTCGACCCCGCCGGCATCCAGGACGAGCAGGGCGGGCGCGTGTCGTTCCTGTACAAGCCGGACGACGGCAAGCTCAGCATTTTCGTGATGGCCGACATGGGCAAGGAAGGCGGCACCGGCTATCCGGGCGCGAACATCTACTACGCCGCGCGTGCCGGCTACATGCCGGACGACGTGGATCCGCGCAAGATCATCTATCGCGGCGTGCAGGGCACGCTGGACAGCACCAACTGGGGCGCGATGGCGAACATCAGCTACGACTTCGGCGGGGTCACGCTGGAATACAACGCCAGCTTCCGCGATGTCGATTACCAGCAGACCAACGCGCAGAGCGAAGGCATCCTGTGGCCGGGCCGCAACATCGAGCCGCGCTCCGCCACCAATCCCGGTGGCATCGACTACAACAACTACTCCACCCAGTACTGGCTGACCCTGTCGCAGTCGCAGGTGCATGAGCTGCGGCTTTCATCCGACGACGACGCACGCTTCCGCTGGACCACCGGCCTGTTCCATTTCAACGAAGACCAGCAGGTGGGCTATCTGTCGCTGGTGGACTATGGCCGCTGGTATTCCGGCACCGAGTTCACCATGCCCAAGGTCAACGGCAAATCCTCGGCGGCGTTCGCTGACGGCACCTTTGATGTCAATGATCGCCTGCGCCTGAAGGGTGGCCTGCGCTACACCAAGGAAGAGAAGTCGCGCTACGGCATCGGCGGCAACTGGGCGATGGGCCTGCCGGGCACGGTCAACGGCAGCTTTGCCGGTGATTTCGCCACGCGGCTGGGCTCGCCCGGCTTTGCGCCCGCCTTCATGTACCGGCCCAATTTCGACGTGAGCGGCATCACTTCGAATGCGGACAAGGCGAAGTTCCTGCTGCAGGGCATCCTGTCGTACGGCATCATCGACACCATCTACGATCAGCTCGGCCCGGCCGCGAACGGTGGCGACTTCGGCTGCGTGGACCGGCCCGACATCGGCGGCGACACCATCGACTGCCCATACGCGGGCTGGCAACAGGTGAGCGGCATCCCTGCCCAGCAGTTCGGCATCAGCAAGTTCAACTTCACCGACTGGCGCGTGGGCTTCGAATACGACCTGACCCCCGACAACCTGCTGTACGGCACCGTTTCCAGCGGGCACAAGGCCGGTGGCTTCAACGACAGCTTCGATCCCGAGGAAATCCCGGAGACGTTCAAGCCCGAATCGATCATCGCGTGGGAGATCGGCAGCAAGAATGCGTTCAAGCTGTTCAACCGTTCCTCCACCTTCAACGTCAGCGCGTTCTACTACGACTACACCGACCAGGTGTTCCAGGACCTGGCGGTCATCAACACCGATCCGGTCACCGGGGAGGCCAAGGGCTTCTCGCTGGTCAACCGCAACGTCGGCAAGTCGGTGGTGTATGGCATCGAGGCCGAAAGCGTGCTGCGCTTCCCCGGCAACGTCATGCTCAACCTCAATGCCCTGTGGCTGGACAGCGAGATCAAGGAAGGCATCGTCGCCGACGTGCGCAGCCAGGACTACGGCATCGGCGGCGCGACCTCGATGATCGACCTGTCCGGCAACGAGCTGCCACTGGCGTCAGAGCTGACCTTCAACGCACGCCTGCAGCACAGCATGGAGCTTGCACACGGCACGTTTGACTGGCAGGTGCTGGCCTCGTACCGCTCGGGGTTCTACCTGACCCAGTACAACATGCGCAGCATCGAGTTCGTCCGCAAGGATCCAACCACGCTGGAAATCGTGTACGACCACACCGAGGAGGCGGCGGCTGCCGGCTTCCCGGACTACCAGCCGGCGGAAACCACGGTGAATGCCGGCATCGGCTTCACCACGCTCAGCGGCAAGTGGCGCTTCGAGGCCTGGGGCAGCAACCTGCTGGACAACGACGTGTCGCAGAAGGCGCTGGTGGGTACCGGCATCAACGTGCGCTTCCTCAATGATGCGCGCAGCTACGGCATGCGGGTGCGTTACCAGTTCTGACCCGCGACGCCCCGCGGCTCCCGTGGCAGATTGCGGCCTGACGCCGCATCCGCCGCCGGGGCTGCGGGGCGATTTCTTTTCCGAAGACACACCGCCCGGAGGCGATGAAGACCCATGGCCCAACACACCCGCTGGTCGCAGTTCCTCGTCCTCATCACGGTGTTCTTCTTCTGGGGCTTCGTTGCCGCCAGCAACGACATCCTGATCCCGGTGTTCAAGAAGGCATTCCACCTCACGCAGGCACAGAGCATGTACGTGGCGAACGCCTTCTACGTGGCCTATACCGTGGGCTCGCTGATCTACGTGGCGGTTTCCAGATCGATCGGTGCCGACGTACTCAACCGCATCGGCTACAAGAACGGCATCTGCGTGGGCCTGGTGATCTCGGCGCTTGGGTCGTTGCTGTTCTATCCGGCGGCCAACAGCGGTTCGTTCGGGCTGATGCTGTCGGGCCTGTTCATCATCGCGCTGGGCTTCTCGCTGCAGCAGATCGCGGCAAATCCGCTGGCGATCGTCATGGGCGATCCGAAAACCGGCGCGCAACGGCTGACGCTGGCCGGTGGCATCAACAACCTTGGCACCACCATCGGGCCGCTGCTGGTCAGCTTTGCCATCTTCGGCAGCGTGGCCGCAGGCAATACCGTGGCCAGCATCGAAAGCGTCAAGACGCCGTACCTGGTGCTGGGCGCGGCCTTCGTGCTGGTGGCGATCTTCCTGAAGTTTTCCTCGGTGCCAAACCATATCGATCTGGACAAGCTGGCAAGCGAGGAAGCGGAAGACGCCCGCAAGCTTGCGCACAAGAAATCGGCATTCGGCTACCCGCAGCTGGTGCTGGGCATGGTCGCCATCTTCGTCTATGTGGGCGTTGAGGTTTCCACCATCGCCAACCTGCCGGCCTATCTTGAACTGCCGCCGGAAAAGGGCGGGCTTGGCATCGCCACCGCGCTGATCGCGCCGTTCGTGTCGCTGTACTGGGCCAGCCTGATGATCGGCCGCTGGGCCGGCGCGGCGGGCGCGTTTGAAGTCGGCATGAACACCAAACGCATGCTGACGGTGCTGCTGCCTTACCTTGCCTTCGGCGTGTTCCTTGCGGTCAATGCCATCGCCAAGCACGAGATCGCGCACTTCTTCACCTATGGCTTCGTGATCGTGCTGATGATCGCGGCCACGTTTGCGAGCCGTGGCAACCCGGCGCGGATGCTGCTGTATTTCGCGCTGTGCGGCATCGTGTCGCTGTTGATCGGCATGTTCACCAGCGGCATGACCAGCGTGGTGGCCTTCATCAGCGTGGGCCTGTTCTGCAGCACGATGTGGCCGTGCATCTTCGCGCTGGCGATCACCGGGCTGGGCAAGCACACCAACCAGGGCAGCAGCCTGCTCATCATGATGATCATGGGTGGCGGCATCATCAGCTGGGCGCAGGGCGCGCTGGCCGACGCAGTCGGCATCCACTACAGCTTCATCGTGGGCGTGCTGTGCTTTGCCTATCTTGCGTTCTATGCGCTGGCTGCAAGCAAGGCGCTGAAGAATCAGGGCATCGACCTGGACAAGCGGGCGGCACAGGCAGGCCACTGAGGCCAGCATGCAGATGCAGGATGCGGAGCATGCTCCGCGCCTGCGGACGCGAACCGTCAGACGCCCACGGGGCCGGTGGAGCGACGCAACTGCAGCGTGTAGGGCACGTTGACGAAGCCGCCGCTGCCCGGTTCGCGGATTTCCTTCAGCAGTTCCGTTGCGGCCAGCCGGCCCATCTCGCGGGTGGGCTGGCGCACCGTGGTCAGCGCCGGGTGAATCTGGTGCGCGATGGGCGTGTCATCAAAGCCGCAGACCGAAATGTCCTGCGGCACCGACAACCCGCTTTCGCAGATCGCGCAGATCGCGCCTGCCGCCATGTCGTCGTTGGCGGCGAAGATCGCGGTGGGGCGCTGCTTCAGCTTCAACAGCGCCTTGGCCGCGCGATGGCCGGATTCGTGGGAGAACTCACCTTCCACCACCAACGATGCATCAAAGCGCAGGCCGGCGCGACGCAGGCCTTCGCGATAGCCGGTGAGCCGCCAGCCGCTGGCACCGTGTGCGGCGTGGCCGGTGATGTGGGCGATCCGCGTGTGCCCCAGCGAGGTGAGATGCGCCATCATCGCGCAGACCGCGCCCACCTCATCCACCGCAACGCCTGCGTGGCGGTTCTCCTCCTTCGCCGACACGCTGGAATGCGGCACCCCAAGCGCGGCAAGGCGCGCCAGCAGCGCGGCATCGTCGGTGATCGGCGCCGTCAGCACCACGCCGTCCAGCTGCGACTGCACCACCAGCGATTCCACCTTGCGCACCAGGTCGTGGTCGTCGTAAGCAAGCGGTGCCAGCATCAGGTTGTAGTGATGCGCCTGGCAGGCATCCAGCACGCCCATCTCGATTTCCATCAGGTAGTTCGACGATGGGTTGTCGAACAACATCGCGATCAGGTATGCGCGCCGCCCGGCCAGCACGCGCGCGGACGGATGCGGGCGATAACGCAGCATCTCCACCACGGCCTCGACCCGCTGGCGGGTGCGCTCGGACACGTTCGGCTCGTGGTTGAGCACGCGCGAGACGGTCTTCATCGATACGCCGGCTTGCGCCGCCACGTCCTCGATGCGCACGCGCGCTGCCTTCAGCCTGTCGTTCCCCGCTGCCGGAGATCCCTCCGGCGCACGCCTGCCACCCATGTCCACGCCCCGAATGTTGTGCGTCAGCGCACCACCCGTGCGCCCAGCGCGGATTGTCGCTGTGCAGCAAGCCATCGGGATGCGTCCGTCGTATTCTGCCCGTGCTTGACAGCGCTGTCATCCGCGTTGCCGCACCGTCATCCACGCCCGACCACGGAAGCCACAGCCATGACGCCTCGTTCGCTCGCCAAACCCCATTTGCGCCGCAGCCTGCTGGCTGGTGCCGTCCTGCTGGCATGCGCCTGCACCGCCACGGCGCTGACCGCAGCGCCTGCCGGCCAAGCCACCCATGCCGCCGCCACCATCCATCCCGATCAGTGGCCGCAACCGGCGTGGCCGCTGCAAGCGGATGCCGCGCTGGAAAAACGCATCGACGACCTGATGGCAACCATGACCGTGGAAGAGAAAGTCGGCCAGATCATCCAGGGTGACATTGGCAGCATCACGCCAGACGACGTGCGCAAGTACCGGCTCGGTTCGGTCTTCAACGGCGGCGGCTCCGATCCCGGCGGCAAGTACAACGCGCCGGCGAAGGACTGGCTGGCGCTGGCCGACGCATTCTGGGAGGCGTCGATGGATACCCGTGGCGGCGGCAAGCCGATCCCGACGATCTGGGGCATCGATGCCGTACACGGCCAGAGCAACATCGTCGGCGCGACCTTGTTCCCGCACAACATCGGCCTGGGTGCGACCCGCGACCCGGAATTGCTCCGCGAAATCGGCCGCATCACCGCCGCCGAAACCCGTGTCACCGGCATGGAGTGGACGTTCGCGCCGACCGTGGCGGTGCCGCAGGACGACCGCTGGGGGCGCAGCTACGAAGGCTATTCGGAAAACCCTGCGGTGGTGGCGCTGCTGGCCCCGGCGATGGTGGAAGGCCTGCAGGGCAAGGCAGGCGCGGCCGACTTCCTCGACGACCGCCACGTCATCACCACGGTCAAGCATTTCCTTGGCGATGGCGGCACCACCAACGGCAAGGATCAGGGCGACACCACGGCCAGCGAAGCGCAGCTGCGCGACATCCACGCCGCCGGTTACGTGCCGGCAATCGCCGCCGGCGCGCAGTCGGTGATGGCCTCGTTCAACAGCGTCCACGGCGAAAAGATGCACGGCCACAAGCCGCTGCTCACCGATGTGTTGAAGGGGCGGATGAACTTCGGCGGCTTCGTGGTGGGTGACTGGAACGGCCACGGCCAGGTCAAGGGCTGCAGCAATACCGATTGCGCACAGACCTTCAACGCCGGGCTGGATCTGGCGATGGCGCCGGACAGCTGGAAGGGCCTGTACCACAGCACGCTTGCGCATGTGAAATCCGGCGTGATCCCGATGGCGCGCCTGGACGACGCCGTGCGCCGCATCCTGCGCGTCAAGTTCCGCATGGGCCTGTTCGCACAACCCAAGCCCTCGCAGCGCGCACTGGGCGGCAAGTTCGAGCTGCTCGCTTCGCCGGAACACCGCGCGGTGGCGCGGCGCGCGGTGCGCGAATCACTGGTGCTGCTGAAGAACGCCGGTGGCCTGCTGCCGCTGTCGCCAAACCAGCGCGTGCTGCTGGCCGGTGACGGTGCCGACAACGTGGCCAAGCAGGCCGGCGGCTGGACATTGACCTGGCAGGGCGATGGCACCAGGCGCGCCGACTTCCCGAACGCCGATTCGATCTGGGACGGCTTCCGCCAGCAGGTCGAAGCCGCAGGCGGCAAGGCGGAACTGGCGGCAAACGGCAAGTACAAGGTCAAGCCGGATGTCGCCATGGTGGTGTTCGGCGAAGACCCCTATGCCGAGTTCCAGGGCGACATCCCCAACCTGTTGTTCAAGGCCGGCAAGTCCGGTGATCTTGAACTCATCCGTAAGCTGAAAGCCGACGGCATCCCGGTGGTCGCGGTGTTCCTCAGCGGTCGCCCGTTGTGGATGAACCGCGAGCTCAATGCCGCCGATGCCTTCGTCGCCGCGTGGCTGCCCGGCTCGGAAGGCGGCGGCATCGCCGACGTGCTGCTGCGCGGCAAGGATGGCAAGCCGCAATACGACTTCCATGGCAAATTGAGCTTCAGCTGGCCCAAACGCGCCGACCAGTACGCCAACAACATCGGCCAACCGGGTTACGACCCGCTGTTCCCGTTCGACTACGGCCTGACCTATGCCGACAAGGGCGCATGGACGCCGCTGTCCGAAGACCCCGGCGTTTCGCTGGATGCGGCATCGGCCAATCTGTGGTTCGACCACGGTGCCGCCGCCACCGGCATGATGCTGCGGCTGATCGGTGCCGATGGCGGTGGCGAGGACATCGTGCATCCCAACGCCGCGAGCGGCGACGGCACGGTCAGGATGACCGCCGTCAATACCAATGTGCAGGAAGGCGCGCGCCAGTTCACCTTCACCGGCGGCGGCGTGGTCATGCTGCGCGCCAATGCCACGATGGACCTGTCGCGCGAAACCAATGGCGACGTGATGGTGATCGCCACCTTGCGCGTTGACGCATTGCCGGAAGGCGCGATGGTGGCGATCGGCGCGGGCTGCAACGACGGTTGCCGTGGTGCCGTTGCCATCGGCAATGCGCTGGCAACGCTGCCGCAGGGCAAATGGACGCGGCTGGGCGTGCCGTTGAAGTGCCTGCGCGCCGATGGTGCAGATACCGGCAAACTGGACGCACCGTTCTTCCTGCGTGGCAGCGCCGGTTTGCAGCTGTCACTGCAGAAGGTGGAAGCCGGCACGGAGACCGACCACAAGGTCGCGTGCGCGACCGACTGAGCGGAAAGCCTTCGGCGCGACGCGGCGTTGCCGCCATCGCAACGAAGACAGCGGCAGAATGGCGCTTCCCCACCGTGGAGCGCCATTTCATGATCGACCTCTATTACTGGCCCACGCCCAACGGCCACAAGATCACCTTGTTCCTTGAAGAAGCTGGACTGGACTACCGCATCGTGCCGGTGGACATCGGCAAGGGCGCGCAGTTCGATGCCGGTTTCCTTGCCATTTCGCCGAACAACAAGATGCCGGCGATCGTCGATCACGCGCCTGCCGATGGCGGCGCGCCGATTTCCGTGTTCGAGTCCGGCGCGATCTTGCTGTATCTGGCCAACAAGACCGGGCGCTTTCTCGGCATTCCCGAAGGCGCGGACGCGCAAGCGACGTTGCGCCAGCGCATGGCGGTCAACGAATGGCTGTTCTGGCAGATGGCCGGCCTTGGCCCGATGACCGGGCAGTACGGACATTTCCATGTGTATGCACCGGAAGACCTGCCGTATGCGAAGGAGCGCTACCGCAAGGAAGCCGAACGCCTGCTGGGCGTGCTGGACAAGCGACTGGAAGGCCGTGACTTCATCGCCGGCGGCGAGTACAGCATCGCCGACATGGCGGCGTATCCGTGGATCAGCCCCTACACCAAGGCGCCGCTGGATCTTGCGCCATTCGCCAATGTGCGCCGCTGGCAGGCGACCATCGCCGCGCGCCCGGCCACGCAGCGCGCGTATGCGCTGTCGAAGCAGGTGAACCCGGATGCCGGCAAACCGCTGTCCGACGAGGAGAAGAAAGTGCTGTTCGGACAAGGGGCGAGGTAAGGGCTTCCCATCTCCCCCCCTTCTTGAAGGCGAGGGCTGGGGTGGGGTTGAAACCCGTCACAAAGCCAGCCTTCCCAACCTCCCCCTGCTTTCGCAGGGGGAGGAGCAGCACCTCAGAGTTGCTGCTTCACCTCGAACTGCGCTGGCGGTTCGACGTTCAGCAGGTTTTTGACGAAGTAGTCCCAGCGCCTGCGCATCACGTAGTAGCTGTCCGCGCCGAAGCCGTGGCGGGCGTGCGGCAGCAGCAGCAGGTCGAAGTCCTTGTTCGCCTTCATCAGCGCATCGACCACCTGCAAGGTGGACTGCACCGGCACGTTGTCATCCATCATGCCGTGGATCAGGAACAGCTTGCCTTTCAGGTTCTTCGCGTGGGCGGCGTTGTCCTGCCCGGTGTAGTTGCTGCTGCCGTCGTCTTTCTTTTCGAGCAGGCCGTGGTAGCGCTCGCCCCAATCATCCTCGTAGGTCAGGTTGTCGTGGTTGCCGGATTCGGCGATGCCGACCTTATAGACGTCCGGGTAGCGGAACATCGCGGTGGTGGTGGCGTTGCCGCCGCCGGAATGGCCCCACATGCCGGTGCGGGTGGTGTCGATCCACGGGTACTTTTCACCCAGCTGCTTCAGCGCGGCGACCTGATCGGGCAGGGTGTTGTCGGCCATGTTGCCGTACCACGCATCCTGGAAGGACTTGCTGCGCAGCGGCGTGCCCATGCCGTCCAGTGCGATGACGATGAAACCCAGTTCCGCAAGCGCCTGATGGTCACCATGCGCGGGCACGAAGCTGCGGCTGCGCACCGAGCCCACCTGCGGGCCGGGGTAGATGTAGGTGACGATGGGGTACTTCTTCGACGCATCGAAACTGGACGGCTTGAACATCTGCCCGTACAGGTCGGTCTTGCCGTCGCGCGCCTTGACCGTGAACGACTCCGGCGCGACCCAACCGGCCGCTTTCAGGCGGGTGAGATCGGCGCGCGCGAGTTCGGCGACCTGCTTGCCATCGCCATCGCGCAGCACCGCCACCGGCGCGGTGTCGATGGTGGAATACACATCGACGAAATGCTTGCCGTCCTGCGACGCGGTGATCGCGTGGTTGGCGTTTTCCGGCGTCAGCAGCGTCACCTCGCCGCCGTCCAGACCGACCTTGTAGTAATGGACGAAGTACGGATCACGCCCGGCTTCGCGGCCCACGCCTTCGATCCAGAGCGTGCGTGATGCCGTATCGAGATACCCGATCTTGGTCACGTTCCAGTCGCCGCTGGTGACCTGCCGCTTCTGCTTGCCGGTGGCAAGGTCGTGCAGGTACAGATGGCCCCAATCGGACTTCTGGCTGAACCACAGGAACTCGCCACTCTCCGGCAGGTAGCGCCAGTTCACCGACCCCAGCTCGGGCGCGCTCTGGTACTGGGTGGCGACGGTTTCCTCGAACACGTCACGCACCTTGCCGGTGGCGGCATCGGCCACGCGCAGCAGCGCGGACTTGTGGCCGCGATCGGTGCTGACGAAGGCCAGCGTCTTGCCGTCCTTCGCCCATTGCACGTCCGCCCATTCCACATCGCCCCAGTAGTTCTCGCAGGCAACGTCATCGCTGCAGGTGGAGCGGTGCTGGTCCGGCGGCATCTGCAAGCGGATGGTGCGCGGCTTGTCGCCGGTGAGGTCGATGATGACGCGCTCGATCATGGTGATGTGTTCATCGCCCACGAACGGGTACTTCCACTGCTCCACCTTGGGCGCGCCGACATTGGTGCCGACCATGGTCATGGTGCGGGTCTTGCGCTGGTCCTGCTGGAAGGTGGCGATCTTCTTGCCGTCCGCTGACCACGCCACGATGGCGTTGTCGGTGTGCTTCCAGCCGGCGTTGTCGGTGGCGTAGCCGTAGTCGGTCGTGCCATCGAAGGTGAGCTGGGTTTCCTTGCCGCTGGCAGTCTCGCGCAACCACAGGTTCCAGTCACGGATGAAGGCCTCGCGCTTGCCGTCGGGCGATGCCGTGCCGGGCTCGCTGCCGGTCTTTGGCTTCTGCACCGCGCTGCATCCGCCACCGTCGCAGCGAAATGCGCCACTGGATGTGGAGACCTGCAACGCGCCGCCTTGCAGGCTCACGCCGGCAACGCGCAGCTTGTCGGCATCGGCGGGGCGGCCCTTGCCACCGGAGGCAAGGTTCATGGCATCAGCCAGCGCCTGCCGGTTGAACGCAGGCGTGGTCTTGCCGGTGTTCGGATCAAGCCGCAGGAAATCGGTCTTGCCGCCGCTGGAGGTCTGATAGACCACGCTGCCGTCGTCCAGCCAGTCCAGCACCCGCGCCTGCCCATCCACCAGCGGTGCGGTGCGATCACCCAGCATCTTCGCCGCACGCTCGTAATCGGCGCGGGTCACCTGCGCCTGCGCATCGCCCATGCCCGCAGCGCCCATCAGCAGCGCCACCGCCAGCCAGCCCTTCGCCATGTTCCCGGCCATTGCATCCTCTTTGCTCGACCCGACGCCCTTGCAGGCAACCGGGCGATCCTAGCGCGCCGCCTGCACGGACGCCCGTGCCAATGGTGGGAGGTGGCCGCGCCGCAAGGCATCCCGGCGCGCGCGGTATCATCCGCGCCCCGATGTCGTCGTTCCCCGCCACTGCCCCGCATCCGGCCACGCTGCGCGTGGCGTACCGCGATGCCACGCCCGATGCCCTGCTGGCCGCGCCCGGCACGCTGGCGGTATTCGGTTTTGGCGATGCCGCGCCCGCATTGCACGGCGACCCGCGCTACCTGCATGTCGCATTGCCTGCGCATGGCCGCGCGCCGCTGGAATGCTGGAGGGTGGATGGCGAGGTGGCGCACGGTCGCAGCGACGGCATTGCGTGGAGCGAAGGCGGTGGCCTGCAATTCGGTGCGCTGGAAATCGCCGATGACGGCGACATCGACACCATCGCCAGGCAGGCCTACGCGCGCCTGCAAACGTGGCTGGCCGCGTCCACGCATCCGCACGTGCTGCGCATCTGGAACTACATGGATGCGATCACCGAAGGCGAGGGCGATGCCGAGCGCTATCGCCGCTTCTGTGTGGGCCGCGCGCGCGGGATCGGGCGCGAGCAGCCACCGCAGGAACTGCCTGCCGCCACCGCCATCGGCCATCCGCATGCCAGCGGGTGCTTCCAGTTGTACTGGCTGGCTGCGCGCCGCGCCGGCACGCCGCTGGAGAACCCGCGACAGGTGCAGGCATGGCGCTACCCGCGCCAGTACGGCCCGCAGGCGCCCGGTTTTGCCCGCGCGCTGTTGCCGGCGGAGGCGTCGATGCCGCTGCTGCTGTCCGGCACCGCCGCCGTGGTCGGCCACGCCTCGCAGCACGGCGATTCGCTGGAAGCGCAACTGGACGAAGTGCTGGCGAACCTGCGTAGCCTGATCGACACCGCGCGCGTGCAGCGGCCCGCGCTGCCGGCGCAGCCCGGTGCGGGTTCGGTGCTGAAGGTCTATGTGCGCGATGCCGAGGCAATGGCGCGCGTGGATGCGCTGATGGCGCAGCACCTGCCGGAGGTGCCGCGCATCGTGCTGCACGCACACGTCTGTCGGCGCGAGCTGGCGGTGGAAATCGACGGCGTGCATGCCTGACCGGGCTTGCATTGCGCCCGCATCGCCCGCATATCCTGACCACGTCACCCGCAACTTCGGAGCAGCATCGCCATGGGACTCATCAGCGTGATCTGGGGCATCTTCGCCCTGCTGTGGATGCTGCTGGCCTTCATTCCCCTGCTGGGCTGGGGCAACTGGTTCATGATCCCGTTCGCCGCCGTCGGCGCGATCATCGCCGCGATCGCCTATGCGCTGACCTCGCCGCAGAACCGGGGCCGGGCCAAGGCCGGGTTGATCCTCAACCTTGCCGCTGCGGTGATCGGCGCGCTGCGCCTGACCCTGGGTGGCGGCGTCATCTGAGCTTGACCTGAGGCAAGGCCGCGCCCGCGTCCGGGCGTAAACTTGCCGCCATGACTTATCCACTTGCACGCCCCCGGCGCATGCGCCGTGACGACTTCTCGCGCCGGCTGATGCGCGAAACCGTCCTGACCGCCAACGACTTCATCTATCCGGTCTTCGTCCACGAAGCGCAGGGCCGCGTGCCGGTGCCTTCGATGCCGGGCGTGGAGCGGCTCTCCATCGACGAACTGCTGCGCGTGGGCGAACAGGCGCTGGAGCTGGGCGTGCCGGTGCTCGACCTGTTCGGCGTGCCAAGCCCCGATGCCAAGACCGCCGACGGGCGCGTGGCATGGGATGAAAACGGCATCGTGCCGCGTGCGATCCGCGCGTTGAAGTCGCGCTTCCCGGAACTTGGCGTGATGAGCGATCAGGCGCTCGATCCGTACACCACCCACGGGCAGGACGGGCTGATCGACGACACTGGCTACATCCTCAACGACGAAACCATCGAAGCCCTCATCAAGCAGTCGCTGGCGCATGCCGCTGCCGGCGTGGACATCGTCTCGCCCAGCGACATGATGGACGGGCGCATCGGCGCAATCCGCGCTGCGCTGGAAGCTGGCGGTTACATCCACACGCGGATCATGGCCTACAGCGCCAAGTACGCCAGCGCCTTCTACGGCCCGTTCCGCAGCGCCGTGGGCAGCGCCGGCAACCTGGGCAAGGGCAACAAACACACCTACCAGATGGATCCGGCGAACTCGGACGAAGCGCTGCACGAAGTCGGCCTCGACCTTGCCGAAGGCGCGGACATGGTGATGGTGAAGCCGGGCCTGCCGTATCTGGACGTGCTGTATCGGGTGAAGCAGCAGTTCAAGCGCCCGACCTATGCATATCAGGTCAGTGGCGAGTACGCGATGATCAAGGCCGCCGCGCAGAACGGCTGGGTCGACGAAAAGAGCGTGGCGCTGGAAGCGCTGCTGGCGTTCAAGCGCGCCGGTGCCGATGGCGTGCTGACCTATTTCGCGCTGGATGCGGCGCGCTGGTTGAAAGGCGCGGCATGAAGCGGTTTGCCGTCTTCGGCACGCCGATCTCGCATTCCCGTTCGCCGCGCATCCATGCCGCGTTCGCGCGGCAAACCGGGATCGCGCTGGACTACATCGCCATCGAAGCCGGGCACGCCGATTTCGCGGACAAACTTGCCGCCAGCGGCGTGCAAGGCGCGAATGTCACCCTGCCGCTGAAGGAAGACGCCTTCGCGCTATGCATCGAAACCAGCGCGCGTGCGCAGCGTGCCGGTGCGGTGAACACACTGATCCGCACCGATACCGGTTGGCGCGGCGACAACACCGACGGCGTTGGGCTGGTGCGTGACCTGAGCGAACGCCACGGCCTCGACCTGCGCGAACGCCGCGTGCTGCTGCTGGGCGCGGGCGGTGCGGCGCGCGGTGTGGCACCGGCGCTGCTGGATGCCGGCATCCGTGAACTTGTGGTCGCCAATCGCAGCATCGAACGCGCGCAGGCGCTGACCGCCGCGATGGGCGAACCGGATCGCACGCAGGCGCATGCGCTGGATGCCTTGCCCATGCTTGGCGGCTTCGATTTGCTCATCAATGCCACCTCGGCGACGCGCGGTGGAAACCTGCCCGCACTTCCCGCCACGCTGGTTGCAGCCGATGCCGCCGCCGTTGATCTGGGCTATGCCGATGCCGCCGCCGCGTTCCTTGCATGGGCATGCGAAGCCGGCTGCCGCAGCGCCATCGACGGCCTGGGCATGCTGGTGGAACAAGCCGCCGAAAGCTTCGCGCTGTGGCACGGCCTGCGTCCGCAAACCGATGCGGTGTATGCGCAGCTGCGCGGGCTGATCGCCAGCAACTGAAACCGGAGCGGCGTATTTCGCTCGCTCCGATCCAGAAAAATCAGAGCGCCCGACCCAGCACGCCACGGTCACGCAGGCGGAACGGGGAGGTGCCGGAAATCTGTTCGTTTTCAGCAAGGTCGGAAACACTCACGACCTGCTGGTTCTTCTCGTCGCGCAGCCATGGTGCCGTCAGGTTCGGCCCACGGAACTCATGACGCCATGTACCGGCAATCTCGGGGGCAGTGTCTTTTTTTCCCGAATCACTCAGCCTGTAGTCCACGGGAATCCGGAGCGTCATGTCTTTGTTGCTCAACGCCGAGGGATTGTGGGTCTCGATATCGAACGTCCATTTCTGTGCTGCACGCAGCGACTCCTTTTCCAGCAGGGCACGCGCCTTGTCCAGAATCGTCGGCCTCCCCTTGATGTTGAGCAGGCTGGATTGCGCCGCGAAGGCCTCGGCCACCGTGCCGTCCGGGTTGAGGCGCAGGATCAGCAGCACGATGCCCTCGACACCGGCGTACAGCAGTCCGGTCGGGTAACTCGGCGGCTGCATTTTGCGTGACGTGATGAATGCCGGTGCCGATGCCGGTTCATCTGCCGTCGTGATGGTTTCACCGTTCTCGAAGGCAGCGCGTTCTGCAGCCTGAGCCTCATCGTAGTCTTGCCTGGTCAAGGGTGCGAACACCACGTTGTCGATCCGGACTTCGTAACCGCCCGCAACCTCCGTGGCAGCCAGTGTGATCCGCATCGGCGTTCTCGCCTTGACCGGTCGCCCGCCCTGCAAGACCGGCACCAGCTGCCATGTTGGAATGTCCTTGGCCAGCATGTCCCGTATCAGCTGGTTCGGTTGCGTGCGGAGTTTGTATTCCAGCACCTGTCCTTCCGTGCCGATGGTCAGCTCGCCGTCCACCCGCAGCGTCATCAGGCTTTCGCCGACCGCGCCCACAGCCGGCTTGTCGCCTGCCTGCGCGGAAACCGATACAAGCATCAATGCCAGCAGCCATGCCTTCAGGATCTTCATCGCCGGTTTCTCCGTTGTACCGCCGCTACTTCCAGCGACGGCATCATGCCATGCAGCTCATCGCCATTCACGCACCACCCGCCAGATACTCATCCTTCAACCGCACGTAGTGGCCGGCGCTGTAGTACAGCGCTTCGATTTCGGCATCGCTCAACATGCGTGCCTTCTTCGCCGGGTTGCCCAGCCACAGCTCACCTTCGCCCACTACCTTTCCCGGCGGCACCAGCGCACCGGCACCGACGAAGCCGTGCTTCTTCACCACTGCGCCATCCAACACGATCGCACCCATGCCGATCAGCACGGCATCCTCGATCGTGCAGGCGTGGATGATCGCCTTGTGGCCGATGGTGACATCGGAACCAATGCGGGTGGCGAAACCGCCCAGCTTCGCGTGCGGGCCATCGTGGCTGACGTGGACCACGGTGCCGTCCTGGATGTTGGTGCGGTCACCGATGCGGATGAAGTTCACGTCGCCGCGGATCACGGTGAACGGCCAGACCGACACGTCATCGCCCAGCACCACGTCGCCAATCACGCTGGCGGCGGGATCCACGTATGTGCGCTGGCCGAGGGTGGGAAAATGGTCGCGGTAGGGGCGCAGGATCGGCGAATTCGCGTTCATGCCGTCATTCTAGAGCCACGACGCAGGGTGCCGGCACTACACTCCGGTCATGGATGCCTTCGCCGACACACCCGTTTCCGACCTTGCCCCCACGCTGCAACGCCTGCGCGATGCGTGGCAGGCACGCAAGCCGGATTACGCGCAGCGTCGCAACGACCTGCAGCGCCTGCGCAACGCGCTCAAGCGCAGGCTGGACGAGATGGCCGATGCGATTGCCGCCGACTTCGGCCATCGCTCGAAGGACGAGAGCCGGATCGCCGATGGCATGACCGTGCTCAATGACATCGATCACCTGCTCAAGCATCTGCGCAGCTGGATGAAGCCCAGGCGCGTTGGCGTGGGCTGGCGCTTTTTGCCCGCGCGCGCACAGGTGCGCCCGGTGCCGCTGGGCGTGGTGGGCGTGATCGCGCCGTGGAACTACCCGGTCAACCTTGCATTGATTCCGCTTGCCACCGCGATTGCGGCCGGCAACCACGTCTATCTGAAACCGTCGGAACACACGCCGCGCAGCAGCGCCTTCCTGCGTGATCTTTTGGCCGAAGTATTCCCGCCGCAGCGCGTCGCGGTTGCCACCGGCGGCGCGGATGTGGGCGCTGCATTTGCCGCGTTGCCATTCGACCATCTGGTGTTCACCGGCTCCACCGCCGTAGGCCGCAAGGTGATGGCCGCTGCCGCGCCCAACCTGACGCCGCTGACGCTGGAGCTGGGCGGCAAGTCGCCGGCCATCATTGCCGACGACTATCCCATCGAAAAAGCCGCCGCACGGCTTGCCACCGGCAAGTGGTTCAACTGCGGCCAGACCTGCATCGCGCCCGATTACGTGCTGGTGCCGGCACGCAAGCGCAATGCGCTGGTGCAGGCACTGCGCGCGGAAGTGCATGCACGCTTCGGCAGTGATTTTTCCAACACCAACGACTACACCCGCATCGTCAACGACGGCCAATATGCGCGCCTGCAAGGCTATCTGGATGATGCACAGCAACGCGGCATCGACACCATCACGCTTGCCGGCAGCGCCGATCCGTCACAACGCCTGCTGCCGCCCACCCTGCTGCTGGAACCGGGCGACGATGCGAAGGTGATGCAGGAGGAAATCTTTGGCCCGCTGCTGCCGATCAAGCGCTACGCCACGCTGGACGAAGCCATCGCCTACATCAACGCGCACGACCGCCCGCTGGCGCTGTATCCCTTCAGCCACAGCAAGGCCACGGTGGAAAAAATCCTGCACGAAACCGTTGCAGGCGGTGTGTCGGTCAATGACACCCTGTTCCACTTCGCCATCGGCAACCTGCCGTTCGGCGGCGTTGGTGCCAGCGGCATGGGCGCGTACCACGCCCGCGCAGGCTTCGATGCCATGAGCAAGCAGTTGCCGATCCTCTGGCAGGCCCGCCGCACCGGCAGTGACCTGCTCAAGCCGCCGTATTCGAAGGCGAAGTGGTTGCTGGATTTGATTGTCAGGTGAGCGATCGCACGCGGCATGGACTACGATGCCGCGCATGAAAATCGCCTCCTGGAACGTCAACTCCCTCAACGTCCGCCTGCCGCAATTACAGGACTGGCTGCGTGACTTCGCGCCGGACGTGGTGGGCTTGCAGGAAACCAAGCTGGAAGACCACCGCTTCCCCGATGCGGCACTCGCGGAACTTGGCTACCGCAGCGTGTTCCACGGGCAGAAGACCTACAACGGCGTGGCGATCCTCGCGCGCGAGCGTGCGCTGGACGATGTGCAGGTCGCCATTCCCGGCTTCGACGACGTGCAGGCGCGCGCGATCGCGGCGACGGTGAATGACGTGCGCATCGTCAATCTGTACGTGGTCAACGGGCAGGACATCGGCACCGAGAAATACGCCTACAAGCTGCGCTGGCTGGATGCAGTACACGGTTGGCTGGCCGATGAGCTGCGCAAGCATCCGAAGCTGGTGGTGCTGGGCGATTTCAACATCGCGCCCGACGACCGTGACGTGCATGACCCGGCAACGTGGAACGACGACCACATCCTCACCTCCACTGCCGAGCGCGCCGCGTTGAAACGTCTGCTCGACCTTGGCCTGCATGACGGCTTCCGCCTGCATCATGACGGTGCCGGCATCTTCAGCTGGTGGGATTACCGGCAGGCCGCGTTCCGCCGCAACCTGGGCCTGCGCATCGACCTGACCCTGGTGTCGGATGCGTTGAAAGATGATGCGGTGGATGCCGGCATCGACCGCACGCCGCGCACCTGGGAACGCGCCAGCGACCATGCGCCGGCCTTCGTGACGTTGCGCGGCTAAACGAAGAAGGCCCGGCGAACCGGGCCTTCGGGAACATCCGCGTGGTGCCGCGAATCAGCGCACGCTGCCGCGCCGGAACAGGTTGACGATGGCAAGCAGGACGATTGCGCCGATCAGTGCGGTGATGAGATAGCCCACCAGCCCGCTGAAACTCAGGCCGACCATCGGCAGCAGATAGCCGCCAAGGAAACCACCGATGATGCCGACCACGACATTGAGGATGATGCCCTGCTGGCCATCGGTTTTCATGACGATGCTTGCCAGCCAGCCGGCGATACCGCCGACGATCAACATGATGATGAAGTTCATTTTTGCCTCCGGATGATCGATGGGAACCCGGCGGATGTTCTCGCACGGGGCGCGTGGGGTAGCCGCAGTATGCCTGCATCTCGTTATGGTGGTGTCAGCACTCACGGCCATGGCCCGCTCCTACAATGGACGCCATGAACGACGCTCTCCGCCCTGACCTTGAAGCCGGGCTTTCGCAACTCGCACTGGCCCCGGCGCTGGCCGCGCCACTGCTGGACTATCTGGCGCTGCTGGCGCGCTGGAACGCCACCTACAACCTGACCGCGATCCGCGACCCACGCGAGATGCTGGTCAAGCACCTGCTGGACTCGCTGGCGATGCAGCCATTCGTGCGTGACCTGCGCACGCTGGCCGACCTTGGCACCGGCCCCGGCCTGCCCGGCATCCCGCTGGCGATTGCCACGCCGGATTTGCAGGTGACGCTGGTGGAGAGCAATGGCAAGAAGGCGCGCTTCCTGCGCGAGGCGGCACGCCAGCTCAAACTGGGCAATGTGCAGGTGGCCGAATCGCGGATCGAGGCCTTCAAGCCCGCTGCCAGCTTCGACGCCATCACCGCGCGCGCGCTGGCCACCCTGCCACTGATCCTGGAACTGGGCGGGCACCTGCCGGGGCCGGGCGGCAAGCTGCTGGCGATGAAGGGCGTGCTGCCCAAGGATGAGATCGCCGCCCTGCCTGCGGGCTGGCAGGTGGCCGCGATCCATCCACTGCGGGTGCCGGGGCTGGAGGCGGAACGCCATCTGGTCGAAATCGTGCGCACGCAGGCATAGGGCATAATCCCCTGTCCTGCCTGCGCGCCGCGCAGGCCCAGCCGCAGGAACGCATGCCGCATGGCCCGCATCATCGCCATCGCCAACCAGAAAGGCGGGGTCGGCAAGACCACCACCGCCGTCAACCTTGCCGCCGCGCTGGCGCGCACGCCCAAGCGCGTGCTGCTGGTCGATCTTGACCCGCAGGGCAACGCCACCATGGGCAGCGGCATCGACAAGCGCGAGCTGGAAGCCTCGATCACCGACGTGATGCTGGGCGAGGCGCAGCCGCGTGCCGCCATCGTGCGTTCCGGTGACGGTTATGACCTGCTGCCGGGCAACATCGACCTGACCGCTGCCGAAATCCAGTTGATGGACGTGCAGGGCCGCGAAGGCAAGCTCAAGCAGGCGCTGGATGCGGTGCGCGACGGCTACGACTTCATCATCATCGATTGCCCGCCGTCGCTGTCGCTGCTGACCTTGAACGCGCTGAACGCGGCGGATTCCGTGCTGGTGCCGATGCAGTGCGAGTACTACGCGCTGGAAGGCCTGTCCGCGCTGCTCGACACCATCGAAGCATTGAAGGGCCGGCTCAACCCGAACCTCGAAATCGAAGGCGTGCTGCGCACCATGTTCGACGTGCGCAACAACCTGGCCAATGCGGTGTCCGCCGAGCTCACCAACCACTTCGGTGACCTGGTGTTCCGCACCATCGTGCCGCGCAACGTGCGCCTGGCCGAAGCACCCAGCCACGGCCAGAGCATCATCGGTTATGACAAGGCCAGCCGTGGCAGCGTGGCCTACCTCGGGCTGGCTGGCGAGGTCATCCGCCGCCAGCGCGAACGCCAGCAGAAGCAGGAGAAGGCCGCATGAGTGCAGGCAAGGATGCCGTGAAGGCCGGCGCCAAGAAGCGCGGCCTCGGGCGCGGTCTGGAAGCACTGCTTGGCCCCAAGGCCGCCGCCGAGGCACCCGCCTTGCAGGCGATGCCGGGCGACACCCTGCGCACCTTGCCGGTGGATGCGATGGTGCCGGGCAAGTACCAGCCGCGCCGCACCATGGACGATGCGCGGCTGGAGGAACTGGCGTCCTCGATCAAGGCGCAGGGCGTGATCCAGCCCATCGTGGTGCGCGAGCGCACCGGTGCCGATGGCAAGGGTGGCCGCACCTTTGAAATCATCGCCGGTGAACGCCGCTGGCGCGCTTCGCAACGCGCGGGGCTGGCCGAAGTGCCGGTGGTGGTGCGCGTGGTCGATGACCGCACCGTGGTGGCGATGGCGCTGATCGAAAACATCCAGCGCGAAGACCTGAACCCTCTGGAAGAAGCGCAAGCCCTGCAGCGGCTGATCGACGAGTTCGACCTGACCCACGCCGCCGCTGCCGAAGCGGTGGGCCGTTCGCGCGCGGCGGTTTCCAACCTGCTGCGCCTGCTGGAACTGCCGGAAGCAGTCCGCGCGCTGGTGCAAACCGGCAAGATCGAGATGGGCCACGCCCGCGCACTGCTGCCGCTGGCCGAGCCGATGGCAGTGTCACTTGCGAAGCAGGCCGCCGAGGAAGGCTGGTCGGTGCGTCAGGTCGAACACCGCGTGCAGCAACTCGCCGCAGGCAAGGTGCCGACCGAGCAGAAGAAAACGGCATCGAAATCGAAAGCGCCGCAGGCCGACATCGCCGCGCTGGAACGCGAGCTGTCGGAAACGCTGGGCAGCAAGGTCAACGTGCTCAACGGGCGCGGCAACAAGGGCAAGCTGGTGATCCACTACGCCAATCTCGACGCGCTGGACGGCGTGCTGGAACGTTTGCGCAACAAATCCTGATCGCGACAGGCAGCCGCTGGCGCGGTGCTACGATCCGCGCCATGTTCCTGCTGGATGCCGCTTCGTGAAAGCTCCCTTGTCTGGCCTGTTGCTCGGCCTGCTGCTGTTGCCCGCGCTTGCCGGCGCGCAAACCTCCGATGCGCACGATGCTGATGCACGGTTCAAGGCGATCTACACCGCAGAGTGGAACTGGCGCACGCAGCAGTCGCCGTCCTGGGATGGTGACGACAAGACGCGCAAGCCCGCACACCAGCTTGAGGATGTCTCGCCGCAGGCACAGGAAAAACGGCTGGCGTATCTGGACGGCGTGCTGAAACAGCTGGACGGCATCGACACCGCTGCGCTGTCACCGCAAGAACGCATCAACTTCGCGGTGTATCGCCCGCAGATCGAACACATGGCGGCGGAAATCCGCTTCCGCGATTACCAGATGCCGTTCAATGCGGACAGCTCGTTCTGGTCGAACCTCGGCTTCATGGCCCGCGCCGACCTGCGCGATGCCGATGCCTATCGTGCGTATGCGGCGCGCCTGCGCGACGTGCCGCGTTATTTCGACCAGCAGATCGCCAACATGCGCGCCGGTCTTGCACGCGGTTTCAGCGTGCCGCGCGCGGTGCTGGACGGGCGCGACGTGTCCATCGCGATGATCGCCGATTTGAAAAACGTCGAAGACGCCACGTTCTGGCAGCCGTACCGGAAGATGCCGGCCACCATCCCGGTATCCGAACAGGAAACCCTGCGCGCGGAAGGCCGGGCTGCGATCCGCGATGCGGTGATCCCCGCCTACGCAAAGCTGCTGCGCTTCTTCCGCAAGGACTACGTGCCGAATGCACGCGCCACGCTGGCGGCGGAGGCTATGCCGAATGGCGTGGACTGGTATCGCGAACAGATACGCAAATACACCACGCTGGATCTGCCGGCGGAAGAGATCCACGCCATCGGCCTGCAGGAAGTCGCCGCGATCCGCGCGCAGATGGACACGATCATCGACACGCTTGGCTTCAAGGGAACATCGAAAGAGACACGCTTCGCCGACTTCCTGCACTTCCTGCGCACCGATCCGCAGTTCTACGCAAGAACGCCGCAGGCATTGCTGGATCGCGCCGCGTGGATTTCCAAGCGGGTTGATGGCGAAGTCGGCAAGCTCATCGGCACCCTGCCGCGCGGGCGGTTCACCATCGTGCCGGTGCCGCCGGACATCGCGCCGTTCTGGACGGCGGGGCGGGGCGGGGCAGGCACCTACTGGGTCAATACCTATGACCTGCCTTCGCGCCCGCTGTACAACCTGCCGGCACTGACCCTGCACGAATCCTCGCCGGGCCATTCGCTGCAGCAGTCGCTGGTCGATGAGCAGGGCGAGGTGCCGGACTTCCGCAAGGAATACATCAGCGCCTACGGCGAAGGCTGGGGTTTGTACAGCGAGTGGTTAGGCATCGAAATAGGCATCTACGAGACGCCCTATGACGATTTCGGTCGCCTGACCTATGCGATGTGGCGCGCCTGCCGGCTGGTGATCGACACCGGCGTGCATCACAAGGGCTGGACGCGCGAACAGGCGCTGGCCTACCTGCGCGACAACACCGCGCTGTCCGAACATGAAGTCACCACCGAGGTGGACCGCTACATCAGCTGGCCAGCACAGGCACTGAGCTACAAGCTGGGCGAGCTGACCATCATGCGATTGCGCCGCGAAGCGGAAGCCGCGCTGGGCACGAAGTTCGACGTGCGCGCCTTCCATGACGTGGTGCTGGCACAGGGCTCGGTGCCACTGCCGGTGCTGGAGGCGCAGGTGCGGGCCTATATCGCCGAAGCCAAGGCCAGATAACGGTACTCCGGGCGAGCGCCCGGGCAGGGTTCGCCGCTTAGGCTTTGCATCCAGCTCCGATGCGCGGCCGCGCGCCATCCCTGGCGCGCTCGAACCCCGCCCCGGGCGTTCACCCTCAGCACGCCGACCCGCGCCCGGTGAGGATGGCGGATGTCCGCGCAGCGGCATTTCGAGCCGCGAAGCGGATTTCCGCCAGCCTCGCAAAGCGCCCGTACATCCAAGTACTTGCCCGGAAAGGATTTTCCCCGCATAATGCGCGGCTCGCTGCGTTTTGCAGCGACTCCCGGCAATCCCGCCGGGGCCGCCGTCACCCGGGCTACGGGCGACAACCACACACCATCGAGGTGCCCAGTGTCCAAAGTCTGCCAAGTTACCGGCAAGCGCACGACGACCGGCAACAACGTCTCGCACTCCAATCGCAAGACCCGTCGTCGCTTCCAGCCCAACCTCCACGAGCGCCGTTTCTGGGTTGCCTCGGAGAACCGTTGGGTCAAACTCCGTGTTTCCACCGCCGCGCTGCGCACCATCGACAAGAACGGCATCGATGCCGTCCTCGCCGACCTGCGCAAGCAGGGCGAGAAGGTCTGAGGAGGACTGAACCATGGCTACCAAGCGCGACAAGATCCGTCTGATCTCCTCGGCCGGCACCGGCCACTTCTACACCACCGACAAGAACAAGAAGAACACGCCGAACAAGATGGAGGTCAGCAAGTACGACCCCGTCGTCCGCAAGCACGTGATCTACAAGGAAGGCAAGATCAAGTGACGTGACGGCGCATCCGCGCCAGGCGCGGATGCCTTTGCCGGTACGTCATCACCGCGAAAGCGGGGATCCAGCTTTCAAGAAACCCGCCGCAAGGCGGGTTTCTTTTTGGTTCTTCACCGAAGTCCGGGGATTGGCATCAAAAAGGAACGGCAGATCCGGGTGAAGATGTTTGTGTCGAGCAAACGTCCAATCCGG
>NZ_JASGED010000079.1:0-16689 GCF_047606765.1 Thermomonas sp. | reverse complement strand
GCAGTCTTCTTGCGGGCACTCTCCAGCAGCGGAAGGATCGTCTCGAACTGCTCGCGGCTGATGTCACTGGGATAGGGATGTCTCATCCCTATAGCATCAGGGATGAGAAAGACTTTGAACAGGCTCTAAAGCCGCGCCGCGCCGAAACAAAAAGGCCGCGTTCACACGCGGCCTTTATTGCTTTGTTGTCATCCCGGCGAAAGCAGGGATCCAGCTTTTCGATACCAAGATCAAGAACTGGATCCCGGCTTTCGCCGGGATGACGAGTCTTGCGTTTTTCAGCGCTGGTCGATGGGCACGAAGGCCTGGTCTTCCGGCCCGGTGTAGTTCGCGCTGGGGCGGATGATCTTGCCGTCAATGCGCTGCTCGATCACATGCGCGCTCCAGCCGCTGGTGCGTGCGATCACGAACAGCGGCGTGAACATCGCGGTGGGCACGCCCATCATGTGGTAGCTGACCGCGCTGAACCAATCGAGGTTCGGGAACATCTTCTTGATGTTCCACATCACCGATTCCAGCCGCTCGGCGATGTCGTACATCTTCATGTTCTGCTGCTCGGCGGAAAGCTGGCGCGCGACATCCTTGATGACCTTGTTGCGCGGGTCGGACACGGTATAGACCGGGTGACCAAAGCCGATCACCACTTCCTTGCGCTCCACGCGGGCCTTGATGTCGGCCTCGGCCTCGTCCGGCGTTTCGTAGCGCTTCTGCACCTCGAACGCGACTTCATTCGCGCCGCCGTGCTTCGGGCCACGCAACGCGCCGATGCCGCCGGCGATGGCGCTGTACATGTCGCTGCCGGTTCCGGCGATCACGCGGCAGGTGAAGGTGGAGGCGTTGAACTCGTGCTCGGCGTACAGGATCAGGCTGGTGTGCATCGCGCGCACCCAGCTTTCCGGCGGCGGCGCGCCGTGCAGCAGGTGCAGGAAGTGGCCGCCGATGCTGTCGTCATCCGTTTCCACGTCAATCGCGCGTCCGTTATGGCTCCAGTGATACCAGTACAGCAGCATCGAACCGAGACAGGCCATCAGCTTGTCGGCGATGTCGCGCGCACCCGGATGGTTGTGGTCGTCCTTTTCAGGCTGAACGCAGCCCAGCACCGAAACGCCGGTGCGCATCACGTCCATCGGGTGCGCGGACGGCGGCAATTCCTCCAGCGCGGCCTTGACCGCCGCCGGGATGCCGCGCAGCGACTTCAGCTTGTTCTTGTAGGCGCGCAGTTCGGCCTTGTTCGGCAACTTGCCGTGTACCAGCAGGTGCGCGATTTCCTCGAACTCGCACACATCGGCAAGATCAAGGATGTCGTAGCCGCGGTAGTGCAGGTCATTGCCGCTGCGGCCCACGGTACACAGCGCGGTGTTGCCGGCGGCGGTGCCGCTGAGCGCGACGGATTTCTTCGGCTTGAAGCCGGTGGCGGGCGTGGTTTCGCTCATGTCTGTTCTCCCGGACTCGTCATTTCTTCTGCGCGAACAGCGCGTCCAGCCGCTGTTCGAAGGCGTGGTAACCGATGCGGTCATACAGTTCCTCGCGGGTCTGCATCGCATCGACGACGGATTTCTGGTGGCCGTCGCGGCGCACGGCGGTGTACACATGTTCCGCCGCCTTGTTGGCGGCGCGGAAGGCCGACAGCGGATACAACTGGATGGCGACGCCGGCGGATGCCAGCTCGTCGCGGGTGAACAACGGGGTCTTGCCGAACTCGGTGATGTTGGCCAGCACCGGCACCTTCACCGCATCGACGAAGCGGCGATAGGTGTCGAGGTCATGCGCCGCTTCGGCGAAGATGCCGTCGGCACCGGCTTCGACGCAGGCAATCGCGCGTTCGATGGCGGCATCGACACCATCGACCTGGATCGCATCGGTGCGCGCAATCAGGAAGAAATCCTTGTCGGTTTTGGCATCGGCAGCCGCCTTCACCCGATCCACCATCTCGCCCTGCGACACGATGTCCTTGCCGGGGCGATGGCCGCAGCGCTTCGCGCCGACCTGATCCTCGATATGGCATGCCGCCGCGCCAGCCTTGATGAGCGACTTGATCGTGCGCTCGATGTTGAACGCCGATGGGCCGAAGCCGGTATCGATATCCACCATCAGCGGCAGGTCGCAGACATCCGTGATGCGGCGGGTGTCGATCAGCACGTCTTCCAGCGTGTTGATGCCCAGATCCGGCAGGCCCAGCGAGCCTGCGGCGACGCCGCCGCCGGACAGATAGATCGCACGAAAGCCCGCGCGCTGCGCGAGCAGGGCGTGATTGGCGTTGATTGCGCCGATCACCTGCAGCGGCGATTCGGCGGCCAGTGCAGCACGGAAGCGTGCGCCTGCGGACGATGGGGTCATGTCGTGCTCCTCGGCAGCGCTGCGTGCCGGATGCCGGCAATCTGGCACCGCGCGCCGCATTGATCAATCTTGATCCTAACGATCAATATATCGACATGGACAACGCCTTCATCGACGCGCGCGAAGCCTGCGCCCTGCTCGGCATCAGCCAGGCCACGCTGTATGCCTACGTGAGCCGTGGACTGGTGGAATCGCGCCCCGGCATCGATCATCGCAGCCGGCTGTACCTGCGCCGGGACGTGGAACGCCTGCTGCAGCGCAAGCGCGCCGGGCGCGGCGCAGCGCGCGGTGCGGCGCAGAGCCTGGATCGCGGCCTGCCGGTGCTGGAAACCAGCATTTCGCTGATCCGGCCCGATGGCCCGTATTACCGGGGGCATGCGGCGATTGCCGCCGCGCGCGACGGCGCGACGCTGGAAGACGCCGCCCGCCTGCTGTGGGACTGCGGCGATGACGATCCCTTCGCCCAGCCCTTTGCCGAACGCTGGCCACAGCGGGTTGCGCACATCGCGCTGGATGCGGACTTGCCGCCGCTGGAACGCAGCATGGCCGCCCTGCCCCTGCTGGCGCTGGATGTACCGCGCTCGTTCCATGCCGCCGCGCCCGTGCGGCATGCCATCGCCGCCGGCCTGCTGCGCCACAACGCCGCGCTGCTGGTGGCACGCCAGCCATCTGCCGGGCCGGTGCATCGGTTGCTGGCCGATGGCTGGAAACCCGGCGCACGCGGCTTCGCGGAACTGGTGCGGCTCACGCTTGTCACCACCGCCGATCACGAACTGAATGTGTCCGCCTTCGCCGCGCGGGTGGTTGCCTCCACCGGCGCGCACCTGCACGCCACCGCCTGCAGCGGGCTGGCCGCGCTGTCCGGCCCGCGCCACGGTGGTGCCACCGCGCGCGCCTTCGCCCTGATCGAGGACGCCATCGCAGCCGATCCGCGCGCATGGATCGTGGCCCGCCGCGAACGCGGCGACGATCTTCCCGGTTTCGGCCATGCGCTGTATCCGCAGGGTGACCCACGCGCCGCCGCGATCCTGTCGCAGCTTGCTGCGTCGCGCCCGCATGCCGCCACGATGAAGCGCCTGCACAGCCTGCTCAACGCCGCCGAAGACGTGGCCGGACTGCGCCCGAACGTGGATTTCGCACTCGCCGCCATCGCGCATGCGCATGGCCTACCGCCGGCTACTGCGCTGGTGCTGTTCGCCGCCGGACGGTTGACCGGCTGGCTGGCGCATGCGCTGGAACAGCAGGCACGCGGCAGCCTGATCCGCCCGCGCGCGCGCTACGTGGGCGCACCTGCCGATAACGCGGCGTCGCAATAACTGCATCGAATCAAGCCGGCAAACGAAAACACCGGGCTGTCGAAACAGCCCAGGCTACGCGCCCGGCTTCACGCGTGCGCGCAGGCGGGCGATGCCTTCGGCATCGGGCGCATCCAGCACGCCACGGCGCGGCTTGGGGATATGCGCCGCCGGGTCTTCATCGCCAAACACATAGTGGTCGAACAAGGCACGCCAGCCTTGCCGCTCGGCGGCAGGCAGCGCCGCGAATGCCAGCCGCGCATGCAGCAGCGCTTCCATCCCGGACGCGGGCGGCAACCCGTCGGCCAGCAGCGGCGACCACCAGTAATTCACCAACGCATTGAGCGATTCCAGTGATTCCACCTGATGCCACCACAGCGGCGGCAGGTACAGGGCATCGCCCGGTTCGAGTTCGGCAATCTGCGCGTGGGCCAGCGCCTCACGCAGGCGCGGGAAGCGTTCGAAATCCGGCGCGTCCGGGCGCGCCATCGTGATTGCGGCGCCGGTTGGCGCGAAATCCAGCGGGCCGATATAGAGGTTGGCGACCTGCTCCACCGGGAACAGGGTGAAACGGCGGCGTCCACAAATTGAAACCGCAATGTTCTGCGACGCATCGAAATGCGCGGGCGTGGTGACCTTGTTTCCCACCCACAGGCGCGGCTGCACCGATGCAGGCAGGCACTGCATCGCATGCGCAGACGCAAAGCCCGGCGCGCAATCGGCAAGCAACGCACTTTGCAGCGCAAGACCGGGCACCTCATCCGCAACGCGGCTGTACGCCGCAAGCCGCGTCAATGCCTCGGTCAGGCTGACCTTGAAATGGCGATAGTTGAAGCCGTCGAGCGCGGCGTTGTAGCCCACCGCGCCGCCGGCCTCCGGCGGCATGTGCAGCACGTCCACCGGCACGCCGCTGTCCAGCGCCACCAATGCCTGTGCGAAGTCACTGAAGGAACGCTGCGCCGCCCGCACCAGCGGCCAGTCGCGGCACAGACCGCGAATGACCAGCGGCTTGCCCATCGCAACGGCTTCGTCCAATGCGAATGCGCGCGCATCGACAGGCTGACCGTTGGCGTATTCGTCAATGCGTGCGCTCATGCGATGGCGGCGGGAAGCGGTGGTTGCGCGCAAGTGTGCGGCCACGCCTGCGCCAGTGGAAGCACAAACGAAAACGCCGGGCATTGCCCGGCGTTTCGTCGATCCGATGCAGCAGCAAATCAGAGCAGATGGGCAACGCCCGCGCGCTCTTCTTCCAGTTCGGCCAGGGTCTTGTCCATCGCGGCGCGGCTGAAGTCATCGATCGGCAGGCCTTCAACGCGGGTGTATTCGCCGTTTTCGCAGGTCACCGGCACGCCATACATCACGGTTTCCGGGATGCCGTAGCTGCCGTCGGACGGCACGCCCATCGTCACCCACTTGCCACCCGTGCCCAGCGCCCAGTCGCGCATGTGATCGATGGCGGCGTTGGCGGCGGATGCGGCGGAGGACAGGCCGCGCGCTTCGATGATCGCCGCGCCGCGCTTGCCCACGGTGGGGATGAAGGTGTTGGCGTTCCAGTCGGCATCGCCGATCTTGTCCTTCAGCGACGCGCCGCCGACGGTGGCGAAGCGGTAATCCGGATACATGGTCGGGCTGTGGTTGCCCCACACGACGAGCTTCTCGATGTCGGCCACGGCCACGCCGGCCTTGCTGGCAAGCTGCGACAGCGCGCGGTTGTGGTCCAGGCGCAGCATCGCGGTGAAGTTCTTCGCCGGCAGATCGGGCGCGGACTTCATCGCGATGTAGGCATTGGTATTGGCCGGGTTGCCGACCACCAGCACCTTGACGTTGCGCGAAGCAACCTTGTTCAGCGCGGCACCCTGCGCGGTGAAGATCTTGGCGTTTTCCAGCAGCAGATCCTTGCGCTCCATGCCGGGGCCACGCGGACGCGCACCGACCAGCAGGGCGTAGTCGGCATCCTTGAATGCGACTTCCGGATCATCGGTGCCAACCATGCCGGCCAGCAGCGGGAAGGCGCAGTCTTCCAGTTCCATCATCACGCCCTTCAGCGCGGCCTGTGCCTTGTCCAGCGGCAGTTCCAGCATTTGCAGGATGACCGGCTGATCCTTGCCCAGCATTTCACCGGAAGCGATGCGGAACAGCAGGGCGTAACCGATCTGGCCGGCAGCGCCGGTAACGGCAACTCGAACGGGGGCTTTCATTGCGACAACTCCTCTCGACGATTCTCGTGATCGTCATTCCGGCGAACGCCGGAATCCAGCTTCTGATATCGAAATCAAAGGCTGGATGCCGGCTTTCGCCGGCATGACGGCTGCATGTAATTACGCCAATTCGGCGAAGAACTCCTGGATGCGCTTCAGCCCCGGTGCCAACTGCGGCGTCGGGCAGGTGTAGCTGATGCGCAGCGCGCGCGGCTCGCCGAAGGCAGAACCCGGCACACAGGCCACGCCCTTCGCCTCCAGCAGCGCATTGCAGAAGTCCACGTCGTTCTCGATCTTCACGCCGTTGTGCGACTTGCCGAACGCGCAGCTGATGTCCGGGAACACGTAGAACGCACCCTGCGGACGCGGGCAGACCACGCCGGGGATCGCGTTCATCGCCGCCATCACTTCATCGCGCTTGGCCTGGAACTCCGCGCACTTCTGCGTGGGCACGTCCTGCGGGCCGGTCAGCGCGGCAACCGCAGCGGCGGTGACGATTTCCGGGATGTTGGTGATGTGGTTGGAATTGAGCGTGGTGACGGCCTTGGCCACCGACTCCGGCCCGGCCATGAACCCGACGCGCCAACCCGGCATGCCATAAGTCTTGGACAGCGAATCGACGAAGATCGTGCGTTCGCGCAGTTCCGGACGAATCTGCACGACGTTCACGTATTCCAGCCCGTCGAACAACATCTTGTTGTAGATGTCGTCGGCGATGATCCATGTTTCCGGATGCTTCACCAGCACGTCGGCCAGCGCGACGATTTCATCGCGCGTATAGACCATGCCGGTCGGGTTGGACGGATTGTTGAACAGCAGCACCTTCGGCTTGTGCGTAGTCAACGCCGCGTCCAGTTGCGCCGGGGTCAGCTTGTAGTCCTGCGATGCCGGGCACGGCAGTTCCACCGCCTTCGCGTTGACGATGTCGGCGATGTCCAGATACGTCGTCCAGAACGGTGCCGGGAAGGCGATCACGTCGCCCTCGTCCAGCAGCGCTTCGGCCAGGTTGTAGAGGATGTGCTTGGCACCGATGCCGGTGGCGCAGTTGGTGCGGCCATAGCCGGTCAGGCCCAGCGTGCCCATGTGGGCGATGAAGGCGTCCAGCAGGGCATCCGTGCCGCGATTGCTGCCATACTGCCCACTGTCCTTCTCCAGCGCTTCACGCGCAGCGGCATACACGTGTTCGCCGGGGAGGAAGTTGGGAACGCCGATCGAGAAACTGATGATGTCGCGGCCTTCGGCCTTCAGGCGCTTGGCTTTTTCTGCCACCGCCATGATGGCGCTGGGCTTGGCGCGGCTCATGCGCCGGGCGAGTTGAGGCATCGTGGGGGACCTCGGGACAGGGCCGCGTGAGCGGCGATTGACGTTGATATTTCGACGTGGGGAAAGCCTTCCAATGCTAGCACAGCCGCCAGTCTCAACCTGCCATCCCCATGCCTCGCGCCGCTGCCTGCGCTGGCTGCATGCCCTGCTCCTGCTGGGCGCGCTGGCACTGCTTTCCGGCTGTGCCTCCACCAGCGTGCGCACCGCCAAGGACACCTCCGGCAAGCCGCTGGCGCTGAGCGGCCGCGTAGTGCTGATCGAGCCCGACATCGAACTGTCCGAACTCAGCGCAGGCGGCATGGCCGAACCGCGCAAGGAATGGACGAACACCGCCCGCCTGCTCTACCCGCAGGCCGCGCGCGAAGCGCTGGCCCGGCAGGGCATCGAGATGACGCCAGACCTCGTCCTGCCCGCCGATGCCGGCCCGGACAACCGACTGCGCCAGCTCAGCCTGCTCAGTCAGGCGGTGTCGATGAGCATCCTGCAATACAGCCGCAACTCCGGCACCGGCCCGCTGCGCAACAAGCGCGGCAAGTTCGACTGGAGCCTTGGCCCCGGCGTGCAGGAACTGCACAAGGCCACCGGCGCGGACTACGGCCTGTTTACCTATGTGCGCGACAGCTATGCCACCGGCGGGCGCACCGCGATGCGCGTGGTCGGCTTCCTGCTGCTGGGCGGCGACATCGGCGGCGGCATGCAGGTCGGCATTGCCTCGCTCGTCGATCTGCGCACCGGGCAGGTGGTCTGGCACAACCTGCTGGTGGATCAAACCGGCGATCTGCGCAACCTCGCCGGTGCGCGCGAGACCGCCGACGACCTGCTGAAAGGCGTGCGTGGCGCGGCCCCGCCGCCGAAGGAGGGCAAATGACCGCGCGCCTGCTGATCGCCGCATGGCTGGCGGCGCTGCTGGCCGGTTGCGCGTCCAGCGCACCGCTGCGCGACAACGCGCCCGGCACCGCGCCGGTTGCCGGCAGCGACGAGTCCGAACTCTGGTACGCGATGGAACGCGCCGAGACCGAGCTCAAGCGCTCGCCGCTGCTGGTGCGCGATCCTGCACTCAACGAATACGTGCGCGGCGTGGCCTGCAAAGCCGCCGGCAAGCACTGCCAGGACTTGCGCGTCTATGTGATGGACGTGCCGCAGTTCAACGCCAGCATGGCACCGAACGGGATGATGCTGGTCTGGACCGGCGCCCTGCTGCGCATGCGCAACGAAGCCGAACTCGCCTTCGTGCTGGGCCACGAAGCCGGCCACTACACCGCCCAGCATTCGATCCGGCAATGGCGGCGGATGAAGGACGCCAGCGCCGCACTCGGCGCATTCCAGATACTGGCCTATGGCGTCGGCGCAGGCGGCATCGCCCAGCTCGGCACGCTGGCCGGCTATGCGGCCATCTTCAAGTATTCGCGTGACATGGAGCGCGAAGCCGACCGCCTCGGCTTCGGCAGCGTGGTCGAACAGGGCTGGGATCCCAACGCCGGTGCCGACGTGTGGGCGCGGATGTGGCGCGAGGAACAGACCCGCAAGTACGACCGTCCTGCGCAGGTGTTCTCCACCCACCCGGCCTCGCAGGAACGCCTGAACGACATCAAGGAACGCGCCGCCACCATCGCCAACCCGCCCACCGAACACGGGCGCGAGCGCCATCTGGCCGCAATCCGCCCGTTCCTGGCTTCGATGCTGGATGCGGAACTTGCCCAGCGCCGCTATGCCGGTTCCATCCTCGTCATCGGCGAACTGCTGCAGGACGCGCCCGCGCAGGACAAGAGCCTGCTGACCTTCTATCTGGGCGAAGCCTATCGCCGACGCGGCCTTGGCGATGACAAGGCGAAGGCGGCGACGTACTACGCGCAGGCCATCGCCCTGCCCGGCGCGCCGGCGGCGGCATGGCGTGAACACGGCTTCGTCCGCCGCAGCGCGCACGATGCCGCAGGCGCACGCGACGCATTGCAACGCTATCTGCGCGAAGCACCCGATGCGCAGGACCGCGCCTTCGTGCAACGTGAACTCGACAAACTTTCCTCGGCAACTCCGGGAGGCACGCCATGAATCCGATGCGCTGGGCAGTCCTCGCCCTGCTCACCTGCCTGCTTGCGGCCTGCGCCGCCGGTGGCCCGCTGGTCAAACCGGGACGCACCACCGCCGGCAGCGACCTCAGCATCGAAGCCGGCATGGAATGGACGCGGATGGGCGGCACCCGCGAACAGTTGTGGACCATCGACGGCCCGCTGCTCAACAGCCTGTACCTGATTCCCACCGTGCGCGAACGCGAGTTCGTCTTCCTCGGCCAGCGCCAGACCAAGCGCCGCCCGGATGGCGCGTTCTACCACCGAGGCATGCGTGCGGACGAATTGCGCGACCTGATCGCCGACGGCATGCGCGCCATCGGCGCGGTGAACATCGAAACCCTCAACCTGCGCCCGGTGGATTTCGGTGGACGCGAAGGCCTGCGCTTCGAAATGACGATGGACAACGAGGCCGGCCTGAAATACCGCGCGATGGCAGCGGCCTTCGAACACGAAAAAGGCCTTGCGCTTGCACTGTTCTACGCCCCCGCCGAGTACTACTACCCGCGCGACGAGGCCAAGGTCAGCGCGATGCTGGATACGTTGCGCTGGAAGTAAATCGCCAAGCGCCCCTCACCCGCCTTCGGCACCCTCTCCCCGCAAGCGTGGAGAGGGAAAATCAACAGCGAATCCCGTTCCGCCTGCTATCGCATTTCCTTCTCCCCGTCCACGGGGAGAAGGTGCCGAAGGCGGATGAGGGGCTGGCGTCAGGCCGCCAGCACCTTGTTCCACTCCGCCACGCGGTCGGCCTTCGCGGCCAATGCGGCGTCGGCGTCGCCTTCGATCTTCACCGACTTGATCGCGTCGCCCTGCTTCACCGCATCCACCACGTCCAGCCCTTCGATCACCTTGCCGAACACGGTGTGCTTGCCGTCCAGCCAGCCGCACGGAACGTGGGTGATGAAGAACTGGCTGCCATTGGTGTTCGGGCCGGCATTGGCCATCGACAGCACGCCGCGCTCGTGGCGCAGGCCGTTGCCGGTCTCGTCCTCGAAGCGGTAACCGGGGCCGCCGCGACCGGAACCTTCCGGGCAGCCGCCCTGGATCATGAAATCGGGGATCACGCGATGGAAGTTCAGGCCATCGTAGAAACCGCGCTTCGCCAGGTTGACGAAGTTGGCCACGGTCAGCGGGGCCTTGTCAGCGGCCAGCTCGATCTTGATGGTGCCGCGGTCGGTGTCGAAATTGGCGATCAGGCTCATTTGTTCATCTCCGGACGCCCGGACGGGCGCATGAACCCGATATAATAGCCGGCTTCCCTTCCTTGTCCCCTGCGCGCCCTGCCAGCCGTTCTGGTAGCCGGTGCGGTTTCCACGAGCCTTCCCGAATGTCCGTTGAACGCCTCCGCAATATCGCCATCGTCGCCCACGTTGACCATGGCAAGACCACCCTCGTCGATCAGCTGCTGAAGCAGTCCGGCACCCTGAACGAACGCACCGTGCTGGCCGAGCGCGTGATGGACAGCAACGATCAGGAAAAGGAACGCGGCATCACCATCCTTGCCAAGAACACCGCCATCACCTGGCAGGGCAACCGCATCAACATCGTTGACACTCCCGGCCACGCCGACTTCGGCGGCGAGGTGGAGCGCGTGCTGTCGATGGTGGATTCCGTGCTGATCCTGGTCGATGCGATGGACGGCCCGATGCCGCAGACCCGCTTCGTCACGCAGAAGGCATTTGCGATGGGCTTCCGCCCGATCGTGGTGGTCAACAAGATCGACCGCCCCGGCGCACGCCCGGACTGGGTGATCGATCAGGTGTTCGACCTGTTCGACAAGCTCGGCGCGACCAACGAGCAGCTCGACTTCCCCATCGTGTATGCCTCCGCCCTGCACGGCTTCGCCAGCCTGGACGACAGCGTGCGCGAAGGCGACATGACCCCGCTGTACGAAGCGATCATGCAGCACGTCCCGGCCCCGCCGGTGGCTACCGATGGCCCGTTCCAGATGCGCATCAGCCAGCTGGACTACAACAACTTCGTCGGCGTGATCGGCATCGGCCGCATCCAGCGCGGCACGTTGAAGAAGAACATGCCGGTCACCGTCATTGATCGCGAAGGCAAGAAGCGCCAGGGCAAGGTGCTGCAGGTGCTGGGCTTCATGGGCCTTGAGCGCATCGAGCAGGACAGTGCGGAAGCCGGCGACATCGTCGCCATTTCCGGCATCGCCGATCTCACCATTTCCGACACCATCTGCGCGGTCGAAGCACCGGAAGCGCTGCCGCCGCTGACCGTGGATGAGCCGACGATCAGCATGACCTTCCAGGTCAACAACTCGCCGTTTGCCGGCAACAAGGACCTGTCCGGCGGCAAGTTCCTGACCAGCCGCCAGATCAAGGACCGGCTGGAGCGCGAAACCGTCCACAACGTCGCACTGAAGGTCGAGCAACTGGAAGACGCCGACAAGTTCCTCGTGTCCGGTCGCGGCGAGCTGCACCTGTCGGTGCTGATCGAAAACATGCGCCGCGAAGGCTTCGAGCTGGCGGTATCGCGCCCCGAAGTCATCATCAAGGAAATCGACGGCCAGTTGATGGAGCCCATCGAGCAACTGGTGGTCGATGTCGAGGAACAGCACCAGGGCGGCGTGATGGAGAAGCTGGGCACGCGCAAGGGCCAGCTCAAGAACATGGAATCCGACGGCAAGGGCCGCGTGCGCCTGGACTATGAAATCCCGGCGCGTGGGTTGATCGGTTTCCAGAACGAGTTCAAGACGCTCACGCAGGGCTCGGGCCTGCTGTTCCATGTGTTCGACCACTACGGCCCGAAGGAAACCGGCCCGATTGCCAAGCGCCTCAACGGCGTGATGATCGCCAACGCCGCAGGCGCAACGCCGGCCTATGCGCTGGGCCCGCTGCAGGAACGCGGCAAGCTGTTCGCCGCCGAAGGCGACAATGTGTATGAAGGCCAGCTGGTCGGCATCCACAGCAAGGACAATGACCTGACCGTCAACGCGATCAAGACCAAGCCGCTGACCAACATGCGCGCCTCCGGCAAGGATGACGCCATCCAGCTCACGCCGGCGATCAAGTTCTCGCTGGAACAGGCGCTGGACTTCATCGACGACGACGAGCTGGTCGAAATCACGCCGAAGGAAATCCGCCTGCGCAAGAAGCTGCTGACCGAAAGCGACCGCAAGCGCGCCAGCCGCACGGCCTGACCGCTTGATCCTGCCTGCCGCGCAAGACGCGGCAGGCTTCCCCGTCAAGCGGCAGTCACGGCCCCGCGCTTGCGCACGATCAGCATCGCGATTTCCAGCGACTGCTCGTAGTTCAGGCGCGGATCGACGGTGGTGCGGTAGGCGCGTTGCAGGTCGATCTCGGTGAGGTCGCGCGCGCCGCCCATGCATTCGGTGACGTTCTCGCCGGTCAGTTCCAGATGCACGCCGCCAAGGCAGGTGCCCGCCGCCTGATGCAGGTCGAAGGCCTGCTCGATCTCGCTGCGGATGTTCTCGAACTTGCGCGTCTTGTAGCCGTTGCTGGTGGATTCGGTATTGCCGTGCATGGCATCGCAGATCCACAGCACGCGACGGCCTTCGCGCTTCACCGCGTCCAGCAGCTTCGGCAGTTTCTCCGCGATATGCGCCGCGCCCATGCGATGGATCAGGCCAAGCCGGCCCGGCTCGTCATCGGGATTCAGCACGTCGATCAGGCGCAGCAGTTCATCCGGCGTCACCGACGGCCCCACCTTCACCGCAACCGGGTTACGGATGCCACGGAAGTATTCGGTATGCGCGCCATCCAGTGCAGCGGTGCGCATGCCGATCCACGGGAAATGGGTGCTCAGGTTGAACCAGCCATCCGCGCGCGGCACCTTGCGGGTCTGCGCTTCCTCGTAGGGCAGCAGCAGCGCTTCGTGCGAAGTGAAGAAATCAACGCGGTTCAGGCTGTGCATCTGCCGGCCCGCCAGCGTTTCCATGAAGCGCACGGCATCGCCGATGCTGGCGACCATCTTCTGGTACTCGCCAGCCAGCGGTGATTGTTCGACCCAGCCCAGCCCCCAGTATTCGGGATGATGCAGGTCGGCGAAACCACCATCGATCAGCGAACGCACGAAGTTCATCGTCATCGCCGAACGCGCATGCCCCTTTATCATCCTGCGCGGATCGGGCACGCGCGCTTCGGCGGTGAACTCCGGGCCATTGACGATGTCACCGCGATAGCTCGGCAGCGTCACGTCACCGCGCGTTTCATTGTCGGCCGAACGCGGCTTGGCGTACTGGCCAGCGAAGCGGCCCACGCGCACCACCGGCAGCTTCAGCCCGTGTACCAGCACCAGGCTCATCTGCAGCAGCACTTTCAGGCGATTGGAAATGACCTCCGAATTGCATTCGGCGAAGGTCTCGGCGCAATCGCCACCCTGCAGCAGGAAACGCCTGCCCTCTTGCGCCTCGGCCAGTTGCTGCTTGAGCGACAGGATTTCGCGCGAGGTCACCAACGGCGGCAGCGAGCGCAATTCATCCTGCGCCAAGGCAAGTGCGGCGGCGTCCGGATAGGTCGGCATCTGCAAGGCGGGCTTGTCGCGCCAACTCTCCGGCGTCCATGCGCCGGATGGAATGCGGGCGGGAGCGATTGCAGGCACTGCGGACATGATCGGAACCAATGGTAATGAGGCGGGTTGCTGCGTCGCATCATCCCGCCGCAACGCGATGCCCGCAACCGTTACCGGTGGAACCGATGCTTCTGGCGACGTTTGAAACCGGCATACAGCGCGCCCAGGCCCAGCGCGACAAACCAGATCAGGCACCACATCGGCATGCTCAGTCCGAGGAATTGCCAGTCGATGTTGCTGCAATCACCGGTGGCCTGCAGCACCTTGCGCGCCGCACCCAGCCAGGAATGCTGCTCGACCATGAAGTTCCAATTCGGCGAGCAAGTCGGCAATTCCGGCGGGTGCAATTGCACCCATGCATGTCGCCCGGAATAGCTGGCACCGAAAGCGGCAGCCACCAGCGCAAGCAAACTCCACGCCTTGCGCGCACCGGTCGAACGCGGCGCATGCAGCCCGCCAAGCAGGAACACGATGCCCAGCGCGGCAAAGCCGATACGCTGGAAGATGCAGAACGGACATGGCTGGATGCCCAGCCTGAATTGCACGTAGAAGGCGTATCCCAGCAGCGATGCGCAAATGACGAAACCCAGCAGGAACTGGTTGCGAAACGTCCAGCGGAACGGATTCATGCGTGCGCCTTCATGTGATGCTTCGATTATGGCGCACTGACCCGGAAAACGAAAAACCCCGGTTGCCCGGGGTTTTTCAGCATGCCTGCAGTGCGCGCCGGATTACTCGGCGGACGCCTGCGGGCGATCGACCAGTTCGACGTAGGCCATCGGCGCATTGTCGCCAGCGCGGAAACCGCACTTCAGGATGCGCAGGTAGCCGCCCGGACGCTGCGCGTAGCGCGGGCCCAGCACGGTGAACAGGGTGCCCACTGCTTCCTTGTCGCGCAGGCGCGCGAATGCAAGGCGGCGGTTGGCAACGCCGTCGGTCTTGGCCAGCGTAATCAGCGGCTCGGCGACGCGGCGCAGTTCCTTGGCCTTCGGCAGGGTGGTGCGGATGAGTTCGTGCTTGAACAGCGAAGCCGCCATGTTCTGGAACATCGCGCCACGATGGGCGCTGGTGCGGTTGAACTTGCGGCCGGATTTCTGGTGACGCATGGGAAAGATTCCTTACAAAGAATGTTGTGTCGTTGGATTTCGCTGTCGCCATCCTGGCGTTGGCTCGTTGTTCTGAGCGGGTGGACTGCGGTTGGCCCGTGCCGGCGTCCCTTGCCGGTCATGCCGCGAACTTCAAGTTCGTCGGCTAATTCAAGCCCTCCCCTTCAAGGGGAGGGTTGGGTGGGGATGGGGTTCAAGCGCCGCCGTTACGGACAACACCATCCCCATCCCGGCCTTCCCCTTGAAGGGGAAGGAGTAGAACAGTCTTAACCCAGCATCCCGTGGGATGCGGCACCTGCCGGCGGCCAGTTCTCGAGCTTCATGCCGAGCGACAGGCCACGCTGCGCGAGGACTTCCTTGATCTCGGTGAGCGACTTCTTGCCGAGGTTCGGGGTCTTGAGCAGTTCCACTTCGGTCTTCTGGATCAGGTCGCCGATGTAGTAGATGCTCTCGGCCTTCAGGCAGTTGGCCGAACGCACGGTCAGTTCCAGATCGTCGATCGGACGCAGCAGCACCGGATCCACGCCGCTGGCAGCCTGCTTCGGCGCACCACGGTCGCGGTGGGTGAAGTCACCGAACACCGACAGCTGATCGCTGAGGATGTCGGCGGCGGTGCGCACGGCTTCCTCGGCATCGATGGTGCCGTTGGTTTCGATATCCAGCACCAGCTTGTCCAGGTCGGTACGCTGCTCGACGCGCGCGGCTTCCACCGCGTAGGCAACGCGGCGCACCGGCGAGAACGAGGCGTCCAGCATCAGGCGACCGATGGTGCGGGTCTCTTCATCCGGACGACGACGCGCAGCAGCCGGCTGGTAGCCGAAGCCACGGCTGATGGTGAGGCGCATGTTCAGCGCCACGTCCTTGGTCAGGTTGGCGATCACGTGGTCGGGGTTCAGCACCTCGACGTTGTGGCTGGTCTTGATGTCGCCAGCGGTGACGATGCCCGGGCCCTGCTTCTTCAGTTCCAGGGTATCGCTGTCGCCGTTGTGCATGCGGATGGCGACATCCTTCAGGTTCAGCAGGACTTCGAGCACGTCCTCCTGCAGGCCTTCGACCGTGGTGTACTCGTGCAGCACGCCGTCGATCTCGACTTCGGTAATCGCGAAGCCGGGGATGGACGACAGCAGCACGCGGCGCAACGCATTGCCAAGCGTATGACCGTAGCCACGTTCCAGCGGTTCGATGACCACCTTGGCACGGTTTCCGGTGCGCTCGATCTGCGGGCTGCGGGGGCGCAGCACTTGCTGAGAAATACCCGTCATGTTGCGTTGTCTCCTGCGGGCCTGCGCATGGCGCAGGCCAATGGCAATGGCTTACTTCGAGTACAGCTCGACGATCAGCGCTTCGTTGATGTCGCTGGGCAGGTCGGCGCGGTCCGGCACGGCCTTGAACACGCCGGCGAACTTGCCCGAATCAACCTCGACCCACGACGGCGGCAGGTTCATCTGCTCGGAAACCGTCAGCGACTCCTTCACGCGCATCTGCCGCGAAGCCTTCTCGGACAGGGCAATCGCGTCGCCCGCCTTGACCGCATAGGACGGCAGGTTGACCGGCTTGCCGTTCACGGTCACGCCGCGATGGCTGACCAGCTGGCGCGCGGCCGGACGGGTCACGGCAAAGCCCATGCGATAGACGACATTGTCCAGACGGGTCTCCAGCAGTTGCAGGAGGTTCTCGCCGGTGTTGCCCTTCTTGGTCGCGGCCTTCTTGTAGTAGTTGCGGAACTGGCGCTCCAGCAGGCCGTAGATACGCTTGACCTTCTGCTTCTCGCGCAGCTGGGTGGCGTAGTCGGACAGCTTGCCCTTGCGGGCGTTGG
>NZ_JASGED010000078.1:0-5577 GCF_047606765.1 Thermomonas sp. | reverse complement strand
TGCTTCTGACAAACGAATGTTTGTCCAATCTAGCTCTTTGGTAAGTCATTGAAAAAGCTGGATCCCGGCTTTCGCCGGGATGACGTTTCGGGAGTTGTTCAGAGCTTCCTCAGCGCTTCTTCCCCACCCTCGCCTTCGCCTTCAGACACTCCGGCTCACTGCATTCCAGCCGCGCGGATTCCAGCAGCGGCGGCAGGTTTTCGGCAAGGAAGTCGATGAACACGCGCACTGCCGGCAGCATGCCGCGACGCGATGCGAACACCGCATGCGCGATGCCCTGCGGCAGCCGCCAGTCGGGCAGCACGACTTCCAGCTCGCCGTTGCGCACGGCCTCGGCGCAGACGGTTTCCGGCAGCAGGGTGATGCCGATGCCGCCTTCGGCCATCGCCTGCATCATCGGGAAGTCGAAGCCGGTGATGCGCGGCTGCAGTTCAATCCGCCGCACTTCGCCATCCGGGCCATGCAATTCCCAGCGCTGACGGGCTTCGTCCTCGCTGATGCTCAGAGTGACGTGGTCGGCCAGTTCTTCCGGCGTTTTCGGCCTGCCGGCGCGGTCGAGATATTTCGGGCTGGCGACCAGCAATTCCTGCACCTGGCCGAAGCTGCGCATCACCAGGCTGCCGTCCTCGTCCAGCTTGCTGCGCACGCGGATGGCGACATCCACGCCTTCATTGATGACATCGACGCGGCGGTTGCTGACCAGCAATTGCAGGCGCACCTTGGGGTACAGCGCCATGAATGCAGGCAGCAATTTGGGAAACTGCTGCTGCGCCATCGACACCGGCACGCTGACCCGCACCGCGCCGCGCGGTTCGGCGCTCAGGCGATCCACCACCTCGCGCGCTGCCTGCGCCTCGGCCAGCATCGACTGCGCGTGGCGATGCACGCTCATGCCAACGTCGGTGACGGCAAAACGCCGCGTGGAACGCTGCAGCAGGCGCACGCCCAGTTCGCCTTCCAGCGCGCTGATGCGGCGGCTCAGGCGCGAGCGCGGGATGCCCAGCGCGCGCTCGGCCGAGGCAAAACCGCCGTGATCGACGACCACGGCGAAGTAGTACAGATCGTTGAGGTCGTTCAAGGCGTTCGCTGCATTCGTGGAACGATGGGCCGTCAATCTGCCCGACCGCCCACTTTTTCGCAACGAATCAAGCCTTCAAACAAGCTCAGACGGCGGCGGTGACCATGATTTCCACCTTCCACGCCGGGTTTGCCAGTTTGGCTTCCACCGTTGCGCGGGCAGGCGCGTTGCCTGCGATCACCCACGCATCCCATGCGCGGTTCATGCCGGCGAAATCGGCGATATCGGCCAGGAAAATCTGCGCGCGCAGGATGCGGCTCTTGTCGGTGCCGGCCTGTGCCAGCAGGGCGTCGATGGCAGCCAGCACCTGCGCGGTCTGGCCTTCGATATCGGCGCTGGTGTCTTCCGGCACCTGCCCTGCCAGATAGACGATGCCGCCGTGGATGCTGGCCTCGGACATGCGCTGGCCGGGGTCGATGCGCTGGATCATGGATGAAGTCCGTGTGTGTGTTGAAGGGGCCTGCACCATACGCCAGAAGCCGCGCGCCGGGCACCGTATCACCCAAACCAGATGGCATGAGGTTACCGCGATCGATTTTGCGCCGCGCCTCACACCACCGGTTCGCGCACCAGCAGATGCTTTGCCAGCAAACCGTGCAGCCTGCCGATGCCGCGGGCCAGGTGCAGGGTCGCAAACAGCAGCAGCAAGCCGGCAATGAGCAATGCCGGCATGCCCCACGCGGGTATCGAGGTGGTGATGCCGATGCCGTCATAGTTCAGCACCTGCCAACCGCCCGAACGCACGGATGCGTCGGCAATGCCCAGCCAGACCAGCACGGGTGCGGCGATGAAGCCCAGGGACATCGCCACCAGCGTCACCACCACCGCGAAGTAGGCCGTTCCCAGCGGCATCATCAGCAGGAAATACAGCATTGCCGTCCAGGTGCGCAGGTCGGTGAACAGCTCCTTCAGTCGCTGCAGCCAGGGCTTGCTGCGATTGGTATACAGCGGCCTGCGCGGCATGCGCTCGCCCAGCAACGCCTCCACGATGCGGCCCTCCACCAGCGACAGCAGCCGCACCGACATCAGGAACAGCAGCAGCAGCGGCACGCCGATGATGAGGATCAGCAGGCCCACCGACAGCGACGCGCCAGTCACCACCCAGGTGAAATAGAAAATGCCGGTGACCAGCGACAGCAGCATGTAGAACAGCGCACCGTAGGCATGCGGGTCGGCCACCACGCCGAAGAACCGGCCCAGCCACGTCCTGCGTGCCGGCGGCGGCGGCGTGCGCAATGCACGCTCCACTTTCACTTCGGTATCGCGATAGATGTCCGCCACTTCGTCCGGTGCGCCGTAACTGCCGGCTACGGAGGCGATCACTTCGGCTTCGGACTTGTCGGGATGGGCCGCAAGTTCCGAGCGCAGATAGTCCTCGGCGTCGTACAGCGCGTCCTGCGCCAGCGCCGGGTCGCAGCCCTGCAAGGCGCGACGCAGGCGATCCAGATAGGCGGGAATGGTGGTCGGCAGGTCGGTGTTCATGCGTCGGCTTCCTTCAGCAGGGCATCGAGTGAATCGCGGGTGGCGCGCCATGCGGCGCACCAGACAGTGAGGGTGTCGCGCCCGGCAGGCGTGGCGCGGTAGTAGCGGCGCGGCGGGCCGCTGACCGAAGGCTCGACGAAGCTGTCCAGCAGCCCCGCTGCCTCCAGATTGCGCAGCACCGGGTACAACGCGCTCTGCTTGCCGGCCAGCACGCCGTCGCCGGCTTGCTCCAGCCGCTTGGCGATCTGGTAGCCGTACATCGGCTCCGGCGCGGCAGTCACCACCGCCAGCAGCCCCAGCGACACGGTGCCGGCGCTCAGTTCCTTGTGGAACTTGCGCAGCAGGGCTTCGTCCATCCCGACATCTCCGCTTCCAGGTTGAAGCGGATACTACTGTTTATTTCGATATAGTGAATATGCCAATAGTCACCCGCCACAGGGGCCGGTGCAGGGCGCTATGGCAGCGGAATGATGGCGGTGGCGCGCAGGCCACCTGCCGGCTGGTTTTCCAGCACGATCCGGCCACCGTGTTCCACCGCGATGCCCTGCGCCACCGACAGGCCCAGGCCGATGCCGCCGGTCTCGCGGTTGCGCGAGGCTTCGCCGCGATAGAAGGGCATGAACAGTTGCTCGGCCTGCGCCGGGTCAATGCCGGGGCCGTCGTCCTCGACTTCCAGCACGCAGTCGCCATCCTGTGCCTGCAGGCGCAGGCGCGCGCGCTTGCCGTACTTGAGCGCGTTGTCGATCAGATTGGCCACCATCCGCCGCAGGGCGATGCGGTCGCCATTGACGATCACCGCTGCGCCGGATTCCAGTGCGATGTCGCGGCCGGTGTCCGCCAGGCCATTGACCATGTTTTCGACCAGCGAGCGCATGTCCAGCGCTTCGCGCAGGCCGGTCGCGGAGCGGTCACGCAGGAAGTCCAGCGCAGCGGTAATCATCGTCTTCATTTCATCGATGTCGTCCTGCGCCTTGTCGCGCTGGTCATCGGGCAGTTTCTGCAGGCGGAAGGCGAGCCGCGCCAGTGGCGTGCGCAGGTCATGGGCGATGGCACCGACCATCTGCGTGCGCTCTGCCACCATGCGGTTGAGGCGGGTCTGCATGGCATTGAACGAATCGACGGCCAGCACGATCTCGTGCGGGCCATTGCGCGCCAGCGGTGGTGCGTCGGGGTTGCGGCCAAGGTGGTCTGCGGCCCGCGCGAACTCGCGGATCGGCGCGGACAGCGCGCGCGAGAACCACCAGGCCAGCGGCAGCAGCACCAGCACGCCCGCCAGGAACAGCAGGCCTGCCTGACGGCCGATCCTGCCCAGGCGGTTGCGTTGCGTGGATTCGACCACGCGCCAGCGACCGTCCGGCTGGCGCGCGGCGGCGATGAACTCGCCACGCAAGGGCGTGTCCGGCGCCAGGTTGCGTGGGCGGGGTGGTGGCCTGCTCTCGCCATCCTGCGCGGCGGGCACATCGCTGCCCGCTTCACGCGGTGGCCCAGACGGGCAATCCGTGCAATCGGGCGGAGGCGGCTTGCCGTCAGGCGACGGCGGTGCGCGCCGCTTTCTGGCTTCGCGGGTGGAGACGAACAGCACATCCTCCTCGTCCAGCGACAACCACTGCGCTATGGCCGTGCGCACCCGCGCATCCGTGCGGAACCCGCCTTCGGCCGGCACCACGGGGCGCGCTGCGCTGGTGGCGACGTGCAGCACGTCATTGCCGGTCGGTTCATTGCTGGACAGCAATGCCACCACGCGCATCAGTTCTGTCGAGTCGGTGCGGATCGGCGCGTACAGCAGCAGCACGACGGCCACCACCTGCGCCACCGCCAGCGCTGCCAGCAGCAACAGGAAGGTGCGCCGGAAGATCGACAGGCCGGGCCGCGCAGGCGTCACAGGCGATTGACCGCCGGCAGCAACATGTAGCCTTCGTTGCGGATCGTGCGGATCAGTTCCTGCCGGGTGCGTTCGTTGAGCTTGCGCCGCAGCCGGCTGATCTGGGTGTCGATGGCGCGGTCATAGACTTCGACGTTGCGGCCATGCGCGTAGTCGAGCAGCTGGTCGCGGCTGAGCACGCGCTGCGGGTGTTCGACGAAAGTGCGCAACAGCGAAAACTCGCCATCGGACAGGTCAACGAACACGCCGGAGGGATCGCGCAGGTCGCGGCGCACCATGTCCAGACGCCAGCCGGAAAACTCGTACTGCCGGGCTTCGTCCACCGGCACCGGTTCACCGGCCAGCCGGCGGCGCAACACCGCGCGCACCCGCGCCAGCAGCTCGCGCGGGTTGCAGGGCTTGGCGAGATAGTCGTCGGCACCGACTTCCAGCCCGATGATGCGGTCGGTGTCGCTGCCCAGCGCGCTGAGCATGATGACGGCGGGGCCACCTCGGCGACTGGCCAGTTGCCGGGCGGCGGAAAGGCCGTCTTCGCCGGGCATCATCACGTCAAGAATCACCAGATCCGGCCGGTGTGCATCCAGCGCCTGCCGCATCTGCGCGACATCATGCACGGCCATCACGCGATAGCCGTGGTTGTGCAGGAATCCCGATGTCAGCTCACGGAGTTCCGGGTCGTCATCGACCACCAGGATCAGGGATTGCAAGTCCATGTCGTCGGGGCGGGTCATGCCGGACTGGATACCAGCCGAGTGTATGCAGCGTTTGTCGGCGCTGCCACACATTGCAATCCCGACGCGCGGCTGAACCGATGCCGTCCGCAGGCTGAACCGCCGCCTGAATGTGTCAACGCCTGAAAAACCACGACAAGCGACCGGCACACACGAGGCCTAGCGTCGGTTCCGTGGGCAGCACCGGGACGACCGCCCCTCCCCCTCCGATCCATCCCGGTGCGCCCCGCTTTCCAGCCAACAGCCAGGAGCCGCCGACATGTCCTACCCGAAGCATGACCATCACGACGACCATCAGGATGGTGGACTGCAACAAGACGTCGAACTGATCAATCAGCAATTGCGCGAACGCCGGCAAGTGCTTGGCTGGTTCGCAGCCGGTGGTGCCGCTGCGCTGGCCGCAG
>NZ_JASGED010000077.1:0-9380 GCF_047606765.1 Thermomonas sp. | reverse complement strand
GTACGCCGCCAGCGTGGTCAGCGAATACCTGGAGGAGCGTTATCCGCACCCGCCGCTGATGCCAGCGGCTCCACCGGCATCAGCGGCGGGTGCGGATAACGCTCGTCCAGGTATTCGCTGACCACGCTGGCGGCGTACAGCACCAGATCGCGCTCGACCAGGGTCGGCACCGAGTGGTACGGGTTGAGATCGATCAGGTCTTCCGGCGGATTCTGCGGATCAACCGCGATGAAGTCGTAGGTGACCCCTTTCGCGGCCAGCACCAGACGGACGCGGTGGCAGAGCACGTCATCGACCGACGAGAACAGGGTCAGGGCATTACGCATGCGCGGACTTACAGCCATCATCAGGACCTACCCCCCAAGGACCGGGTTTGCCGGTCACATTGCGCCGCCCGCACGATGCGGGCAGTCGTGAAGCTCCGTTCCGCGTGACGCCGCACCATGGGCTGCATGCGTCAGTGGACATCCCGCCAGTATTCACTCTTCAGCATCCACGCCAGACCCGCGAGCAGCACCAGGAACAGGATCACCCACACGCCCAGCGACTCGCGCTTGAGCGCGGCGGGCTCGCCTGCGTATTCCAGGAACGCGGTGATGTCGCGCACGGTCTGGTCGAACTGGTGCGCATCCTGCGTGCCGGGCTGGCTGATGGTGAAGCCTTCCACCGGCAGTTCGCCAGTCTCGGTCTTCTTGCCAAACACCGGCTGCTGCAAGCCCTGCAGTTCCCACAATGGGTTCGGCATCGAGGCATTGGCGAACAGGGTATTGTTCCAGCCGACCGGGCGGCTCTCGTCCAGATAGAAGGACTTGAGATAGGTGTAGATCCAGTCGCTGCCGCGCACGCGCGCGATCACGCTGAGATCCGGCGGTGCCTTGCCGAACGCGGCAATGCCCATCTCGGCGCTCATCGGCGAGATGATGTGGTCGCCGATCTTGCCGCCGGTGAAGTTGAGGTTGGCCTGCACGTCTTCTTCGGACAACCCCAGATCCTCGGCAATACGCGCGTAGCGCACGTACTTCAGCGAGTGGCAGCCGCCGCAGTAGTTCATGTACAGGGCTGCGCCGCGCTGCAGCGAGGCCTTGTCGCCAAGGTCGGTGCCGGCCTGCTGGAGGTTGCCGCCCTCGTTCGCCAGGGCCACGCTGCCAAGGAGCAGGCCAGCCGCGAACACGGCGGCGCGGGAGAGGAAGTTCTTAGTCATGCATCGTCACCCGTTCCGGCACCGGCTTGGTCCTGTCGAGCTTGGTCCACACCGGCATGGTGATGAAGAAGGCGAAATAGAGGAAGGTCAGCACGCGGCCGATGATGGTTTCCACCGGATCCGTACCGGGGCCGGCACCGATCTTGGCCAGCCACAGGAAGCAGAACGCGAACATCAGCAGCATCGCCCAGCTGAACCAGCCACGGTAGCGGTAGGACTTGACCGGCGAGCGGTCCAGCCACGGCAGCAGGAACAGCATCACGATGGCGCCGAACATCACCAGCACGCCCCACAGCTTGATGCCGAAGAACGAGGGCACCACGCGCAACATGGCGTAGTACGGGGTGAAGTACCACACCGGCTTGATGTGCGCGGGCGTGACCAGCGCATTGGCCTCGGTGAAGTTGTCGTGCTCCAGGAACCAGCCACCGAAGCCCGGCGCGAAGAAGATGATGAACGCCGCGATGATGAGGAAGCAGGCGACGTAGAACATGTCCTTCACCGTGTAGTACGGATGGAACGGAATGCCGTCTGCCGGTGCCTTGTCCGACCAGCGGTTGCCCTTCGGGCCCTTCTTGATTTCCACGCCGTCGGGGTTGTTGGAGCCGACTTCGTGCAGGGCGAAGATGTGCAGCACCACCAGCAGCAGCAGCACCAGCGGCATCGCGATGACGTGCAGGGCGAAGAAGCGGTTCAGCGTGGCATCGCCCGGGTTGTAGTCGCCCATGATCCACTCGGTCAGCGCGCCGCCGATCATCGGAATGGCACCGAACAGCGAGATGATGACCTTCGCGCCCCAGTACGACATCTGGCCCCAGGGCAGCACGTAGCCCATGAAGGCTTCGGCCATCAGCACCAGATAGATCACCATGCCCAGCAGCCAGACCAGCTCGCGCGGCTTGCGGTAGCTGCCGTACATCAGGCCACGGAACATGTGCAGATAGACCACCACGAAGAACAGCGATGCGCCGGTGCTGTGCATGTAGCGGATCAGCCAGCCCCACTCCACGTCGCGCATGATGTATTCGACCGAGCCGAAGGCTTCCGCCGCGCTCGGCTTGAAGTGCATGGTCAGGAAGATGCCGGTCAGGATCTGGTTGACCAGCACCACGATCGACAACACGCCGAAGATGTACCAGATGTTGAAGTTCTTCGGCGCGTAGTACTCGGACATGTGCTTCCGGTACGCCGGCATCATGCCCGGCGCGCGCTCGTTGACCCAATCCATCACGCCGTTGGCGGCGTTCATGACGGTTTGCGTGATCTTGTTCGCCATGGCTTACGCGGCTCCCTGCGGATCAACGCCGATGACCAGCGTGGTGTCGTTCTCGAAGTGGTACGGCGGCACCGGCAGGTTGGCCGGTGCCGGCTGCGCCTTGTACACGCGGCCCGCAAGGTCGTAGCGGGACTTGTGGCAGGGGCAGAAGTAGCCACCCTTCCAGTCCGGATCGAACGGCTGCGGCTTGACCTCCGGCAGGTGCTCGGGCGCGCAACCCAAGTGGGTGCAGACGCCGACCAGCACCGAGATTTCCGGCTTGATCGAACGGCTGGCGTTCTGCGCGTAGGCCGGTTGCTGGTCGGTATTCTTCGAATCCGGGTCGGCCAGCAGCGGCGGCAGGGTCTGCATCACGTCCAGCATCGCCTTCGACCGCCTGGCGATGTAGATCGGCTGGCCGCGCCAGTTGATGACCATCTGCGTGCCTTCCGCCAGCGCACTGATGTCCTGGGTGACCGGCGCACCGGCAAAGCGCGCGCGCGCGCTCGGACTCCACGACTTGATGAACGGCACCGCCGCAAACCCGGCACCCACCGCCCCCACCACCGCAGTTGTCGCGGTGAGGAACCGACGCCTGCCAGTATTGACCTCTTCGTTGGCCATCCCGCACTCCGAAAGAAAACCTTAAGACACGGCTGCGACTGGTGGCGACGCGCTGGCGAACGCTGGCCGGCCGCAAAAGACGGGGAAGTGTAACGGAACGCTTAACGAACCGACAATCCGCCCTGCACCGGCGAGGCCACCGGATTGAGGACGCCGCGATAGCGATCGGCCAGGATGGCCACCCGTTCGACGTAGTGGCGGGTCTCGCTGTAGGGCGGTACGCCGCCGTGGCGGTCCACCGCGCCCTCGCCCGCGTTGTAGCCGGCAGCGGCCAGGGTCAGGTTGCCGTTGAAGCGCTTGAGCAGCCACGCCAGATACTGCACGCCGCCGCTGATGTTCTGGCTGGCGTCGAAGGCATTGCCCACCCCGAACCGGCGCGCGGTGGCCGGCATCAGCTGCATCAGGCCCTGCGCGCCCACCCGCGACAGCGCATTGGGGTTAAACGCGGATTCGGCATGGATGATGGCGCGGATGACCGCCTCTTCCACCCCGTGCGCCTGCGCGGCGGCGCGGATTTCGTTCTGATAGGCGGTGGTGTTGAGCCGCAGCGTGCGGAAATTGACACCCGGCCTGCTGCCGCAGGCGTAGCAGGTTTCCATGTAGCTGTATTTGATGGTGCGCAGGGACGCTGCCGCCACGCCACGCGGACGCGCGCTGGTATAGGTGCGCACGCCATCCTTGCCGATGTAGGAATACACCTGCCCGCGCACCAGCCGCGGCGCGCCGGATGCAGCCGGCATCGGCACTGGAGCAGACGTTGCCGCGACCGGCACCGCCTTGGGTGGCTCCGCCGTGACGGCAGCCGTTCCCACACTGGCAGGCGCGACAGCCACAGGCTGCGGCGTGCGGGCGGACGCACGCTCCGGCCTGAAGCTGCCCACCAGCCGGCACTTGGCACCCGGCACGCGCTTGCTGGAATAGGAACTGACGCCATCGCCGCCTTCGCAGCGATACACACTGCCCGCCACCGCCGGCCCGGCCAGCAGCATCGTCAACAGCAGGAGTGTCCCCTTCCCCGTCATGCCGCGCAGTCTCCCCCCTTCAAATACCGATGACAAGTCCTTGATTTTGCTTAACGTGACGCAGGCACGCTCTGTTAAGCTCGCGCACCCAGACCGGCCCGGCCTATCCACCGCGCCCCGGACACGACCATGACCGACCTGCATCCTTTGCCCTCGCTGCCCGTGGCACGCACGCCCCGGCCCGGCGCACCCAAACTGTTCATCCAGACCCACGGCTGCCAGATGAACGAGTACGACTCGGCCAAGATGGCCGACGTGCTGGCTGCCGCCGACGGCATGGAGCTGACCACGGACGTCTCCGAGGCTGACGTGATCCTGGTCAATACCTGTTCGATCCGCGAAAAAGCGCAGGAAAAGGTGTTCAGCCAGTTGGGCCGCTGGAAGGCGCTGAAGCAGGGCGACCGCCCGGTGCTGATCGGCGTGGGCGGCTGCGTGGCATCGCAGGAAGGCGCGGCCATCGTCAAGCGCGCGCCCTATGTTGACCTGGTGTTCGGCCCGCAGACCCTGCACCGGCTGCCGGAGCTGATCCGCGCACGCCGCCAGTCCGGCCAGCCGCAGGTCGATATCTCCTTCCCCGAAATCGAAAAGTTCGACCGCCTGCCCGAGCCGCGCGCCGAAGGGCCAAGCGCCTTCGTTTCGATCATGGAAGGCTGCTCGAAATATTGCAGCTTCTGCGTGGTGCCCTACACCCGTGGCACCGAAATCAGCCGCCCGTTCGAGGACGTGCTGGTCGAAGTGGCCGACCTGGCCGCGCAGGGCGTGCGCGAAATCAACCTGCTGGGCCAGAACGTCAACGCCTATCGCGGCCCGCTGGGTGAGGATGGCGAAGTCGCCGATCTTGGCCTGCTGATCCGCGCCATCGCCGAAATCGACGGCATCGGCCGCATCCGCTTCACCACCTCGCACCCGCTGGAGTTCAGCGATTCGCTGGTGGAGGCGTATCGCGACGTGCCCAAGCTGGCCAACTACCTGCACCTGCCGGTGCAAAGCGGCAGCGACCGCATCCTGGCCGCGATGAAGCGCGGCTACACCGCGCTGGAGTTCAAGCAGAAGCTGCGCAAGCTGCGCGCGGTGCGGCCCGACATCAGCATCAGTTCGGATTTCATCGTCGGCTTCCCCGGCGAGACCGACGCCGATTTCGACAAGACCATGAAGCTGATCGAGGACGTGGGCTTCGACCAGAGCTTCAGCTTCATCTACTCGCGCCGCCCCGGCACGCCCGCCGCCGACCTGCCGGACGACGTGAGCGACGAAACCAAGCACGCGCGGCTGTCACGCCTGCAGGCACACATCAACGGCAACGCCGCGAAGATTTCGCAGGCGATGGTCGGCACCACGCAATCGGTGCTGGTGGAAGGCCCGTCGAAGAAGAACCCGAACGAACTGACCGGCAAGACCGAGAACATGCGCTCGGTGAACTTCCCCGGCCACGCGCGGCTGGTCGGCCAGTTCGTCGATGTGGTCGTCACCGAGGCGATGCCCAATTCGCTGCGCGGGCGGGTGGCGATGGCGGACGAGGCGGCGGCCTGAGCCATGCCGCCGCCGTTACTCCCGCACGGGCGGGAGGCCGGCGCCTTTCGGCTATATTCGGCCCATGACCGCTTCCGATTCATCCTTGGCGTCGAATGCGCTGCTTTCCGCAGCAAGGAAGTTGCGCACCGCGCTGGCCCTGTCCGAAACCGGCGTCGCCATGAAGCGCGCGCAATTGCGCCGGACGAACCACGATGCGGATGGCGATGAGATCGACCGCCGGCTGGCCGAATGGCTGCGCACCCGTCCCGGCGCACCCGATGGAGATGCCGAGGGCGTTGCCGGGCAATTGCGCTGATGCCCTTGTTCGACACGCTGACGCAAATGCTGGCGTGCCTCGAAGATCAGGGCCAGCGCGCCGCACTGCTCGGTGGCCTGGCCGTTTCCGCGTGGACCGAGCCGCGCTTCACCCGGGACGTCGATCTGGCGGTGGCCGTGCATTCGGATGCCGATGCCGAGTTGCTGGTTCGCCGCCTGAGCCAGAACGGCTACCGGGTACTGGCGACCGTGGAGCAGAAGGCAACCCATCGGCTGGCCAGCGCCAGACTGCTGCCGCACGGCGAAACGGCGGAAGGCATGGTGGTGGATCTGCTGTTCGCCTCGTCGGGGATCGAGCGGGACATCGTTGCCGCAGCAGCGGAGCTCGACATCGGCGCGGGAACGGCCGTTCGCGTGGCCCGGGTCGGCCATCTGGTGGCGCTCAAACTGCTATCGCACGACCCGCAGACGCGCCCGCAGGATGGACTCGACCTGCGCCTGCTTCGATCTGCACTTGATGCAACGGAGGCCGAACGGGCCAGGGTTGCCTGCGGCTTGATCGTGCAACGCGGCTTCAACCGCGGCCGGGAATTGCAGGCGCTTCTGGAAAGTTATCTGGCGACGACGCAGGAAGATTGAGATATGCCCCAACGCGACTTCACCCTTGAACCCGACGACACCGAACGCCTTGCCAACCTTTCCGGCCCGTTTGATGCCCACCTGCGCATGATCGAATTGCGCCTTGGCGTGGAGATCGCCAATCGCGGCAACGTGTTCCGCGTGACCGGACAGGACGCCGATGCGGTGGTGCGCGCGGAGAAGTTCCTGCGCGGCACCTATGCCGAAGCGGCGGACGAGACGCTGGACGAGCACGCCATCCATCTGCGGCTGGGCGCGTTCGTGGGCGATGAGCCGGTGCCCGCAACATCGAACGATCCTGCGGCGCAGGAGGTGGCCGTGCGGGTCAAGCGCGGCACCTTGCGCGGGCGCGGCGACAACCAGCGCAAGTACCTGCATGCCATCGCCACCCACGACATCAACTTCGGCGTTGGCCCTGCCGGCACCGGCAAGACCTTCCTTGCGGTGGCGATGGCAGTGGATGCACTGAACCAGTCGCGGGTGCAGCGCGTGATCCTGGTGCGCCCGGCGGTGGAAGCAGGCGAAAAGCTGGGCTTTTTGCCCGGCGATCTCACCCAGAAGGTCGATCCCTACCTGCGCCCGCTGTATGACGCGCTGTATGAAATGCTGGGCGTGGAGAAGGTGGCGCGGCTGCTGGAAAAGAACGTGATCGAGATCGCGCCGCTGGCCTACATGCGCGGGCGCACGCTGAACGATGCCTTCGTGATTCTGGACGAAGCGCAGAACACCAGCATCGAACAGATGAAGATGTTTCTGACCCGGCTGGGCTTCGGCAGCACCGCCGTCATCACCGGCGACATGACCCAGATCGACCTGCCCAAGCACCAGAAGTCCGGGCTGAAGGACGCGGTGGAAGTACTGCGCGGCATGAATGGCGTGAGCTTCACCTTCTTCGAATCCCGCGACGTGGTGCGGCACCCGCTGGTGGCGCGCATCGTGAATGCCTACGAGGCCCGCGACGCAGCCACGCAGACATAAGCGCGACTTGATCCGGATCAAGTCGCGGCGGCGGCGATCCGCCCAAGCTGCGACGATGCCATCCGCGCCAGCAGCGTGGTGTTACGCGCGCGCCGGCTTGCGCTGCCCGCGCGGTTCCTCGGCCTCGCAACCGTTCGCCATTGCATGCAACACCTGCGGGTCGAGTATCTGCACGCGGCGGCCACGCACTTCGATCACGCCATCGTCATGCAGGCGGCTGAAGCCACGGCTCACGGTTTCCAGCGCCAGGCCCAGATAGCGGGCGATCTCGTCACGGCTCATCGGCAGCTGGAAGTCCAGCGCGGGGCGGTCGATCCGCTTGTAGCGTGCGGACAGGCCGTGCAGGAACAGGGCCACGCGCTCGCTGGCCTGCCGGCGCGACAGCACTTCGACATGGTCGCGGTCGCGGTCGGCGCTCTGCCCCATCACCCGCAGCAGGTGGTGCTGCAGGCTGGGCAGTTGCGCGGCCACGCCGGCAAGTTGGGCGAACGGCAGCACGCAGACGCGGGCATCGCCCAGCGCCACGGCTTCGCAACGATGGTGACCGCTGCCGATGGCATCCAGCCCGAACAACTCGCCGGGCAGGTGGAAGCCCAGCACATGCTCCTCGCCGCCTTCGTTGATGACCACGGTCTTGAATGCGCCTTCGCTGGCGACGAACACGGCATCCAGCGGGTCGCCGGGGCGGAACAGGCTTTCCCCCCGGGCCAGATTGCGACGGCGCTGCGTCAACGTGTCCAGCCGCCCAAGGTCGGCACCATCGATCCCCGCCGGCAGGCAGAGCTGTTGCAGCGAGCATTCGGCGCAGCTGCGACGCAACCGGGCCAGGTCCAGGGGGATCGCTGCGCTGCGCTCTGCTGACATGCCGCGATTATGCGGGATCGGCCCCGCCACGGGGCGGATTTTGATCCAAATCAAGACGCGGCGATCGCCCTGCCACTAGCATGCCGGCGGACTTCCGGAGGCAGGCATGCAGGCCATCAGCCAAACCTATAACGACAAGGTGGTGCGCCAGTTCGCGGTGATGACCGTGGTCTGGGGCATCGTCGGCATGCTGGTCGGCGTCATCATCGCCGCTCAGCTTTATTGGCCCACGCTCGGCGAGGGCATCCCGTGGCTGGGCTACGGGCGGCTGCGCCCGCTGCACACCAATGCGGTGATCTTCGCCTTCGGCGGCTGCGCGCTGTTCGCCACCAGCCTGCACGTGGTGCAACGCACCTGCCACGTCCGGCTGCTGTCGGACAAGCTGGCGTCCTGCGTGTTCTGGGGCTGGCAGCTGGTGATCGTGCTGGCCGCCGTCACCCTGCCGCTGGGCTACACGCAGGGCAAGGAATACGCCGAGCTGGAATGGCCGATCGACATCCTGATCGCGGTGGTGTGGGTGGCCTACGCGGTGCTGTATTTCGGCACGATCGCCAGGCGCAAGGTCAAGCACATCTACGTCGCCAACTGGTTCTTCGGCGGCTTCATCCTGGCGGTGGCGCTGTTGCACATCGTCAACAGCATCGCCATGCCCGCCAGCCTGATGAAGTCGTACTCGGCCTACAGCGGCGCGGTGGATGCAATGGTGCAGTGGTGGTACGGCCACAACGCGGTCGGCTTCTTCCTGACTGCCGGCTTCCTCGGGATGATGTACTACTACGTGCCCAAGCAGGCCGGTCGTCCGATCTATTCCTACCGCCTGTCCATCGTCCATTTCTGGGCGCTGATCGCGGTCTATATGTGGGCCGGCCCGCACCACCTGCAATACACCGCGCTGCCGGACTGGGCGCAGTCGGTGGGCATGGTGTTCTCGCTGATCCTGCTGGCACCCAGCTGGGGCGGCGCGATCAACGGCATCATGACCCTGTCGGGCGTGTGGCATAAGCTGCGC
>NZ_JASGED010000076.1:0-15017 GCF_047606765.1 Thermomonas sp. | reverse complement strand
GGCACTCTCCAGCAGCGGAAGGATCGTCTCGAACTGCTCGCGGCTGATGTCACTGGGATAGGGATGTCTCATCCCTATAGCATCAGGGATGAGAAAGACTTTGAACAGGCTCTTAGAACCCGCGGGCGGGTTTCGTTCCCGCCTGCCCGAATTGCGCGACGCCATGAACCTTGCATGGCGCGTGCTGGTGCTGTGGCTGGCGGTGATCGCGCTGTTCGTGGTGGCGGGGTGGGTGGGGTAGGATGCAGACGAAACGAAGCGGTTTTGCGAGGGTCAGATGAATCTGGACAGGATTACGCAACAAGCAACCGTGATGGGTGGCAAGGCGTGTATTCGTGGCCTGCGGGTCACCGTGAGCATGCTGGTTGGTCAGATCGCGGCGGGCGTGACTATCGACGACCTCCTTGCCGAATACCCGTACCTTGAACGTGAAGACATCGTGCAGGCATTGCGTTACGCCGCATGGCGTGCCGAGGAGCGCGAAATCCAGCTTGCAGCAGCGTGAAACTGCTGATTGACATGAATCTGTCGCCGCGCTGGGTCGAGTTCCTGGCGTCGGAAGGCATCGCCGCCGTGCATTGGTCGCAAGTGGGCGACCCGAAGGCACCGGATGAAACGATCATGCGCCATGCGGCACAGGCGGGCTTCATCGTTTTCACCAATGATCTGGATTTCAGCGCGATCCTTGCCGCTACACATGGCGGCAAGCCCAGCGTGGCGCAACTTCGCGCGGACGATGTGCGCCCGGCAACCGTTGGGCGCTATGTAGTGCAGGCGCTGAAATTGCTTGTGGCGGAACTGGAGGCCGGTGCGTTGATCAGCATCGAGCCGGAACGCACGCGCGTCAGGTTGTTGCCATTGTAGGTTTGGAGCATCGGGAATCCACGATACGGGATTTCCCATAATCGAAACGACAGGCAATCGAGTTGCGGCGTTTCAGGTGCCGCCCAGTGCCTTGTAGGCATCAAGAACTCGCCGTAGCGCGGCCTTTTGCGATGCCGTGATTTTCTTGTCGTTGTGGTATTGCTGGCCGACGAACCGGATCGTCGCATCCTTCGACGCGATGACCGCTTCAATCATCCGCAGGTCTTCTGCCGTTGGGTTGGCGTCATACCACTCCCAGATGTGGCTGTCGTGGTCGCGCTCGAAGTCGAGGCCGTTCTTTTCAAAGCGCTGGCCATCCGCCACGACGATGATCGAGCGGATGAACAGCCAATCATCGGAGTAATACTGGATGCGCAAGCGCAGCCAGGGATTCGATTCTGCCTTCTTGCCGATATAGAGGTAGAAGCCGTTCTGGTTGTTGTAGGCCGGTGAACTCTTGTCCCTGTACCAATCGACACCTTCGATCTTGTCGGTTTTCTTGCTCAGGCTTTGCAGCGCCGCTGCTGCATGCTTGTCTGCTTCCGCGCGTTGTGCCGCTTGCAGTGCTTCCAGCTTTGCAGAAGCTTGCTGTGCGAGTGCGTCGATTTGCGCATCGTGCAACTCGCCGTAGCGCGCGGCTTGTTGTTGCGCTGCCTGGAAGTCCTGCTTTTCCATCAATGCCTGGATGTCCCGCAGGATGCCATCGCGGTTGCCGTCGAGTTCCGTACGCAATGCGGCCAGCGCGGCTTCCTGTTGTTGCGCACTGGTGTGTTGTGTTTGCGCACGCGTGGTTGGGTCGGGGCTTTTGCCGGAGACGAGCCAGAACAACAGCAGGAGCCAGCCGAAGCCGAGTGTCCGCGCCAAGGTCGAATGGCCTTTGCGCAACAGGAACCAGACGAAGATGTAAGGCAGGAACAGAATGCCGATGAAGAGCAGGATGCCGACTTTCCTTGTCGGCTGTTCAAGTGCGGCGCTCATCGCTTCTCCAATCGGGCGGCTGTTCTTGTGAGGTAGTAGTCAACACTAAATGTTGGATACAACAAATCGAAACCTAACACCAGGCCAAGGCAAAGACAACCATATCTGTCGGCTTGCGGGACAACAGATATGGCAGGGTCAAAGAAGTCGGGAGTACTGGCTCGACGCTTGGGTGCCAACATTGCCGAGCGGCGCAAGTTGCGTGGTTGGACACAGGCCGCGCTGGCCGAAAGGCTGGACGTGGATGCAGAAACAATTTCGCGCTTCGAGCGCGGAGCCACGTTGCCTTCCCTGCTGACACTGGAAAGAATCAGCGCTTGCCTGCGCGTGCGCGTTGGCGAATTGCTGACTGAAAGCTCTGCCCAGCCGGACGCACAGGCCACCATCCTCAGTGCATGGCTGGCCGATCTGGATGAACGCGACCGTGATTTCGTGCTGGAGTTGGTGAAGAGCGCCTGCGATCACCTGCGCAGGGCGTAAGGCACGCTAGGCCAGTGATGCCGCAATCCGCGCGATGGACTGGAACAACAGCAGCGGATCGTCCTTCGAGGGTATGAATCCGCGCCGCTCCCAGAATGCGGCTGCTTCCGTGTCCACGGCATGCACGACGAGCGCGCGTCCGCCAATCAGCCCAGCGGCCTGCACGCAGCGGTCAAGTGCGTGTTTCAGCAACCCGGTGCCAATGCCTTGCCCGGCCCATTGCCGGTCGGTGGCAAGTTGACCCAGTAGCAGGCAGGGCACGGGGTCTGGTGGCTGTCCGGAGCGGAGCGCGCGCGGCAACACATCGGGCAGGACTGCCGTGGGTGCAAGGCCGTAATAGCCGGCCACGCGCCGCGCTTCATGCACCACCGTCACCGCAGTGAATCCCTTTTCGTGATTCGACAGGGCGCGATGCTGCAACCAGTGGTCGAGTGCGGGTTTGCCGCAGGAAAAGCCGGACACATCGTGTGCGGCAGTAATGAACTCCGGGGCGGACAGCGCCAAGGCTCAACGCCCCGGCTTGCGCGCGGGTTTGCGTTCCCATGGCGCGGGGCGTTGCGCCACTTCCACCATGGCAGGCACCGGCGCAGCGGGTGCATCCAGTTCGGCCAGAAAATGCGCGAAGCCCTTGGCGCTCATGCGGACGATGCGGTGATCCATCAGCACGTCCTCCGCCGCACGCACTGCAGCTTCGCGCACGAAGTCGGTACGGGAACGCCCGCGCAGACTGGCAGCGCGGTCGATGACGGCGATGTCGGCATCGGGAAGACGCATCGAAAGCGGGTGCTCCTTGCGTCGGGTGACTGTGCTCATGGCGTTTGCGGAAGGTGGTTGTTTCAAGGAGTGTAGTGCAATTCACGCTACATTGTGCGCGCGGTTCGCCTAAGCCGCATCCCCTCGCAATTCCCGCACCTTCGCTTCCAGCATTTCCGCCGTGCTGTTAAACGGCATCGGTTCACCGGCCACGACTTCGATATGCGCACGCAGGCGGCGTGGCACGCGCATCTGCCCCAGCCGGGAATCGCGTTTGCTCCACATGCTGCCCCACATGTTCTTCAGCGCCATCGGTACCACCGGCACCTGCTGCCCGCGTGCGGCGGCGCGTTGCAGGATCTTCTCCACACCGGATTTGAACGGGGCGATGTCGCCGTCCTTGGTCAGCGCGCCCTCGGGGAAGATGCAGACCAGTTCGCCTTCGGCCAATGCGGCATCCACGGCATCGAATGCACGTTGCATGATCTCCGGGTTTTCGCGTGCCCCGGCAATCGGGATTGCCTTCGCCGTCTTGAAGATCCAGCGCATCACCGGAATGTTGAAGATTTTGTAATACATCACGAAGCGCGCCGGGCGCGGGATGCAGGCGGACAGGATCAGCGCATCCATGTAACTGACGTGGTTGCAGACCAGCAGCGCCGCGCCTTCATCCGGCACATGCTTTTCGATGCCGTGCAGGCGCAGTCGGTACAGCGTGCGCACCAGCAGCCAGCTGAGGAAGCGCATCAGGAATTCGGGGACGATGGTGAAAATCCAGATCGCCACCAGTGTGTTGGCGATGGCAAGCGCCAGGAACACCTGCGGGATCGTCCAGCCTAGGTAGCGCTGAAGCGCGATGCCGATCAGCGCAGCCGCCACGATGAACATCGCATTCTGGATGTTCATGCCGGCAATCACGCGCGCCAGTTCATGCTTGGGTGAGCGGCTCTGGATCAGCGCGAAAAGTGGCACCACGAAGAAGCCAGTGAACAGGCCGATGCCGGTCAAGTCCAGCATGATTCGCCAGCTTCCAGGTGCCTGCACGAACTGCATCACCGACAGATTGTTCGCCAGCGCCTGACCGGGCCGCGCGAAATACAGGTCAAGCAAAAAGGCGCTGACGCCGAATGCACCCAGCGGCACCAGGCCGATTTCCACCACGCGCCCGGACAGCCGCTCGCACCAGATCGAGCCGACACCAACACCGATGGAGAACAGCGCCAGCGCGAAGATGTACAGCGCCTGCGCACCGCCGAGATTGTGGATGGCATACATCGGCAGCTGCGCGGTCAACACCGTGCCGATGAACCAGAACCAGCTCACACCAAGGATCGCGTTGCGCACCGCCAGTTGCTTGCGGGTGAGTTGCCAGATGTGCCACGACTCGCGCGCGATGTTCCAGCTCACTTTCAGTTCGGGTTCGCCGGCATCTATCTCTGGAATGCGTCGCGCCACTGCGTTGCCGGCAATGGCCAGCAGGATGATGGTGACGGCCGCCACATGCGGGCCGCGTTCGCCGGCCAACTGGAAGATCAGGCCACCGAAAATCATCCCGACAAGGATGGCGATGGACGTGCCCATTTCGACAAGACCGTTGCCGCCGGTCAGTTCTTCCGGCTTCAACACGGAGGGCAGGATCGAATACTTCACCGGCCCGAACAGCGTGGATTGCAGGCCAGTCCCGAACAGCGCCACCAGCAGGATCGGCATGCTCTGCAATACGAATCCGATCGCCGCCAGCGACATGACCGCGATTTCCATCGTCGTGGTGATGACGATGAGCTTCTGCTTCTCCAGCTTTTCCGCGATCTGCCCGGCGGTGGCGGAGAACAGGAAGTAGGGAATGATGAAGATCGCCGGTGCAAGCTGGGTGTAAAGCGCCTGCGTGTCCTGCGACAGCGTGCCGGCCAGCGCCATCGCGCCGATCAGCCCGATGATCGCCTGCCGATACACGTTGTCGTTGAACGCGCCCAGCGCCTGCACCACGAAATAGGGCAGGAAGCGGCGCTGCCTGAGCAGCTCGAATTGCGAATGGGCCATGCGTGTCTCCGGCTGGTCAGGCGGAGGATAACGGACGTGGTGAGGGCGGCGCTTGTGCAGCCGCGTAGCCGCATCCAGAATCCATCCTGGATCGACTGACACGCCGGTGTCGAAGGATTGCGCATGCGTCGCTGCAACGGATCAACCCTGTTTCGGCCGTGGACCTGGATGCTGGCGTTGTGCCTGCTGCTGGGTGCTTTCCAGCAGGCCTTCGCACTGGATGCGCCGCGTCTTCGTGCGCAACTGGAGCAACTGCGCGACGCCGCGCACGCGCCGGGCGCGACTGCTGCGGTGATGGTGCGGGGGCAACTGGTTTATTCCGGCGGGATTGGGCTTGCCGATGTCGAGAACGCGGTGCCGATGGATGGCGGTACCGTCCACAACATCGGCTCGGTCTCGAAAGTGGTTGCCGTGATTGCCGTGATGCAACTGGTCGAGCAGGGGAAGATCGACCTGGATGCGGACATCCAGACCTATGCGCCATGGTTCCCGCGCAAGCAGGCTCCCATCACGGTGCGCCAGATCCTGACCCACACATCCGGCATTCGCCACTACCGGGATGGTGAATTCGGCGAAGGCGAGGTGCTGCGTTTCCAGCAGTTCGACAGCATCGAAGCGGCAACGCGCCGCTGGCGGGACGAGCCCTTGCTGTTCGCGCCGGGCACGCACTGGAGCTATTCCTCGTTTGCCACCAATCTGTTGCAGGCCGCGATTGAACAGGCCAGCGGGCAAGCCATGGAAACCTATCTGCGCCAGCACGTCTGGCAACCGGCAGGGATGCGGGCCACGCATCTGGACGTGCCAGCCCGGATCATCCCGCGCCGGGCGCGCGGCTACGAGTGGGATGCCGCAACGGCCACCTTGCGCAATGCGGTGCAGGAAAACGTCAGCTACAAGTACGTCGGTGGCGGCATCCTGTCCAGTGACGAGGACATGGTGCGAATGGTGCATGCGCTCAACACCGGCAAGCTGCTGGGTGACGCCGCCATTGCCGAGATGTATCGCCCGCAATTGGATGCTGCCGTGATGCCGTGGCCGGAAGACACGGGCGAGAAGGTGCCCACGCAGGGATTGATCTGGCGCGTGCAACAGGACGCCGCAGGCCGTACCTACATGGCACACGGCGGCAGCGTGAAGGGCACGCTTTCCTATCTCGTCAACTATCCGCAGCAGGATGTGGTGGTCGCCCTGCATGTGAATGCATGGGGCGGCAAGGCTGATCTGCGCGCCGTGGCGGAGGCGCTGGCAGCCGAGGTGTTGCCTCAGCGATAACGCGGCTTTGGCTCATGCACGGCATTGCGCGAGCGCATGCGCAGGCGCGGGCGTAGCCAGTCGGCGAACTCGGCTTCGCTGAGCGAGCCTTCGGCCAGTGACAGCATCTGCACGTACATCTCATCGAGACCTGCATCGAGATGTGCGTCGTTCAGTGTCAGGAACACGAAGTAGCAGACGTGTGCAGTGCGCTGGTTGCCATCCACGAAGGGATGGTTGTTCGCAAGGCCATAGGCGAGGCTGGCAGCAAGATCGGCTAGATCTGGTGGTGGATCGCCATAGGCGAACAACTGCTGCGGGCGTGCAAGCGCGGATAGCAGCAAGGCTTCGTCGCGCACGCCTTCGCCGCCGCCATGTTCGGACAACTGGCGTTCGTGGATGGACAGCGCAAGATCGCGTGTGATCCAGATGATCATCGCGCGGCCTTATTGCGCCAGCTTGCGCAGCAGTTCCCGATGATCGCGCATGATGCGCTCCGCCACCTCCATCTGCGCGGCGAATTCCGGGTCATAGGTGGTCAGGCGGATGCCGTCCGGCGTTTCCAGCGCGTACAACTCGTCGCCCTTGTCCAGGCGCAGGCGGGCCAACAGTTCCTTGGGCAGGATGACGCCGGCGGAATTGCCGACGGTGGTGATCTTCAGCTTCATGGGGGTGCTCCGCCGTGGTTATAACTGATGTTATACGGCGATGTGCGCGGATGCAATGCCTTGGCTCCGCATCTACGACTTTACGGCGATGCGTTGTTGCGCTCGCGTTCTATCGCGCGCCAGCCGATATCGGAACGATGAAATTCGTTCGCCCATGAAATCGCATCGACACCGGCATGTGCATTGCGCTGCGCATCGGATACGGATTCGCCCAGCGCAGTCACGCACAGCACGCGACCACCGGCACTGACCACGTTGCCGTCTGCATCCAGCGTGGTGCCGGCGTGGAAAACCTTGGCGTTCGCCGGCACGGCATCCAGACCTTCGATCACGTCACCCGTAATGGGTGATTCCGGATATGGCCTAGCCGCCATCACCACACCCAGCGACGGGCGCGGATCCCATTGCGCCTGAACTTCGTGCAACTTGCCGTCGGTGGCGGCTTCGATCAGATCGAGCAGATCGGACTGCAGGCGCAGCATCACCGGCTGCGTTTCCGGATCGCCGAAGCGCACGTTGAACTCGATGACTTTCGGCGCGCCGCTGGCATCGATCATCAGCCCGGCGTAGAGAAAGCCGGTGAACGGCACGCCGTCTTCGATCATGCCCTGCACGGTGGGGTTGACGACTTCACGCATGACGCGCGCATGCACCTCGGGCGTGACCACGGGTGCGGGCGAATACGCGCCCATGCCGCCGGTGTTGGGCCCGGTGTCGCCATCAAAGACGCGCTTGTGATCCTGCGATGTCGCCATCGGCAGCGCGGTGTTGCCATCGACCATCGAGATGAAGCTGGCTTCCTCGCCGTCGAGGAACTCCTCGATCACCACGCGCGCGCCGGCATCGCCAAAGGCATTGCCGGCCAGCATGTCGCGCACGGCGGCTTCGGCCTCAGGCAATGTCATCGCCACGATCACGCCCTTGCCGGCAGCCAGGCCATCGGCCTTGATGACGATGGGTGCGCCTTTCTCCTGCACGTAGGCAAGTGCTGCATCAACATCGGTATGCACCGCATAGAACGCGGTGGGGATGCCGTGGCGGGCAAGGAAATCCTTGGCGAAGGCCTTGCTGCCTTCCAACTGCGCGGCAGCAGCAACCGGGCCGAAGATGCGCAGGCCGGCGGCGCGGAAGCGATCCACCACGCCCAGCACCAGCGGCACTTCCGGGCCGACCACGGTCAGCGCCACGCCTTCGTCCCGTGCCAGCTTCAGCAGGCCGTCGAGGTCGGTGACTTTCACCGCGACGTTGCGGCATTTCGCTTCGGCGGCGGTGCCGGCATTGCCGGGCGCGACGATCACCTCGGACACGCGCGGCGACTGCGCCAGCTTCCACGCAAGCGCGTGCTCGCGACCGCCGGAACCGATGACGAGAAGTTTCATGGTGCCCCCCCTTGCTGTCTTCCGGCGAAAGCCGGAATCCAGCTCTTGGACGAATGAAAAGCTGGATTCCGGCTTTCGCCGGAATGACAGCAAGAAGAATCAATGCCTGAAGTGCCGCACGCCGGTAAACACCATGGCGATGCCGTGTTCGTCCGCCGCCGCGATTACTTCCGCATCGCGCATGGAACCGCCGGGCTGGATCACGGCCTTGATGCCGGCCTGCGCGGCGGCGTCGATGCCGTCGCGGAACGGGAAGAAGGCATCACTCGCCATCACCGAACCTTCCACCTGCAAGCCCGCGTCCTGTGCCTTGATGCCGGCGATGCGCGCCGAATACACGCGGCTCATCTGGCCTGCGCCAACGCCAATCGTGCGGCTGTCCTTCGCATAGACAATCGCGTTGGACTTCACGAACTTGGCGACCTTCCATGCAAACAGCAAGTCGCCAAACTGCGCTTCGGTCGGGGCCAGTTTGGTGACGACTTTCAGCTCATCGCGCGTCACCACGCGGTCATCAGCGGTCTGCATCAGCAGTCCGGAGCCAACGCGCTTGGTGTCGATGAAGCCTTGCGACGGCGGCGCAAGCGGGATGCGAAGCACGCGCACATTGGCCTTCTTCGTGGCATAGGCCAGCGCCGCTTCGTCGTAATCGGGCGCGATCAGCACTTCCACGAACTGGCGGTCGAGGATGGTCTTGCAGGTCGCAGCGTCCAGCTTCGTGTTGAAGGCGATGATGCCGCCGAAGGCCGATGTCGGGTCGGTGGCATAAGCGGCCTCGTAGGCATCGCCGCAGCCTGTGCCTACCGCCACGCCGCAGGGGTTGGCGTGCTTGACGATCACGCAGGCAGGCAGGTCGAACTGGCGCACGCATTCCCACGCCGCATCGCTGTCTGCGATGTTGTTGTAGCTCAGTTCCTTGCCCTGCAACTGCGTGAACGTTGCCAGCGAACCTGGCGCAGGCTGCAGGTCACGGTAGAACGCGGCCTGCTGGTGCGGGTTCTCGCCGTAGCGCAGATCCATCACCTTGGCGAAGGTGCCATTGGCCTGCGCGGGGAACAGTGCCTGCGTGCCATCCTCGGCTTTTGTGGAAAGTCCGCACATGGATGTGCGGGCTTCTGTGGAGGGATCCACGTATGAGGACAGGTGATTGCTGATGCAGGCGTCGTAATGCGCAACATCGTTGAACGCGGCCACCGCCAGTTGCCAGCGGGTCTTTGCCGACAGCGCGCCGGCATTGGCCTTCATCTCGTCGATGAGGGCGGCGTATTGCGCGGGATGGGTGGCAACGGCAACGCGTGCGAAGTTCTTGGCCGCGCTGCGCAGCATCGCCGGGCCGCCGATGTCGATGTTCTCGATGATGTCGGCAAAGCGGCTGTCCGGATTCGCCGCCACCTTCGCGAATGGGTACAGGTTCAGCACCAGCAGGTCGATGGCGCCAATGCCGTGCTGCGCCATCACTGCATCGTCCACGCCGGCGCGGCCCAGCAGGCCACCATGCACGAGCGGGTGCAGCGTCTTGACGCGGCCATCCATCATTTCCGGGAAGCCGGTGACATCGCTCACGTCCTTCACCGCAAGGCCGGCATCACGCAGGGCCTTGGCAGTGCCGCCGGTGGAGAGCAGTTCCACGCCATGCGCGGCAAGCGCGTTGGCAAGTTCGATCAGGCCGGTCTTGTCGGACACGGACAGCAGGGCGCGGCGGATGGTCACCGGCGCGCCGGAAAGGAAGTCGGCGGACATGTGGGGGCGCGAAGCGATGGGGAAGCGCGAATTATAAACGTGTTGCTGCGCTGGCCTGTGGTGCGCTTGCCGCTGCCGGGCATTCGCTTCGCGGCTCGAAATGCCGCTGCGCGAACGCCCGCCATCTGCAACCGTGTGCTGGATCAGGACGACAGTCCGTAGTCCTTCAACTTCTTGCGCAAGGTGGCGCGATGGATGCCCAGCATCGCCGCGGCGCGGCTCTGGTTGCCATCGCAATGCTTCAGTACTTCCGCGAACAGCGGGATTTCCAGCTCGCGCAGGGCGGTGTTGTAGAGGTCATCGGTCTCGCAGCCGTCGAGGTCGCGCAGGTAGCGGCGCACGGAGGTGGCGACGTGGTCACGCAATGGCGCGCGATTGGCGTCCTGACGGTCGGCGGAAACGTTCAAGCGATGGCCCTTGGATGCTGGCCGCATCGGAACGGGTGACGATGCGGGGGAGCGAGTCTAGCGCGATGGATGCGCGGATGCGCGCACGTTGCCGCATTCATCCGAAAAAACATCTAGGCGCGTTCGGTCGGACGTGCTCAATCAAACCTGCTCAATCAAACCGGAAGTCGAAGGCGACCACGTTCGGCGCGGGCTCGGCGATGTCGAAGGCCAGTTGTGCGGATTGGCCGGGTGCGAGTTCGCCGGCCCGTGGCGTTTCGCCGAGGTAGTCGGCGGGCAGGAAACGGCGTGCGCCCAGCGTGCGGCTGTCGGCATCGGACAGGGTCAGCACCAGCGCCGGCCACGGCTGCGGCCAGCGTGCATCGTTGCGGAAGCTGGCCTGCACGCGCAGCACGCCGGGCCGATCCGGCACCGCGATCACGTCACGCGCGAGCATCGAGAACGCAGCAGGCTGACGCCACGGCGGCAGTTTGCAGCCAACCAGCGCGCAGGCCGATGCAACCACAGGTCGAAAGCGCGCATCGGCAGCAAGCCGCTCACGCTCGCCGAAGAACAGTTGCACGGCCAGCAGCAGGAGCAGTGCCACCAGCACGATCCACTCGCCGCGTCGGCGGCGTGGCGTGGCGGGTGCATCGACGCGCGCGAAGCTGGGCGTGCGGCTCATGCGGCCACCGCGTTGCGCACGCCTTCGATGCGCATCCAGTCGTCTTCGCGTTCAACACGCAGGTCATCGAACCACGGTGCGTAGCGTTGCAGCAGTTCGTCTTCTTGCCCGGCCAGAATGCCGGACATGGCGATGCGTCCGCCGCATGCGGTGCGTGCGGCCAGCGTTTCCGCAAGCGCGTCCAGTGCGGAAGCAAGGATGTTGGCGACCACGACCGGATAGGTTGCCGCGGGTTCGTCCGCCGGCAGGAAGGTATCGATGGCAACGCCATTGCGCTGTGCATTGTCGGCGGTGGCGATGATCGCCTGCGGGTCGTTGTCCACGCCCACCGCGCGCGCAGCGCCAAGCTTCAATGCCGCCAGCGCAAGGATGCCGCTGCCGCAGCCGAAGTCGAGCACGGTCTTGCCCTGCAACTCGCCGCAGGCGGACAAACCGTCCAGCCAGCGCAGGCACAGCGCAGTGGTGGGGTGCGTGCCGGAGCCGAAGGCGAGGCCGGGGTCAAGCCGGACGATGGCGGCATCGTCCGCCTGTGCATCATCCGGCAGCTCGTGGTTCCATGGCACGATCCAGGTGCGCGCGCCGAAGCGCATCGGCTGGAAGGTGTCCAGCCACGCGCGTTCCCAATCCTGATCCGCGATGGATTCAAAGCGCACCTTGCTCCAGTCCAGCCCCGGATCGAACGCCTCCAGCGCGGCCAGCAGCAGCAATGCATCGGTGTCCGCAGGGAACAGTGCGGTCAGCGTCATCTCGTCCCACAGCGGCAGTTCGCCAACGCCGGGCTCGAAGATCGCTTGCTCGTCGGCGGCATCCAGATGCGCGTCCTGCAGGCTGACCGCAAGCGCGCCCACATCGTCCAGCGCGCGCTCGTAGCGCGGCTGATCGGATTCGCTGCTGGGAAGGGTGAGTTGCAGGTAGGGCATGTGGCTGCCGGCATGGAACCGGTGCCCATGGTCGCCGCGCGCGCGCGCGGCGACAAGCCCACGGGTGCGATCAGCCGCCCAGGATGCCCTTCAGCAGGCCCTTCACCGAAGGCTTCTTCTGCTGTTGCTGCTGCGGTTTGCCCTCGCCATTTTCCTGTTGCTGCATGCCGCCGAAATCCAGACCGAGCATGGCGGTGGCGGTGGATTTGGCGCGCAGGCGCACGCTCCATTCCGGGTCCCACGGCTGCTTGGGGTCGGCGGGCTTGGGCGGATAGGTGATCCAGCTTTCCGGCCCGTAGGCGGTCATCTGCAACATGCCCGGCATGGCTTGCTGCTGGCCCTGCACATTCGATTTGCCGGCGAAGATGCCCTTGGGGATGGTGCAGCTGGTGGCGGTGGCAGGCAGCAATACCTTCTGCTTCAGCCATTTTTCGATGTAGCTGCTGCCGAGGTAGGCGTGCAGGTCCTCGCGCGCGCCGGGCACCTCGGCGCTGCTCCACATCGTGATGGCGTACGAGTTCTCGCCCAGCACCTGCATGTGCATGCCGGTGATGTGGTAGCCACGGGCGCGTTCGACCGAAGGCCAGCTCAGGCCGATCGCGTCGGTCAGCTCGCCCTGGGTGCGCAGCGCGAGTTTGGGCATGAAGTCGGCGGCCTGTTCGATCTGGAACTGCATCGAAGCCGGGATGCCGTCGCCGGTGATCTTGTGGCCGCCGGCCAGCCGCGCGCCGGTCGGTACCTGCTTGCCGGACTTGCGGTTGGGCCAGTACACCCAGCCCGGCATGAGGTCGATGTCGCGGTCGATCGCGCGGATTTCCTTCGAGATGCTGCCGGTGGCCTGAAAGTCGATGCCCTGCATGCTGCCCATTGGGTTGTTCGGGTCGATGGTCTTGCCGCCGCCCTTGAGCTTGAAGGTGGCGACCTTGGGCTGGCCCGGCCGCACGCTGGCACCGCAGCCCCAGTATTCGGTGATCCTGACTTCGACATCGGGCACCTTGCCCGGCGGCGTGCCGCCTTCGGTGGGCTTGCTGGGCTCGATCGGGATCAGGCTCAGCGACTTGCCCAGGTTCAAACCGGAAGGGATCAAGTCCTGTGCCTCGACACCGGGCTTCAGCGTGTTGTGCAGGGCGATGTCCAGGTATTGCCCGGTCATGCCGCCCACGCGCGCATTGGGGTAGGTGGGCTTGGCGGTGTCGGCCCCGCCCATCCGGCGGGCCATCCCGCCGAGCATGCCACCCATCATCCCGCCCATGTCCGGCATCCCGGCCATGTTGTGGGTCAGTGCGTCGATGTACAGGTTGGTCGGCGGGGTCTTGGCTTTTTGCTGGCTGGCGGCGGGCAGCGCCACCAGCGTGGCGGCGAGGGCGAGGAACAGGGTGTGGCGGCGACGCATGGCGGGGCTCCGGGTTTTTGGGGCGTTCCCACTGTCAAGCGGAAAATCGCCCCAAAAACGGACATGCCCATCAAAGGATGGACAGCGCCTTTTCCTTGCGCTCGGCCAGCCGCTTTTCCAGGTAGTGGATGTTCTGCCCGCCCTGCGCGAAGCCGCCGTCGGCGAGGATGCGCTGTTGCAGCGGCACATTGGTCTTGATGCCGTCCACCACCATTTCCGACAGCGCCACCCGCATGCGGGCGATGGCCTGTTCGCGGGTTGCGCCGTGGACGATCAGCTTGCCGATCATCGAATCGTAGTTCGGCGGCACACGATAGCCTTCATAGACGTGCGAATCCACCCGCACGCCGGGGCCGCCCGGTGAATGGAAATGCGTCACCAGACCGGGCGAGGGCAGGAAGGTTTCCGGGTCTTCCGCATTGATGCGGCATTCGATGGCGTGGCCTTTCAGCACCACGTCGCTTTGCTTGATCGACAGCTTGTGGCCGGAGGCGATCAGCAACTGCTCGCGCACCAGATCGATGCCGGTGACCAGTTCCGTCACCGGATGTTCCACCTGGATGCGGGTGTTCATCTCGATGAAGTAGAAGCGCCCGTTTTCGTACAGAAACTCGAAGGTGCCCGCGCCGCGATAGCCGATGCGGATGCAGGCTTCCACGCAGACCTTGCCGATTTCCGTGCGCTGTTCGTCGGTGATGCCGGGTGCGGGCGCTTCCTCCACCACCTTCTGGTGGCGGCGCTGCATCGAGCAGTCGCGCTCGCCCAGGTGGATGGCATTGCCCTGTCCATCGGCCAGCACCTGGATTTCCACATGGCGCGGGTTTTCCAGGAACTTCTCCATATAGACCATGTCGTTGCCGAACGCGGCCTTGGCTTCCTGCTTGGTGGTGGCGATGGCGTTGGTCAGCGCGGCTTCGGTATGCACCACGCGCATGCCGCGCCCGCCGCCGCCGCCGGCAGCCTTGACGATCACCGGATAGCCGATTTCCGCCGCGATCTTCACGTTGGCAACGGCATCGTCGCCCAGCGGGCCACCGCTGCCGGGCACGCAGGGCACGCCTGCGGCCTTCATCGCGCGGATCGCCTCCACCTTGTCGCCCATCAGGCGGATGGTGTCGGCCTTCGGCCCGATGAAGACGAAGCCGCTCTGCTCCACGCGCTCGGCGAAGTCGGCGTTTTCCGACAGGAAGCCGTAGCCGGGGTGGATGGCCTGCGCGTCCGTCACCTCGGCGGCGGCGATGATCGCCGGCATGTTGAGATAGCTTTCCGATGACGGTGCCGGGCCGATGCAGACGGATTCATCCGCCATCGCCACGTGCTTGAGGTTGCGGTCCACGGTGGAATGCACCGCGACCGTGCGGATGCCGAGCGCGGCGCAGGCGCGCAGGATGCGCAGCGCGATTTCGCCACGATTGGCGATGACGACCTTGTCGAGCATGGCCGTCGCCTCAGCCGATGACAAACAGAGGCTGGTCGAACT
>NZ_JASGED010000075.1:0-9337 GCF_047606765.1 Thermomonas sp. | reverse complement strand
GTATTTCCTCAACAAGCAGGACGTACACCGGCTGGACGTGGTGAATTACATCGCGCATGGCATTGCGCGCCACGGCGACGATCCGCTGCTGCAAGCGCTGGACGGCGAGAGCAAGGCCGAAGCCGGCGAGGGCGAAGCCAAGGGCGATCCGTTGACCGCGTTTGCCGCCAACCTCAACGATCTGGCGCTTGCCGGCAAGATCGACCCGCTGGTGGGCCGTTCCGAAGAGGTGGAACGCACGATCCAGGTGCTGTGCCGCCGCCGCAAGAACAACCCGCTGTACGTGGGTGAAGCTGGCGTCGGCAAGACCGCATTGGCCGAAGGGCTGGCCAAGCGCATCGTTGATGGCAATGTGCCCCAGGTGCTGGCCGATGCCGTGATCTATTCGCTCGACCTTGGCGCGCTGGTGGCCGGCACCAAGTATCGCGGTGACTTCGAGAAGCGCCTGAAGGGCGTGCTGGCCTCGATCAAGAAGGTGCCGGGCGCGATCCTGTTCATCGACGAAATCCACACCATCATCGGTGCCGGTTCCACCAGTGGTGGCACCATGGATGCCAGCAACCTCATCAAGCCGGTGCTGGCAAACGGCGAACTGCGTTGCATCGGCTCCACCACCTTCCAGGAATACCGGGGCATCTTCGAGAAGGATCGCGCACTGGCGCGGCGTTTCCAGAAGATCGACATCGTCGAGCCCACGGTGGGCGAGGCGGTGGAAATCCTGCAGGGCCTGAAGCCCAAGTACGAAGCGCATCACGGCGTCAGCTATGCCGATGAAGCAATCAAGGCTGCGGTTGACCTGTCGGTGAAGCACATCGGCGACCGCCTGCTGCCGGACAAGGCCATCGACGTGATCGACGAGGCCGGCGCACGCCAGCGCCTGCTGCCGGAGGGCGTGCGCAAGAGCCTGATCGACGTGGAAGAGATCGAAACCATCGTCGCGCGCATGGCACGCATCCCGGCCAAGCAGGTCAGCGCCTCCGACAAGGACGTGCTGCAGCATCTGGAGCGCAACCTGAAGATGGTGATCTTCGGGCAGGACGAAGCGATCACCAGCCTGACCTCGGCGATCAAGTTGGCGCGCTCCGGCCTTGGCAATCCCGACAAGCCGATCGGCAACTTCCTGTTCGCCGGCCCCACCGGCGTCGGCAAGACCGAAGTGACCAAGCAGCTGGCGATGCAGCTTGGCATCGAACTGGTGCGCTTCGACATGAGCGAATACATGGAGCCGCATTCGATCAGCCGCCTGATCGGCGCGCCGCCGGGCTATGTCGGCTTCGACCAGGGTGGCCTGCTGACCGAGAAGATCGTCAAGACGCCGCACTGCGTGCTGCTGCTGGACGAAATCGAAAAGGCGCACCCGGACATCTTCAACATCCTGTTGCAGGTCATGGATCGCGGCGTGCTGACCGATACCAACGGGCGCGAAGCCAACTTCCGCAACGTGGTGCTGGTGATGACCACCAATGCCGGCGCTGCGCAGGCGGCACGGCGCAGCATCGGCTTCACCAAACAGGACCACAGCACCGACGCGATGGAAACCATCCGCCGTGGCTTCACCCCGGAGTTCCGCAACCGGCTTGATGCCATCGTGCAGTTCCAGCCGCTGGGGCTCGACCACATCCTGCGGGTGGTGGACAAGTTCCTGATCGAACTGGAAATGCAGTTGCACGAGAAGCAGGTCGCGCTCAGCGCCACGCCTGCCGCACGCGAATGGCTGGGCCAGCACGGCTTCGATCCGCTGATGGGCGCACGCCCGATGGCGCGGCTGATCCAGGACAGGATCAAGCGCCCGCTGGCCGACGAACTGCTGTTCGGCAAGCTGGTGGGCGGCGGCAGGGTGACGCTGGACGCCGTCGATGGCGAACTGACCCTGGCCGTGCTGGCCGAGCCGGAAAAACTGCTGCCGGCGGCGGTGTAAGGGCGCAGGCCGCTGTGCCGGCCCATCGCCGGAAACGAAAACGCCGCCCAGAAGGCGGCGTTTCATCGGGTACTGAAGTGGACTCAGCCGCCTGCGGCGATCCGGCGGGCTTGCATGTAGCGCTGCGCCCAGTAACCGGTGGTCAGGCTGGACACGGTGACATCGCGCCCGGTGCGCGGCGCATGCAGGAACTTGCCCTCGCCGATGTAGATGCCAACGTGGTCGATGCGGCCACGGCGACCGAAGAACACCAGATCGCCTTCGGCCAGCGCCTCGCGGCTGTCCACTTCCATGCCTTCGCTGGCCATTGCGCGGGACACGCGCGGCAGGTCGATGCCGATGGTGCGGAACACGTAGCCCACCAGCCCGCTGCAATCAAAGCCCTTGTCCGGGCTGGTGCCGCCCCAGCGATAGGGTGTGCCCAGCAGGGTGAAGGCGTTCTGCAGTACCGAACGGATGCCCGAAGGCTTGTTGGTTGCCTGCTGTGCTTCCTGCGCTTTCCTGAGCGCACGCAACTGCTCCGCAAGCGGCGCGGTGTCTGGCGTAGCGATGGCGGCGAGTGGCGACTCGGGAACAGTGGTGGCAGGCTGCGGGATGGCAGCTGTGTCGAGCGCCGGCACGGCGGCGCTGCTGGTCGGAGCCACGACCGGATTCACTGCCAGCGCCGGAACAGTGGCGGCGGCAAGGATGAGAGTGGAAAGAAGCTGGATACCGCGCTTGGCGCGGGTGGCGGAATGGCCGTGGGGCTGGATTGCTGGCGTCACGCGGTCATCACGTTCTGGAACCAACGGTGACTATGCCGTCTGCGCCGGGCCAAAGGGTTCAAAAAACGTTATGTGACGCTGAATGAATGCGTCGGCATGTCACAAAACCGCCACGAATCCCCATTCATTTTTGCGAATATTCACGGCAGCAGCCGTCGCGCGCCGCTGTAGTGGTCGCGCCACCAATGGCCGTCCAGCCGGTCCAGCCGCACCGTGCCACCGGTGCTGGGCGCATGCACGAAACGGCCCTCGCCCACGTAGATACCCACGTGGCTGACCTTGCCGCCATCGCCAAAGAACACCAGATCACCGCCCGCCAACCGCTGTGGCGCGATCTTCGGCCCCTGCATCGCAGCCAGTTCGCGGGTGGTGCGGGGCAGGCGCATGTCCAGCATGTCGCCGAACACATAGCCCACCAGCCCGCTGCAGTCGAAGCCGCCCTCCGGCGTGTTGCCGCCATAACGGTAGGGCGTGCCGACCAGGCTGATCGCCCGCATCAGCACCGCATTGGCCTTGGCCGGATCGACGGGTTTCACCTCCGGCCAGTCGCGGGCGGGGGCCGGTTTGCCTGGCGACGGCTTGCGCACCTGCTGCCCACCGCAGCCCGCCAGCAGCAGCGCGGATAGCGCGAACACCGCGATGCGCCGATAATGCGCGCCCGGTCGCTGGATGCAGTCGGCTGGTTCCATGGCAGCGAGTGTTGCCGCAACCCCATATCGCCGGCAAGCGCCGCACCGAGAGAATCCGCATGAAGATCGAGAAAGACCGCGTCGTCCGTTTCCATTACGCCGTTGCCGAAGCCGGCAAGGAATCGGTGGAGAACTCGAAGGACGCCGGCCAGCCGCTGGCCATCCTGTTCGGCCATGGCAACATCATCCCCGGCCTGGAGAAGGCCATGGACGGGCGCGAAGCCGGCGACAGCTTCAAGACCACCGTGCCGGCCACCGAAGCCTACGGCGAGCGCCGCGAGGGCATGACCCAGCGCATCCCCAAGAAGCATTTCGGCGCGCAGAAGCTGGAGCCGGGCATGCAGGTCGTGCTGAACACCAACTTCGGCCCGCGCGCGGTCACCGTGGAGAAGGTGGGCATGAGCGTGGTGGATGTTGACCTCAACCACCCGATGGCTGGCAAGGATCTGGATTTCGACATCGAAATCGTCGAAGTGCGCGAAGCCAGCGCGGAAGAGCTGGCGCACGGCCATGTCCACGGCGACGGTGGTCACGCACATTGATCCATGCTACGCATGGATTGATTGCCTCACGAACGGCCCGCACACGCGGGCCGTTTGCGTTTCATGCCCCGGCATGGTGGCATTCCATTGCCGGGCTGTCCCGTTGCCGCTGACACCGCGATAATGGGCCATCTTTCCAGCGGACACCGCCCGTCGTGAGCGCAGCCAGCATCGAAGAGCCCCTTGACTGTCTCGTGATCGGTGCCGGTGTCTCCGGCCTTGCCACCGCACTGGCGCTGCTCGGACATGGGCGCGAAGTCACGGTGATCGACGCCGGCCGCATCGGCGGTGGTGCGTCACACGGCAACTGCGGCACGCTGACGCCCAGCCATGCAACGCCCTTGGCCGCGCCGGGCACCATCGCCAAGGCGATGCGCTGGATGTTCACGCCCGATGCGCCGCTGTACATCAAGCCCACGCTGGACCTGGACATGCTGCGCTGGATGCTGGGCTTCGCCCTGCGCTGCAACGAACGCGACTGGGAAGCCAGCGCCCGCGCCAAGTACACGTTGCTGTCCGATTCGCGCCAGCGCATCCAGCACTGGGTGGAGCGCTTCGGCCTGCAATGCGAATTCGCCGAAAGCGGCGAGGACTACGTCTTCCGTGATCCGCGCAAGTTCGAAAGCGGGCAGTTCGAAGTGCCGCTGCTGCGCGACCTTGGCATCGACGTTGAAATCGTCGATGGCCCCACTTACGAAGCGCTGGAACCCGCGCTGAAACCCGGCGTGGCCGGCGCGATCCGCTTCAGTGGCGATGCACGCCTGCGTCCCGACAAATACGTGGCGGAACTGGCGCGGATCGTGCGCGAACGCGGCGGGCGCATCGAGGAAAACGTGGTCCTGCAATCACTGCAACCCGATGCCGACGGCGTGACCGCACACACGGCGCGTGGCCGCATCCGCGCGCGTGACGTGGTGGTCGCTACCGGCGCATGGTCGCCACTGCTGGGCGATGCCATCGGCCAGCGCTGGCTGCGCAGGGCGATCCAGCCCGGCAAGGGCTACTCGATGACCTATACCGCGCCCGACCTTGCGCCCAAGCGCCCGATGATCCTGCACGAGCCATCGGTCTGCGTGACCGCATGGGGCAGTGGCTTCCGCTTGGGCAGCACCATGGAGTTTTCCGGCTTCGACAGCAGCCTCAACGAACGCCGCCTTGCCGCGCTGGAACGCGGTGCGCGCCAGTTCCTGCATGTACCGGTTGGCCCGGAACTGTGCGAACGCTGGTTCGGCTGGCGTCCGATGAGCCGCGACGACATCCCGCTGATTGGCCGCGCACCCGGCCAGCAGCGCCTGTGGATGGCCGTGGGCCACGGCATGATGGGCGTGGGCATGAGCGCCGGCACCGGCCAGATGCTCGCTGACATGATGATGGGGCAAAAGCCGGAGGTTGATCCGGTTCCATTCGACCCGGCGCGGTTTGCGTAGGTTGCGTGCATGGCGCTTGCGCCATGCAACGCGCGGGTCACACCTCCAGCGTCGCCAGGTCGCCCTTTTGCTCCAGCCATGCCTTGCGGTCGCTGGCGCGCTTCTTGGCCAGCAGCATGTCCATCAATGCACGGGTGGCATCCGTATCATCGACGGTGAGTTGCACCAGCCTGCGGGTATCGACGTGCATGGTGGATTCGCGTAGCTGCTGCGGGTTCATTTCGCCCAGGCCCTTGAAGCGGGTGACGTTGACTTGGCCCTTGAGTTTTTCGCGCTGGATCTTCTCCAGCAGCAGGCGCTTTTCTTCTTCGTCCAGCGCGTAGAACACCTGCTTGCCCACATCGACACGGAACAACGGCGGCATCGCCACGAACACGTGGCCGGCGCGCACCAGTGCGGGGAAGTGGCGCAGGAACAGCGCGGACAGCAAGGTGGCGATATGCAGGCCGTCGCTGTCGGCGTCGGCCAGGATCACGATCTTGCCGTAGCGCAGGCCGTCGATGTCGTCCTTGCCCGGATCACAACCAATGGCAACCGCAAGGTCATGCACTTCCTGCGAAGCCAGCACCTGTCCTGAAGCGACTTCCCACGTGTTCAAAATCTTTCCGCGCAGCGGCAGGATCGCCTGGAAATCCTTGTCGCGGGCCTGTCTGGCGCTGCCGCCTGCCGAATCGCCTTCGACCAAAAAGAGTTCGGTGCGCGACAAATCCTGCGAAATGCAATCGGCAAGCTTGCCGGGCAGGGCGGGGCCTTGCGTGACCTTCTTGCGGACGATCTGCTTCTCGGTCTTGAGCCGTGCCGATGCGCGTTCGATGGCGATCTGCGCGATCTTCTCGCCCAGTTCAACATGCTGGTTCAACCACAGACTGAAAGCGTCATGCGCGGCGCCTTCCACGAAGCCAGCCGCCTGCCGTGAACTGAGGCGCTCTTTCGTTTGCCCGCTGAACTGCGGGTCGGTCATCTTCAGCGACAGCACGAAAGCAACGCGATCCCACACGTCTTCCGGCGCAAGCTTGACGCCGCGCGGCAGCAGGTTGCGGAAATCGCAGAACTCGCGCAGCGCATCGGTGAAGCCGGTGCGCAGGCCGTTCACGTGGGTGCCGTGCTGGGCAGTGGGAATCAGGTTGACGTAGCTTTCCTGCACCAGTTCGCCATCGGGCACCCATGCCACCGCCCAATCGACGGTTTCGGTGTCTTTCTTCAATGCGCCAACAAACAACTCCGGCGGCAGCAGTTCTCGGTCGGTGAGTTCGCCTTTCAGGTAGTCGCGCAGGCCGTCCTCGAAGCACCATTGCAAACGCTCGCCGCTGGCTTCGTCGAACAGGCTGACGGTGAGGCCGGGGCAGAGCACGGCCTTGGCGCGCAGCAGGTGCTTGAGTGCGCGCAAGTTGAACTTCGGCGTGTCGAAGTATTTGGCATCCGGCCAGAAACGCAGGCGTGTGCCGGTGTTCTTCTTGCCGACGCTGCCCACGACTTCCAGCGGGCTGGCGCGGTCGCCATTGCGGAAGGTGATGCGGTGTTCGCTGCCTTCGCGCTTGATGTGGATTTCCACCAGCGTGGACAGCGCATTGACCACGCTGACGCCGACGCCGTGCAGGCCACCGCTGAAGGTGTAGTTCTTGTTGCTGAACTTGCCGCCCGCATGCAGCCGGGTCAGGATCAGTTCGACGCCGGGAATCTTTTCTTCCGGGTGGATATCCACCGGCATGCCGCGACCGTCGTCGGCCACTTCGCAACTGCCGTCGGCATGCAGCGTCACTTCGATGCTTTTGGCGTGGCCGGCCAGCGCCTCATCGACGGCGTTGTCGATGACTTCCTGCGCCAGGTGGTTCGGGCGCGTGGTGTCGGTGTACATGCCGGGGCGGCGCTTGACCGGGTCAAGGCCGGAGAGGACTTCGATATCGGCTGCGTTGTAGCGGGTATTCATGGCACACACTGCATGGGGACGCGGCAGGATGGCGGCGGGGCGGGGCGGGGTCAAGCCGTTTGAAGCCCCTGTTTCCGGCTTTCCCGTTGCGGATCAATGGCTTCCGCAACCAATGCGTGCAGCGCGCCGCGCCAGCCATTAGAATGCGGCTTTCCAGCGCCGCGCAGCCGCCATGACATCCCCCGCATCCCATACGCCCCTCATCTTCGTGACCGGGGGCGTGGTGTCCTCGCTTGGCAAGGGCATCGCCGCCGCCTCGCTTGCCGCCATCCTCGAAGCCCGTGGCCTCAAGGTCACGATGATGAAGCTGGACCCTTACCTCAACGTCGATCCGGGCACGATGAGCCCGTTCCAGCACGGCGAGGTCTATGTCACCGATGACGGCGCGGAAACCGACCTCGACCTTGGCCACTACGAGCGCTTCGTCAACACCCGCCTGTCCGGCCTGAACTCGATCACCACCGGCAAGATCTACGAGGCGGTGATCCGCAAGGAGCGCCGTGGTGACTACCTCGGCGGCACCGTGCAGGTGATCCCGCACGTCACTGATGAAATCAAGCGCTGCATCGATGCCGCCACCGCCGGATTCGACGTGGCGCTGGTGGAAATCGGCGGCACCGTGGGCGATATCGAATCACTGCCCTTCCTCGAAGCCATCCGCCAGTTGCGCACCGAGCGCGGCGCGGACAAGGCGATGTTCATGCACCTGACGCTGGTGCCGTACATCGCCGCCGCCGGCGAGCTCAAGACCAAGCCCACCCAGCATTCGGTGAAGGAGCTGCGCAGCATCGGCATCCAGCCGGACGTGCTGCTGTGCCGCAGCGAGCAGCCGCTGCCGGAAGGCGAACGCCGCAAGATCGCACTGTTCACCAACGTGCAGGAAAAGGCGGTCATCTCGGTCGTCGATCAGGACAACATCCACAAAATCCCGCGCTGGCTGCACGAGCAGGGGCTGGATCAGCTGGCGGTGGATCAACTGCATCTGCAAGGCAAGGCCGGCGCTGCCGACCTGTCCGAATGGGACGCGGTGGTCGATGCCTCCGAGCATCCCATCGACGAAGTCACGATTGCCGTGGTCGGCAAGTACGTTGACCACAAGGATGCGTACAAGTCGGTGGGTGAAGCGCTGAAGCATGGCGGCATCCGCCAGCGCACCCGCGTCAACCTGAAGTGGCTGGAATCCGAAGACGTGGAGCGCGACGGTGCCGACAAGGTGCTGGCCGGGATCGACGGCATCCTGGTGCCGGGCGGCTTCGGTGATCGCGGTTTTGAAGGCAAGGTGCTGACCGCCAGGCACGCGCGTGAAACCGGCGTTCCGTATTTCGGCATCTGCTACGGCATGCAGGCGGCGGTGGTCGATGTGGCCCGCCACCTTGCCGGCCTTGCAGGCGCCAACAGCACCGAGAACGACAAGAACGCCGTGCATCCGGTGATCGGCCTGATTACCGAATGGCGCACGCAGTCCGGCGACATCGAGCGCCGAAGCGAAGATTCCGACCTTGGCGGCACCATGCGCCTTGGTCTGCAGGAGCAGCGCCTCAAGCCCGGTACCCGCGCCCGCGAGCTGTACGGCAAGGACGTGGTGGGTGAACGCCATCGCCATCGCTACGAGTTCAACAACCGCTACCGCACCCAGCTTGAAGAAGCTGGCCTGGTGATTTCCGCCAAGTCGATGGATGACCTGCTGGTGGAAATGGTGGAACTGCCGAACCATCCGTGGTTCATCGCCTGCCAGGCGCATCCCGAGTTCCTGTCCACGCCGCGCAGCGGCCATCCGCTGTTCGTCGGCTTCATCCGTGCCGCGCGTGCGCGCAAGGCCGGTGGCAAGCTGCTCAACGAAGCCGTGGCCTGACCCACTTTCCCTTTCCCCCGACAACCGACGAAGACAACGCCTCGATGACCACGATCAGCCAAATCCACGCCCGCGAAATCCTCGACAGCCGAGGCAACCCCACGCTTGAAGCGGAAGTGACGCTTGCCGATGGCAGCTTCGGCCGCGCCGCCGTGCCTTCGGGCGCATCGACCGGCACCAAGGAAGCCGTTGAACTGCGCGATGGCGACAAGACCCGC
>NZ_JASGED010000074.1:0-30697 GCF_047606765.1 Thermomonas sp. | reverse complement strand
GTAGGCGAAGGTAGGCGAAGGTAGGCGAAGGTAGGCGAAGGTAGGCGAAGGTAGGCGAAGGTAGGCGAAGGTAGGCGAAGGTAGGCGAAGGTGCAGCGTCGCGGCCGGAGCAGGCCCCAACGCTACGGCCTGAAATCCCCGATCTTCGGCAATGCCACCGGCACGCCGTTGGCATCGCACAGGCCCTTGCCGCACAGCGCGGCGCGCAGGCGCGGGGTGGCCTGCACGGCGAAGTGGAAGATCGCGTTCTGTTCCACGCTGCCGCGCACCGCATCGCTGCCGGGGCCACGCGCCCAGATGCCGACGTCTTCGCCGCCGTGGGTTTCACTGCCCAGCGGCAGCACGGATTCCTGCATGTAGTCCGGGGCTTCGGTATCGACGTGGGTCAGGTCAGGGCGTCCGATGGCAGGCTGGTAGTCCTTGGCCGCATGCGGGTGGCGCTTGGGGCCTGCCGGCTGCGATGCGCTGGCGCCGGTGTAGCCGGGGCCGTTGGCGTAACCCAGCGTGGTGTAGGGCAGGCCCAGCCGGTCGGTGGTCAGGCGCGCGGGTTCGCCGTCCTTGCCGGGGATGCCGCGCACCTTGCCGAGGATGGGATTGCCGCGCACGGGATAGCCGGCGAAGGTCAGCGTGTGGGCATGGTCGGCGGTGACCAGGATCAGGGTGTCATCGGCGGAGGTGGCTTCAACCGCTGCACGCACGGCATCGCTCATCGCCACGGTTTCCGACAGCGCGTTGAAGGCATTGCCGTCGTGGTGGGCGTGGTCGATGCGCCCGCCTTCGACCAGCAGCACGTAGCCCGCCGGGTTGCGCGACAGCCGCGCGATGGCGGCGCGGGTCATCTGCGCCAGTGACGGCTCGCCGCCGGCATCCTTGGCACGGTCGTGCTCGTACTGCATATGGCTGGGCTGGAACAGCGCCAGCAGTGGCTTGTCCTGCGGTGCGGCTTCGACTTGCGCGGTGTTCCATGCAAATGTGCCACCGGGATTGCGGCGCAGCCAGTCGGCGGTCAGGTCACGCCCGTCCTTGCGCCTGCCGGTCTGCTCCGGGTATTCCGGGTCGCGCTGCGTGGCCGGGATGAAGTTGCCGCGCCCGCCGCCCATCAGCACGTTGAAGCCGCCCGCAAACGGGGTTTCCACCAGTTGCCGGGCGATGTCGATGCAACCGGCGGCGCGGGCGTCGTCGGGCAGGTCGCCGTCGCTTTCCCAGTTACGGTCGGCGGTATGGCCGTAGGTGGCACCGGGGGTGGCATGGGTGATGCGCGCGGTGCTGACCACGCCAGCCGCCATGCCGCTGCTTGCGGCCAGTTCCCACAGGCTGAGCACGGGCGATGCCAGCGCGCCCTTGCAGTCGCCGTAACGCGGGGTCTGGTCGATGCCGAACACGCCGGAGCGGGTTTTCACGCCGGTCGCGATTGCGCTCATGGTGCCTGCCGAATCCGGCGTCTGCGCATCGGTGTTGTAGGTGCGGCTGAGCGCGGTGGCCGGGAAGGTTTCCCAGCTCAGCCGGTTTTCCTCGCCACTGCCGCCCTTGCGCTGGCCTTCGAAGATGCGTGCGGCGGCGACCGTGGTCAGGCTCATGCCATCGCCCAGGAAGATGATGACGTTCTTCGCGCGCCCGCTCATCGCGCCGCGTGAAGCGGCCTGCGCGGCACCGTCGCGGAACCACCATGCGGCAGTTTCACCACTCGGGCGCTGGATGGCGGGCACGTCCACCGTGATGGCGGATGCGGGCGTCACGGGCGCGGGCGGCGCGCTGGCGCACGCGGCAAGCGCGAATGTGCAGGCGAAGGAAAGGACGGCGTGGAGGCGAGGCTTGGCGGCGTTCATCGGGCCATTATGCCGATGTGGCATGGCGAAGGCGTTGCCGCGTTCCATCGCGGGCACTGCCGCCGGTGGCGGCGCTCGGGTATCGTCGCGGTCTGCATCGAGGGATGAAGCGCATGTTCGACTGGTGGTTCCGCATCAAGTTCTGGAAGCGCGTGGTGCTCGGCTTCGTGCTGGGCGCGCTGGCGGGCTGGGCGTTCGGCAAGGACGCGGAAGTCTGGTTTGGCCCGATTGGTGACCTCTACGTCACCCTCATCATGATGATCGCGGTGCCATTGGTATTTTTCGCGGTCATCAATGCGGTGGCATCGCTCAGCGGGCAGAAGTCCATCGCCGCGCTGGCCGGCCGCACGTTCCTGTGGTTTGCGATCACCGCCGCGCTGGCAGTGGGCGTGGGGCTGGCCTTCGGCTGGGTCATCAAGCCCGGCGTTGGCGTGGGCGTGCTGCAGATTGCCTCCGATTACAAGGAAAAGCAGGTGCCCGGCGTGCTGGACATGCTGCTCAACCTGGTGCCGTCCAACCCGTTCCAGGCGCTGGGTGGCGCGGCGGTCGCAAAGACCAGCGACGGCATGAAGGTACTGGTGCCGCGCAGTGGCACGGTGTTGCAGGTGATCTTCTTCGCCGGGCTGGTGGGCTTTGCGATGGTGAAGCTGGGCGAGAAGGTTGCCGGCATCCGCAAGCTGGTCGGCGAGGCCAGCGAGGTGATGATCCAGGTCACCCGCTACGTGCTGGAGTTCACGCCGCTGGGCACCTTCGGCCTGATCGCCGCGCTGGTGGGCGGCTACGGCTTCGAGCAACTGCGTCCGCTGCTGATGTTCGTGGTGGCGCTGTACGCGGCCTGCGCCTTCCACATCGTGGTGGTCTATAGCGGCCTATTGCTGGCGCACGGGCTGAACCCGCTGAAGTTCTTCCGTGGTGCAGCGCCGGGCATGCAGGTGGCGTTCGTGGCATCCAGCAGCTTCGCCGCGCTGCCGGTATCGCTGCGTTGCGCCACCCACAATCTCGGCGTCAACAAGGACTACGCCGCGTTCGCGGTGCCGCTGGGCGCGACCATCAAGATGGACGGCTGCGGCGCGATCTATCCGGCGCTGGCGGCGGTGTTCATCGCGCAGTACACGGGCACTGAACTGTCGGCATCGCAATACCTGTTGATCGCGCTGGCCTCGGTGCTGGGCAGCTTCGGCACCGCAGGCGTGCCGGGCACGGCGGTCATCATGGCAACAGTCGTGTTGGCATCCGCCGGCCTGCCGCTGGAAGCCATCGGCTATCTGTACGCCATCGACCGCGTGCTGGACATGATGCGCACGATGACCAATGTCACCGGCCAGATACTGGTGCCGACGCTGGTGGCGAAGGAAACCGGCATGCTTGATCGCGGCATCTATGAAGCCGCATCCACCGACGTGGGTCTGGACGAAGGCGAAGCCGCCGGCAACTAAGTTCCACTGAACAACTCTCGGAACGTCATCCCGGCGAAAGCCGGGATCCAGCATTTTTAATGAGCGAAGAGCTGGATACACGGACATCCGTCCGTGAAAAGATGCCGGCTTTCGCCGGAATGACGGCTTGCTCAGACTTCCCTAGCCCGGTGCCAACGCCGTCAGCAGGCCGCGCGCGGCGTTGAAGCGGGTTGCAGCGTCCGGCAGTTCCAGGGTGATGCGCAGCTTGTCCGGGCCGTCCATGCGGTAATGCTTCGGCTGGCCCTGGATCAGGCGGATCACCGCCATCGGATCGACGTTGGGTTTTTCGATGAACTGCACGCGCCCGCTGGTGCCGCCAAGGTCGAGTTTGCGGATGCCCAGGCGCGTGGCTTCCAGCTTCAGTTCGGCGATGGCGAACAGATGCTTGCCGGCATCCGGCAGCAGGCCGAAGCGGTCGATCATCTCCACCTGCAATTCGCGCAGGGCATCCACATCGCGCGCGGCGCTGATGCGCTTGTAAAGCGTCAGGCGCGCGTGCGGATCGGGCAGGTAGTCGTCCGGGATCAGTGCGGGGACGTGCAGGTCAACATCCGCACCATGGCGGTCGGCATCGTCCACGTCCGGCAGCTTGCCCTGCTTGATGCTGCGCACCGCGCGTTCCAGCAGTTCGGTGTAAAGGCTGAAGCCGATTTCCGCCATCTGGCCGCTCTGGTCTTCGCCCAGCAGTTCGCCTGCGCCACGGATTTCCAGGTCGTGGGTGGCAAGGGTGAAGCCTGCGCCGAGTTCGTCCATCGAGCTGATCGCATCCAGCCGCTTCTTCGCATCGCTGGTGATGTTGCGGCCATCGGGCACCAGCAGATAGGCATAGGCGCGATGGTGGCTGCGCCCGACGCGCCCGCGCAACTGGTGCAACTGGGCAAGGCCAAACTTGTCGGCGCGGTTGATGAGGATGGTGTTGGCGTTGGGGATGTCGATGCCGGATTCGATGATGGTCGAACACAGCAGCACATTGGTGCGCTGCTTGTGGAAGTCCAGCATCACCCGTTCCAGTTCGCGCTCTGGCATCTGGCCATGGGCGATGCCGATGCGGGCGTCGGGCACCAGTACCTGCAATTCGTCGTGCATGCGGCCGATGCTTTCCACGTCGTTGTGCAGGAAATACACCTGCCCGCCACGCGCCAGTTCGCGCTGGAAGGCTTCACGCAGCAGGGCGTCGTCCCAGACGTGGACGAAGGTCTGCACGGCCAGCCGGTTCGCTGGCGGCGTTGCGATGATCGAAAGATCACGCAGGCCACTCATCGCCATGTTCAGCGTGCGCGGGATGGGCGTGGCAGTGAGCGTGAGCAAATGGACGTTGGCGCGCAGCTTCTTCAGCGCTTCCTTCTGGCGCACGCCGAAGCGTTGCTCCTCATCGACGATGACCAAACCAAGGTCGGCGAACTTCACGTCTGGTTGCAGCAGGCGATGGGTGCCGACGATCACGTCCAGCTTGCCTTCGGCCAGCTTCTGCAATTCGGCTTCGATTTCCTTTTTCGACTTGAAGCGCGACAGCACTTGCACGCGCAGCGGCCAGTCGGCGAAGCGGTCGCGGAAGTTGCGGTAATGCTGTTCGGCCAGCAGGGTGGTCGGCACCAGCACGGCGACCTGCTTGCCGCTGCTTGCAGCGGCGAAGGCGGCGCGCACCGCGACTTCGGTCTTGCCGAAGCCGACGTCGCCGCAGACCACGCGATCCATGGGTTGCGAAGAGGCAAGGTCACGCAGCACGGCTTCGATGGCGGCGTGCTGGTCGGGGGTTTCCTCGAACGGGAAGGTGGCGGCGAAGGGCTCGTACATCGCGCGGTCCACGTCGATGGCAAGGCCTTGCCGGGCGTGGCGCTTGGCCTGGATTTCAAGCAACTCGGCGGCAACGTCGCGGACTTTTTCGGCGGCTTTCTTCTTCGCCTTCGCCCATTGTTCGCCGCCCAGGTTGTGCAGCGGCGCAGTGTCGGGGTTCGCGCCGGAATAGCGGCTGATGCGGTCGAGTTGCGCCACTGGGACGTACAGGCGGTCGCCCTTGGCGTATTCGATGTCGAGGAACTCGCCCGGCATGCCGCCGACGTCCATCGCGATGAGGCCGCGATAACGCCCCACGCCGTGATCCTCGTGGACGATGGGCGCGCCGAGGGTGAGCTCACCGAGGTCGCGGATGATGGCTTCAGGTTCGCGGCCCGCGCGCTTGCGGCGGCGCGGCTGCGATGCGCGTTCGGGGAACAGTTGGCGTTCGGTGAGGACGCACAGTTGCGGTGCGTCCAGCGCGAAGCCGTCATCGAAGGGGGCGACGGCGATGGCGAAGTTACGCTCGTCATTCCGGCGAAAGCGGGAATCCCCAACACCGTCATTCCGGCGAAAGCCGGAATCCAGCTTTTGACTCTCATCGTGAAAAGCAAGAGCTGGATTCCGGCTTTCGCCGGAATGACGAGCAAAAGCAAAAGCGGGCCAGCTTTCGACGACTTCCGGCTTCAACCCCGCCGCCTGCATCACTTCCAGCAAGGCCTCGCGCCGCCCCGGCGAATCGGCAGCCACCAGTACGCGGCCCGGATAGTTTGACAGGAACGCGCGCAGCGCTTCGCCCGGCGCGTGATCCTTCGCGGCCAGTGGCAAGGCGGGCGCGGGCTGCACCGGCAGCGCATGCGCTTCGCCATGGCGCGGGTGTGCGTCGCCGCAGACTTCGATGCGTGCGTCGCGGTTCAACACTTCGCGCAGTGCATCCGGCGACAGCCACAGTTCGGCGGGTGGCAACAGCGGGCGTTCCACGTCGTGGCGCAATTGCTCGTAGCGTTCGCCGATCTGCTTCCACGCATGTTCGGCGGCATCGAATGCGCCATCGCAAACCAGTGGCAGTGCGTTGGGTGCCAGATAGTCGAACAAGGTGGCGGTGCTGGTGTCCGCGCCGCGCGGGCGGTCGAAGAACAGCGGCAGGTAGTACTCGATGCCGGCGGGCGCAAGGCCAGCCTTCAGGTCCTGCACCAGTGCGCTGCGGCGGGTGTCGATGTCGAAGCGTTCGCGCAACGTATCCAGCGCGCGTTGCACGTTGGCATCACTCATCGGCACTTCGCGGCCCGGCAGCAGCTCGATGGCGTTGATCTTTTCCTGCGAGCGCTGGGTTTCCGGATCGAAGGCGCGGATGCTGTCGATTTCGTCATCCAGCAATTCCACCCGGAACGGCGCGTCCGCGCCCATCGGATACACGTCCAGCAGGCCACCGCGCACGGCGAAGTCGCCGGGGTCGAACACCTGCGGCACGTTGCGGTAGCCGGCGGATTCCAGCCGGCGCTTTTCCGCATCCATGTCCATGCGCTGGCCCACGCGCACGCTGAAGCGGTTGCCCAGCACGTGACCGCGCGGGGCGAGGCGTTGCATCAGGGTGGCGATGGGCACCACCACCACGCCGCGCGTGAGTTCGGGCAGGCGCGCCAGCGTGGCAAGGCGCTGGCTGACGATGTCCGGATGCGGGCTGAAGCGGTCGAAGGGCAGGGTTTCCCAATCGGGAAAGCCGAGCACCGGCAACGCGGGATCGCTGCCGGTCAGCACGCGCAGGTCGGATTCCAGCTGGTGCGCGGCGTGGTTGTCGCGGGCGATCAGCAGCAGCGGGCCGTTGTGGCGCTGCGCGGCGGCGACCACGGCGCAGGCCAGCGCGGTGCTGGAAGCAGGTGCGCGCCAGTACGCGCGGGACTGGCCGGCGCGGGGCAGCGGGGTATCGAAGGAAAGCGCAGGTTGCGGCATCGAAAAGTGCATCACTGAAAAGAACGACAGCGCCGGATGCCGTGCATCCAGCGCTTCGGGGGTCGAATTGGGCCGGTGATTCTAGAGGAGTGTTCTACCGGCTGGGCATGTTCAGCCGATCAGCGGCGGCGGTGGCGGCGTCTTCGGCTTGGGCGGCGGCAGATCCAGCACCACCCGCACCAGCCCCGGTTCGCCGGAGAACTCGCGGCTGAAGCCCAGTGACTGCGCCAGCGATTGCATTGGCAGGTTGTTTTCCAGTACGTCGCCGTAGATGCGTTGCACCTTGCGGCCCTTGGCCCAGCGCACCAGCCGGCGCATCAGGTGCCGGCCCAGCCCCATGCCGTTGATGTAGTGGCTGACGAGGATGGCGAACTCGGCATCCTTGCCGTTGTCATCGATGGAGATGCGCGCCACCGCGCCGACCAGCGCCTCGCCCGGCGGCAACGGCTCGGCGGCGACCAGCGCGAACTCACGGCGCGGGTTGGGATGGGTCAGGCGCTGGGCCTGATCCGCGCCCAGTTCCTTCTGCTGATGCAGGAAGCGCTGGCGCACTTCGTCCGGTTCCAGCAGGACGAAGGCCGCGCGCAGCGGCTCGGCATCCTCCGGACGAATGGGGCGGATCAGCAGCTCGCGACCATTGGCGAGGCGGACGTTTTCGTGCCAGGGCGGCATTCGGTTGCGGGCGGCCATGGTCAGATCATCCCTGCAGTCAGGTTAAGAATTTGGATGGGCCTAGCGGCTGGCATCCGCCGGCTTGCCGCGCAGGCTGGAAAACAGGGTCACCGCGCCCAGCACCAGCGCGCCTGCCACCACGCCCACACCGGCATTGAACAGGTTCACCAGCAGCCAGGGCATCGGCCCCTTGGCGATCACCTCGGCCAGGTGGTGCAAGGCACCGATGCCATGCACCAGGATGCCGCCGCCGACCAGGAACATCGCCGCTGTGCCGGCGATCGACAGAAACTTCATCAGCCTGGGCGCGAAGGCGAGGATGCCGCGCCCCAGCATCGCCGATGCCTTGCCGGTGCCGGGGCGCGCAAGATGCAGGCCGATGTCGTCCAGCTTGACGATGCCGCCTACCAGCCCATACACGCCCACGGTCATGATGAGCGAGATGGCGACCAGCACCGAGAACTGGGTGGCGAAGGACTTGGCCGCCACGGTGCCCAGCGAAATCACGATGATTTCCGCCGACAGCACGAAGTCGGTACGCACCGCGCCCTTGATCTTTTCCTTTTCGAAGGCGACCAGGTCCACCTGCGGATCGGCCACGGCTTCCACCAGTTCGGCGTGGTGGGCAGCTTCTTCCTGCTTGTGCAGCAGCTTGTGCGCCAGCTTCTCCACGCCCTCAAAGCACAGGTAGGCGCCGCCGATCATCAGCAGCGGCGTAATCAGCGGGATGTTGAAGCCGCGCCCGCGCAGCCATGCTTCCAGCGCGGCGATGGCAAGCGCCGCCGGCACCAGGATGGCCTTGTTGACCAGCGAGCCCTTCGCCACCGCCCACACCACCGGCAACTCGCGGTTGGCATGGATGCCGCTGACCTGCTGCGCGTTCAGGGCAAGGTCGTCGCCCAGCACGCCAGCGGTTTTCTTGGTGGCGACCTTGGTCATCACCGAGACGTCGTCAAGCAGGGTGGCGATGTCGTCGAACAGGGCGAAGAAGCTGGAGGCCATGGGGTCGGCGGGACGTGGTGGGCGGGGTAGCTGCGATTCTCGCACGGCCCGGGTTTTCCTCCTTCCCCTTGAAGGGGAAGGTCGGGATGGGGATGGTGTTGCACGCACCATCGCCATTGAACCCCATCCCCACCCAACCCTCCCCTTGAAGGGGAGGGCTTAAGCGCTGCGCTTCAGCCAGTCCGTGCGGGCGCTTGCTCCGGCTTCGCCCAGTGCATCGCGCATGGCGGCAAGCGCAGGATGCATGACCGCGTCGAACTGCCACGGCGCGTTGAGCAGCAGCATGCCGCTGCCGTTCATGCGCAAAGGCGAATCGTCCGCGCGCACCAGCAGTTCCAGCGCCAGCGCCGATTTTGCCGGCAGCGCGGCGGCGGCACGGCGGAACGGTTGCAAGGCGCGGCCCTGCTTGATCGGGTACCACAGCGCGAACATCCCCTGCGGCCAGCGCGTCAGCCCTTCACGCAATGCCGCCAGCGCGGTATCGAACTCGGCCAGTTGTGCCTCAAAGGGTGGATCGATCAGCACCAGCCCGCGCGCGAATTTCAGCGCGCCATGCTTCGGTGGCAGCAGCGCCTTGATCGCGGCGTAGCCGTCGCGCTGGTGGGTGGCGATGCGGGCGTCAGCGGCGAAGTGGTCGCGCAGGACATGGGCTTCTTCCGGGTGCAGCTCGCAGGCGGCGATGCGGTCCTGTTCGCGCAGTGCATGCGCCAGCAACCACGGCGAGCCGGGGTAGGCATGCGCGCCGTGTTGCAGGCGGCAGGCGCGGATTGCGGCCAGATAGCGCTGGATGGCCGGATCGCGCGGGGCTTCGGCGATCAGCCGGGCGATGCCGTCCTGCGCCTCGCCGGTTTTCTGCGCCGCTTCGCCGTCCAGCTTGTACAGACCGCGCCCGCCGTGGGTGTCCAGCGCGAAGCAGGGCGCGGGCTTGGCGGTCAGCGCATCGCACAGCGCCAGAACGGTCACATGCTTGAGCACGTCCGCGTGGTTGCCGGCATGGAAGGCGTGGCGGTAGTTCATGCGGGAGATTGTAGGGGCGGTTCTGTGCCTGCCCTTCGCCGTCATCGGGATCCGTAGGGGCAGGCCCCCGTGCCTGCCCTTCGCCGGCATCGGGATCCGTAGGGGCAGGCCTCCGTGCCTGCCCTTCGCTTTTGTCGGAAAAGCGGACAGGCACGGGGGCCTGTCCCTACTTCACATTCACCACGCATACCGTGCCGCCGCCCCGGTTACGATGCCGCGCATGCCGATCACCATTCTTTTGGCCGAAGACGAAACCGCCATCGCCGAAACCGTGCTGTACGCGCTGCGTGCGGATGGCTTCGAGGCCGAGCACGTCCTGCTGGGCGGGCAGGTGTTGCCGCGCCTGCAACGTGGCGGCATCGACCTTGTGATCCTCGATGTCGGCCTGCCGGATCGTAGTGGCTTTGACGTGTGCAGGGAGCTGCGCGAATCCAGCGCGGTGCCGGTGATTTTTCTGACCGCACGCAGTGACGAGATAGACCGCGTGCTGGGGCTGGAACTGGGCGCGGACGATTACATGGCCAAGCCCTTTTCCCCGCGCGAGCTGGTGGCGCGGGTACGTGCGCGGCTGCGCCGGCACGAAGGCGGGCAGGCGCGGCAGCGCGGTTGTTTCGAGATCGATGCAGAAGCCCACCGCATCCGCTTTGCCGGCCACTGGCTGGAACTGACCCGCTACGAGCATGCGCTGCTGGCCGAACTGCTGCGCCGCCCCGGCGCGATTCTCAGCCGCGCGCAACTGCTGGACCGGGTGTGGACGGACGCGCTGGAAAGCGGCGAACGCACGGTGGATACCCACATCAAGACATTGCGCGCGAAATTGCGCACGCTCGACCCGGCGCGCGACCCGATCCGCACCCATCGCGGGCTGGGCTATTCCATCGATGTGGACTGACCCTCGATGAAGATCGCGCTGCGCGTGCTGCTGGGCTATTTCCTGATCGTGGCACTGGCCGCGCTGCTGCTGGGCAATGTGTTCGTGCAGCAGGTCAAGCCGGGCGTGCGGCAGGCGATGGAGGACACCCTGGCCGATACCGCCAACGTGCTGGCAGAGCTTGCCACCGATGATTTGTTGGCCGGGCGCATCGCAGACGGCCAGTTCGCTGCCCGCGTGCGTTCGATGACGACGCGCGAACTGGATGCACGCATCTGGCAGCAGGCCAAGCATCGCGCCAGCTATCGCATCACTGTCACCGATGCACGCGGCATCGTGGTATTCGATTCGGCGGGCAAGGAGCTGGGCCGCGACAACTCGCGCTGGAACGATGTCTATCGCACCTTGCGCGGGCAGTACGGCGCGCGTTCCACCCGTGATGATCCGAATGATGACGCCAGCTCGGTGATGTACGTCGCCGCACCGATCCACGATGCGCAGGGAAAGGTTGCCGGCGTGCTCACGGTGTCGAAGCCCAACCGCAGCATCCAGCCTTTCATCGAACGCAGCCAGAACGTGATCCTGCGCTGGGGCTGGGTGCTGCTGGGCAGCGCGCTGCTGGTCGGGCTGCTGGCGGCGTGGTGGCTGTCACGCCAGCTTGCGCGCCTGCGCCGCTATGCCGACGCGGTGGCAGCGGGTGAACGCGCGCAACTGCCGGACGCCGCCGGCGAGTTCGCCGATCTTGGCCGCGCGCTGGAAAGCATGCGTTCGCAGCTGGAAGGCAAGCAGTACGTGGAGCGTTACATGCACACGCTCACGCATGAGCTGAAAAGCCCGCTGGCGGCGATCCGTGGCGCGGCGGAGCTGCTGGAAGGCCAGCTGCCGGAAACAGACCGCGCGCGCTTTGCGGCCAGCATCGGCATGCAGAGCCGGCGCATGGTGGGCATGGTGGATCGGCTGCTGGAGCTGGCGGCGCTGGAACATCGCCAGCGCATCGAGCAGCCGCAGCCGGTTGGTCTTGCCGCGCTTGCGAATGAAGCGGTGGAAGATGCCGCTTCGCGCGCCGATGCAAGGCAGGTCACCGTGTGTGTGCGGGCCGACGAACGCCTGCCTGCGGTGCAGGGTGACCCGTTCCTGCTGCGGCAGATGCTGGGCAACCTGATCGACAACGCCATCGACTTCTCGCCGCAAGGCGGCGTGGTGGATGTGGAAGTGAAGCCCGATGCCGATGGCCTGCGCATCATCGTTGCGGATCGCGGCCCCGGTATTCCCGACTATGCGCTTTCGCGCGTGTTCGAGCGTTTCTATTCGCTACCGCGCCCGGACGGCGGCGCGCGCAGCAGCGGGCTGGGCCTGAACTTTGTCGCCGAGGTGGCGCAGTTGCACGGTGGCCGCGCCGTCCTGGGCAATCGCGAAGGTGGCGGTGCGACCGCTATGGTGGTGTTGTCGTTGTCCTAGGAAAGCGTGACCAGGACGCTCCTGCTCGTCACTCCCGCGCAGGCGGGAGTCCAAGGACTTTGATCTTCATGGATGAACGTCCATGGATGCCCGCCTGCGCGGGCATGACGGATACATACCCCGCCTCACACCCACTTCACCAAGCCGCCATCGTCACATCGAACACCAACATCACGCTGCACCCATCTTCCCGATGGAGCACGACGATGCGATTGGCGTTCAAGGTGGCAATGGTGGTGATACTGACGTTGGCGATCCTGATCCCGCTTTCGATGATCCGTGGCGTCATCCACGACCGCCAGCAATACCGCGATCAGGCCGTGCGCGACATCGGTGCGAGTTACGGCGGTCGCCAGACCGTGGCCGGGCCGGTGCTGGTCGTGCCTTACGAGGAACAGGTGGAGGAGGAAGTGACCGGCGACGATGGCGTGGCGCGCCGGGTGGTGCGCAGGAAGTCGGGGCAGTGGACGTTCTTCCCGGAAACGCTGGCGATGGATGGCGAACTGAAGCCGGACACGCGCCGGCGCGGCCTGCATCAGGTGCGCGTGTACGAATGGGATGGCCGCGTTGAAGCGCGCTTCGATGTGCGGGTGCCGGCAGACAATGGCACGACACGGCGCAGCATCGGCAGGCCGTGGTTGAGCTTCGGCATCGCCGACGTGGGTGGTTTGCAGGGCACGCCGGACTTCGTGGTGAATGGCGCGCAGGCGCGGGTGGAGCAGGGCATCGGCCATGCCGACGGCCCCGGCGTGCATGCGCGCCTGCCGGTACCTGCGGCGGGGCAGCGCTTGCAGTTCGACACCCGCGTTGGCATGCGCCTGCGCGGTACCGAAAGTTTCTCGATGCTGCCGCTGGGCGCGGCCAACGACCTGCGCCTGCGGTCGAAGTGGATATCGCCGAAGTTCGATGGCAAGTCGCCGCAGCATGACATCGGCAACGATGGTTTCCGCGCGCGTTGGCAGGTGGCGGCGGTGGCGACCAATGCACAGCGCCGCTTCCTGCAGGAGCCGTCGCTGTCGCCGGAGAACAAGCTGTCCGCCGATGCGCAGGAAGCGCTGGCGCGCGGCATGCCGTGGACACCGGCGGGCGACAGCGTCAGCGTGTCGCTGATCGATCCGGTCAATCCCTATATGCAGGCCGACCGCGCCACCAAGTATGGCCTGCTGTTCGTGCTGCTGACCTTTGTCGGTTTCTTCATGTTCGAACTCATCAAGCAGGTGCGCGTGCATCCCATCCAGTACCTGCTGGTGGGGCTTGCCATCGCCATCTTCTTCCTGCTGCTGGTCAGTCTTTCCGAGCGCATCGACTTCGGCCTGTCCTACCTGCTGGCGGCGCTGGCCTGCATCGGCCTGATCGGCTTCTATCTGGCGGCGGTGCTGCGCAGTGCGGTACGCGGGCTTGGCTTCGCGGCGATGCTGGGCACGTTGTACGCCGCGCTGTATGGCCTGCTGCTGTCGGAGGACAACGCGCTGGTGCTGGGCTCCGGCCTGCTGTTCGCGATCCTGGCCGCGATCATGCTGGCGACCCGCAAGGTGGACTGGTATCAGGTGTCGGCGCGGATGCCGTCGCCCTCGCGCGCCGAGTCTTCGGCCTAGAATCCGGTCATGACCGATGCCATCACCCTGCAAACCCTGTCCGGTGCGGCGATCCTGCCGCACCTGGACGCGGTGGCCGCACTGCGCATCGCGGTGTTCCGCGACTGGCCCTATCTGTACGCAGGCAGTGCCGCCTACGAGCGCGAATATCTTGCGGCGTATGCGGCATCAGCGGACAGCGTGGTGGTGCTGGCGCGTGATGGCGATGCGGTAGTTGGCGCATCCACCGGCATCCCGCTGGCGCAGGACAGTGCCGAGTTCCAGCAACCGTTCCATGAACGCGGCATCGAGCCGGCGCGGGTGTTCTATTGCGGGGAATCCGTCTTGCTGCCGGCGTATCGCGGGCGCGGCCTCGGCCATGCCTTCTTCGACGCACGCGAGGCGCATGCGCGGCGGCTTGGTGGTTTCGATTTCACGGCATTCGCAGCGGTGGATCGCGATGCCGCCGATCCGCGCCGTCCTGCCGGGCATCGCGACAACGATGCGTTCTGGACGAAACGCGGCTATGTGCGCCAGCCGGGGATGACCATGCGCCTGCACTGGAATGAGAATGGCGTTGGCGAAGTGGAACATCCGCTGACGTTCTGGCTGCGGCCACTTGACGAGGAGACGAACGCATGAAGATCGCGGCCTGCAAATACCCGGTTGGTGAGCCGCGTGATTTCGTCGAGTTCGCGGCGAAGCAGGAAGCCTTGCTGCGCGAAGCAAAACGTGGTGGCGCGGAGCTTGCGGTATTGCCGGAATACCTGTCGCTGGAACTGGCGGCGATGTTCGATGCGCAAACGCGCGGCGACTTGCATGCCTCGTTTGCCGCCATACAGCCGTTGCGCGATGCGTGGCTTGATGTATACGCAACCCTGGCGCGCGAGTTGGGCCTGTGGATCAATGCCGGCAGCTTCCTGCTGGATGGCGGGCGCGGGCGCGGGCGCTATTGCAATCGAAGTGACCTGTTTTCGCCCGACGGTGACCACCTGTGGCAGGACAAGCTGCGCCTGACCGGCTTCGAGAAGAAAACCGGCGTGATCGAATCCGGCGATGCACTCAAGGTGTTCGACATCGACGGCATTCGCGCGGGCATCTCGGTCTGCTACGACAGCGAGTTCCCGCTGCCGGTGCGCGCGCAGTGCGAGGCCGGCGCGCGCCTGCTGTTGGTGCCCAGTTGTACCGATACCGATGCCGGCGCGACCCGCGTGCGGGTGGGCTGTTTGGCGCGGGCGCTGGAGAACCGCTGCTTCGTGGCACAGGCGGTCACTGCCGGCGAAGCAGCGTGGAGCCCGGCGCTGGACACCAATACCGGCGAGGCCGCATTGATCGCACCGATGGACGTGGGGCTGCCTGCCGACGGCATTTTGGCGCAGACCCGTGGCGAGGCATGCTGGGCCATCGCCGATCTCGATTTCGGCGCGCTGGAGGCCAGCCGCGTGCATGCGCAAGTCGCCAATGACCGCGACTGGCCGACGCAGTACTTCCCCACGGTGCTGCGCGCCCGGCTGGAACGCGCCGCGCATCGCGCAACCGGGGCGGAAGTGGCCTGAAACATGACCGATGGCCCACGGCAGGGGCGGTTTTGACCCTTAAACTCCAAGGTCAGTTTGCCAACCGGGGATTGGATGCAATGAAGCGATTGTTGTTGGCCGCCGCGCTGCTGGCGGGTGGCGTGGTGCAGGCACAAGAGAAGATCGACCTCGACACGACCTCGCGCATCCGTCAGGAAGCGTTCCAGCGTTCGCAGGTGATGGCGACGCTCAATCACCTGACCGACGTGATCGGCCCGCGCCTGACCAATTCCCCGGCGATGGCCGAGGCGAATGCGTGGACGCGCTCCAAGTTCAACGAATGGGGCCTGTCCAACGTCCATGACGAGGCGGTGGAAGATTTTGGTCGCGGCTGGGCGTTCACCGACACCACGGTGGAAATGCTCAGCCCGCGCCCGATGCCGCTGCACGCGCTGCCCAAGGCGTGGACGCCGGGCACCAGTGGCGCGGTGGAAGGCGAGGCCATCTACGCCAAGCTGGAGTCCAAGGCCGATCTGGAAAAGTGGAAGGGCAAGCTGAAGGGCAAGGTGCTGTTCACCGACGCACCGCGCGCGTACAAGCCCAACGAGAAGTCCGACTTCCAGCGCCACGATCACGCCAGCCTGGAAGAACTGCTCGCCTATCCGCTGCCCGAGGCGCGCCGTGGTGATGCCGCGATGCTGGCGATGTATCGCGAACGCATGGCCTTCGGCCCGTTGCTCAACCAATTCCTGATCGACGAGGGCGTGGTCGCCACCGTGTCGATCAGCAGTTGGGACAACGGCATCGTCCGCGTCATGGGTGGCGGTTCGCGCAAGGCCGGTGAATCGGTCGGCGTGCCGGCGCTGGTGATGATGGCCGAGCACTACAACACCGTGATGCGTGCGCTGGATCGCAAGGAAGCCGTGCGCCTGCGCCTGCAGGTGGATGCGCGCTTCACCAGCGACACCAACCAGACCGCCTACAACACCATCGCCGAGATTCCCGGCACCGGCCCGCAAAAGAATGAAGTCGTGATGCTGGGCGCGCATCTGGATTCCTGGCACACCGGCTCCGGCGCGAATGACAACGGCGCAGGCGTGGCGGTGATGATGGAGGCGGTGCGCATCCTCAAGGCCATCGGTGCGAAACCGAATCGCACCATCCGGGTGGCGCTGTGGACGGGTGAGGAACAAGGCCTGGTGGGTTCGCAGGATTACGTCGCGAAGCATTTCGCACGCTATCCGGAACCGACCGATCCCGAGCAGAAAGCACTCCCCGCTGCATTCCGCACCAGCAAGGGCAAGCTGATCCGCACCTCGGAGTACGAGCGCATCTCGGCCTACTTCAACCTGGACAACGGCAGCGGCAAGATTCGCGGCATCTACGCACAGGAAAACCTGTCGGCTGCGCCGATCTTCGAGGAATGGCTGAAGCCGTGGCATGACGTCGGCGCAACCATCGTCACCCAGCGCAATACCGGCAGCACCGACCACATCAGCTTCGACCGCGTCGGCATTCCCGGCTTCCAGTTCGTGCAGGATCAGCTGGACTACTTCAGCCACGTCCACCACACCCATCTGGACGTGCAGGACCACGCGGTGGAAGCCGACCTCAAGCAGGCTGCCGCCATCGTGGCCTCGTTCGTTTACAACACTGCCCAGCGCCCGCAAAAGCTGCCGCGCAAGATGCTGGTGGAAAACTGATCGGACGCAGTGCCGCTCCGTTGATGTGCCAAGGGCCGGCATTGCCGGCCCTTTTCATGTCAGGCGTTTCGGGTGTTTGATCGTGGTGAGAGTGCGGGACGACATTCCCCGTGATGCGCGATCCATGGGCTATTGCAATCGTTTGCATAGATGTGGTCGAATCGCACGCATCGACCAGAAGGGGCGTCATCGAGTGACGTGGTCGAAGTGGCTGCACGAGCTTCACGAAATTCGCACAAGGCGGGCTTTGCCCTTGCCTTGGGGCCGCAGGTTTGCCGCTTCACAGGGCATGTCTCGGTATGTGACGTGCTTCAGCTAAATCGAAGCAGTTGCGCCAGATAGCCAAAGAATCTGGTGCCTTCATCCCGGGGGCAACGATGGCGAGCAAAAGCAGCACAGCAAATCATGATGAAACGCATGAACGTAATGTCGGTATGGCTATGTCCAAGGCAAGCAGACGGTGATGACGGTGAACATCGGCGGTACGGTTAGCAATGTGGTGACAGGCGTCAAGCGCCGGCCTTTCGGCCCCGCCGTGAGCTTGACTTATGGCAACGGACTCGAGCGGCGGCATTATTTTGATGAAGGCTACATCGCAGGTGTACAAGTTGAGTAATTACCCGACACTGGGTCATCGGTAGTGGCAGTCAGGCGACGAGTTTCTCAGCTTCGTTTTCGGTTGTCTCCTCGGGTTCTGGAATGATCGGTGGCAGGGTCTTGCGCTTGAGCGCTTCGCGCAGTGCCTGAGCAGGTGTGCGGCCCTTGAGCCGATAGCCCTGGTGGCTGCGTTCGTGGTTGTAGTAGCGCAGGAAGGTGTCGAGGTCGCGCTGGATCTCGGCGGGGGTGATGTACCAGGTCTGGCGTCCTGCGACGCGGAAGCACTCGTCCAGCAGCGTGCGGTTCATGCGCTCGACGAAGCCGTTGGTGCGCGGCGTGGCGATCTTCGTGGTGCGATGCTCGATGCCCTCCATCGCCAGCAGCAACTCGTAGGGGTGACTGTCGGGCTTGCCGCAGAACTCGCGGCCGTTGTCGGTCAGGATCGCCTGCACCGGCACGTCGAGCGCTTCGTAGAACGGCAGTACGCGCTCGTAGAGGGTGTCGGCAGCCGTGACGGGCATCTTGCTGGTGTAGACCTTGGCGAAGGCCAGCGAGCAGAAGGTGTCGACCACGACCTGAACGTAGACCTTGCCCACGCCCTTGAGGGTGCCCCAGTAGAAGGTGTCCTGGTTGAGCAGTTCGCCGGGGCCGTTGGACTCGACGTGTTGTGGCAGGGCGTCACTGCCGGCCTTCTCCAGCAGGCGCATCTGCTAGTCGGACAGGACGAAGGTGGTCTCGCGAGCGGCGGCTTCCAGTCGCAGCAGGCGCTGGTGACGCCGAAGCAGGTCGTGACGCTGCCAGACGCCGCGAACGCCGGACTGGCTGACCTCGACGCCTTGCAGGCGCAGCTGGTTGGCGACGAACTGCGAGCCCTTGGTGGGGTGGGCCAGGCAGAAGTCGAGGATGGCTTGCTCGACCTCGGGCGAGACCCGGTTGGGGTGTGGCCCACGCGGGCCGCGACGCTGTTCGACCAGCGCAGCGACACCGCCGGTCTGGAAGGCACGCTTGATGTCGTAGAACGAGTCTCGGTGGTAGCCCATGATCTGGCAGGCCTTGGAGACGTTGCCGAGTTCCTCGGCCAATTGGAGCAGGGATAGCTTGCGCTTGGCACGCTGGGATGCAGCGGACATCTGGGTTCTCCGGTGAGGTTGATCGGTGTGGTAACCACCAATCTACCGAAGGCCCAGGTGTCCGCCCTTCATGGCCTCATGAGGGGCGGACTGTCGGGTAAATACTCAACACAAACACAAACCTGCGCCCACCAGCCGTACCAGTGATTACTGATAAAGCCCGGTGTTGAAGGGTACTGCGTTGTGCTGTTACATCCAGATCAGCCGAACAGGTTGCCCAGCGACTTGGCGGCGTTGCCCATCGCTTGCGTGGCACCGGCTGTCGCTGACTGCGCTGCACCGACCGCGCCATTGGCAGCTTGCGCAGCTGCGTTCGACGCATTGCCGATGGCGGCTTGTGCGCTGCCGATGGCGGCTTGCGCGGCTTCGCCGGCGGTGGCTGCGGCTTGTTGTGCGGTTTCCTGCGCGGTGTTCAGTGCGCCTTGTGCGGCACCGGTCAGGGCTTGCTGGGCCTGTTGTGCGGCCTGATTGGCCTGCGCCAGCCCTTGTTGTGCGGCCTGGCTGACTTGTTGCTGGGCCTGCGCGGCAGCGGCTTGTGCCGTGTCCAGTGCCTGCTGGGCGGCATCGCCGGCCTGTTGCTGGGCGCTATCGACGGCAGTCATCGCCTGATCGATCGCGCCTTGCGCGGCCTGCTGCGCCTGTTCCTTCATGCCGTTGACGGCGTCCTTGGCCTGCGCGATGGCGGCACCGGCCTGATCGCGCACGGCCTGTTGTGCCTGCTGCACTGCGCCCTTGGCGGTATCCAGCGCCTGCTGGGCGGCGCTGTTGGCGGCAGCTTGCGCCTGATCCAGCGCGTTCATGGCATCGTCCATGGCAGCCATCGCCTGATCGGCCAGCGCATCGGCCTGATCCAGCGCTGCGTTGGCTTGATCCAGCAGTGGCCCCGCCACGTTCTGCAGCGCGTTGCCGGCATTGCCCAGTGCGTTGTTGGCCTGCGCGGCGCGGCGCGCCAGTTCGTCCATCAGCGCCTGCACATAGGGGCAGTGCGAGGAGGGCATGTCCACCGGCAGGTTGGGGAAGGCATCGGGCAGTGCGTCCATCAATGCGCCGACCATGCCGAGTGCATCACGGGCGCGATCCATGACTTCGCTGCGCGCGGCCTGCAAGGCATTGCTGGCGGCATCGCGCAGCATGTCCTGTGCCTGATCGATGGCGGTGTTGGCGGCGCTCAGCGCATTGCCCACGCCGTCCTCGATCAGGGTCATGGCGTTGTCCACCATGCCCATGGCCTGATCGATGGCTTCCTGTGCCGCCTGCTCGGCGGTCTGCATGGCGTTGTCCAGCGCCTGCGTGGCGGTGTCCAGCGCGCCTTGCACCATCTGCTTGGCTTGCTGCTGGGCGGCATCGACCGCTGCCTGCGCCTGCTTCAATGCGTTCTGCGCTGCTGCGCCGGCCTGCTCGCGGGCCTGGGTGAGCGCCTGATTGGCCTGCGCCAGTGTTTTCTGTGCGATGTCGTTGGCGGCGTTGCGGGCATCGTCCAGTGCCTGGTTGGCCTGCGTCAGCGCGCCTTGCGCAGCGGCACCTGCCTGTGCGGCGGCTTGTTGCGCGGCTTGCTGGGCTTGCGCCACTGCGCCGTTCGCAGCGCCTGCGGCCGCGGTGGCGGCATTGGAGACGGCGGTCTGTGCTTCGGCAACCGCGCCCTGTGCCGCAGCGGCGGCTTGCTGGGTGGCGGCGGTGGCGGCTTGCTGTGCCTGCTGGGCGGCTTGCCCTGCGGCAGCGCCAATGCTCGACAGCCCTTCGGTCAATGATTCGAACATGTCAGCCCCCCTGCGCACGGCGGTGGTCGCTGTAGGCGGCGGCGGTCCAGATTTCGATCAGCAGGGCGCGGTCGAGCTGCGAACTGCTGCGGTCGGCCAGGATGCCGACGATGGACGGATCGTTGGCGACCCGCATGTTGCCGAACAACGAGCAGGCCACGGCATAGGCGGCCACGGCGCGCTGGCTGCGCAGGCCGGCCTTGCGGCAGTGGTCGATCACCGCGTCCAGTTCGGCATCGAGCTGATCCAGTTGCATGGGCGCGTTGCCGCCAAGATGGCGGTTGAGGAAGTCGGCCAGATTGTTGCGAAGCTGGACTTCGCCGATCGCGGCCATCTGTTTGCGTTTGACTGCAAGCACCTGCAACTCCTTCAGGCGGCGCTGGACAGGGCCAGCGGTTGCGCCCCGGGGCCACCGTCGCGCGCGAAATACAGCGCGCTGTCCTGGCTGCGGCCTTCGACATAGATACCGCGGATCGGGCCGAAGAACTCCCGGCGCGCCGGTGCGTCCAGTGATGGAATGACTGTGCGAAACGCGCGCGGGTCATAGAAGCGGAACAACATGCTGTTGCCATCCGGCGTGCGCACGCGCAGCACCCGGCGCAGGTGTGAGCGCACCGCGTGCAGGTCAACACCGGGATCGGCCACCAGCACGATGCCCCAGTGGTCGTTCCAGCCGTCGCGCAATGCCATTTGGGTGGCCGTGGCATCCGGGTCCAGTTGCATCACGTAGGGCGCAGCTGCGGCCAGCATCGGGTCGAGGCTACCGGAGAACAGGCACAGCGCTTCGGGCGCGTTGCGCTGCAGCAGGCTGGGCAGGTCGTCGATGATCGCGCCGTCCAGCACCGCGAAGACCGGCGATGCGCCATTGCCGAAGACCGTGCGCCGCAATTGCTCGTAATGTGCCTGACCGATCACGCGAATCGTTCCCTGCTGTCCGGTGGAGCCTGCGATGACGCCCGGCGACATGCCGGATCGGGTCTCCCCCCGGGGCCTTTGCCATCTTCCTTCCATATCAATACGCAAAAGGGCGGCAGGATCGGACATGTGCCCGCCGGTGGTTTGCGTCGCGGGTGCTGGCGCGGTCATGCACCCACGCCCATTGCCCGCAGGGCGGCGCGTGCGGCCTCGCATTCAGCACAGAACGGTTGTGCCGCGCGGGCGGCATTGCGCAGGGCCTTGGCCTGCAGTTGCTGGGTCGGGTTGGTGACCTTTCCGGCCTTGGAATTGATGGCCTCCAGCGCTTCCTTCGGTTTGTCTGCCTTTTCCGCCTTCATCGCCTTGTTGGCAGGCATAGGGCTGCCGCCGGAATTGATGAAGACCATGGTGCCGGTGATCTGCACGCCTGCCGGGCTGAGTACGATGGAGCTGCTGCCGGCTTTCAGGCTGATGATCGTCCCGGCTTCCAGCACCAGGTTGGTGCCGGCCTTGATGTCGGTGTTCGCACCACTGGTGAGCGCGAGATTCGCGCCGGCAGTGAGATCCAGATTCAGGCTGGCGGTGTGGGCACTGTTCCTGCGCACGTCGGTGTGGTGATTGGCACCGACCGTGCGGTAGTCGTCCGCGCCGACCGTGAGTGCGCGGTGCTGGCCGACGGCGATCGTTTCGTTCTTGCCGACGGTGGCTGCGCGATCCTCGCCGATGGTCTCGGTATGGTTCTTGCCCACGGTGAGGTCGGAATGCACGCCGACGGCTTCCGTCCGGCAATTGCCGGTGCGCAGCTGCAGGTTTTTCTGCGCGTGCAGGTAGATTTCCTCGTGGCCCTTCTTGTCTTCGAAGCGCAGCTCGTTGTAGCCGCCGCCGCCCTTGGAAGACAGCGTCTTGATGGTGGAGCGGGTGGCCTCGCCGGGCAGTGCAAGCGGCGGCTGGTTGATGCCGTTATAGACGCAGCCCACCACGATGGGGCGGTCCGGGTCGCCTTCGAGGAAATCGACCACCACTTCCATGCCGATGCGCGGCATGAACAGCGTGCCGTAGCCGTTGCCGGCCCACATCTGCGCCACCCGCACCCAGCACGAGGCCTTGTCGTCCTGGGTGTTGGTGGTGCGCCTGGGCACCTTGCGATCCCAGGGGAAGCGCACCTTGATGCGGCCATGGCTGTCGGTGTAGATCTCTTCGCCCTGCGGGCCGACCACGACAGCGGTCTGCGGGCCACGCACTTGGCCGCGCGGCGTTGTCAGCGGCGCGCGATACACCCGCTCATGCGGTTGCAGGAGGAAGTCGTTGCGGTAATCGGATGCGCCCTCTTCGCCGCCCAGATTGTTGCGCCCGTGGTGCCAGACCGCGAGCACCAGATACTCGATGTTGAAGCGGTCGTCATGGTGATCTTCAAGGGTGAAGATGTGGCCGGGCGTGAGGCTGCGGGCCTGGCCGCTGCCGCGGCACTGCAGGTGACTGGATTCCTCGGCTTCCATCAGCACCTGCGAGCGATGCTTGCCCAGGGTGGGGTCGGAGCTGCCGTCCTGCCTCGTGAAATCGCCCGGGTAGCGGTAGCGCTCCAGTTCCCAGTCCGCGCCGATCCGCAGCATGGTGGGCGTGTTCTCGCTGACCGCGTTGCGCTTTTCGTAGCTCCAGTCGGACAAGGTGACCTGACGGGTGCGCATCTGTTCGTTGCGTACCAGATGGGTGATGGCGTCGCCTTCTTCGGCGTGTCCGTGTTCGTGGAACGGGATGATGTGCGGATCCAGTTTGGGGTTGCCGTCCTTGTGGTCGGTGAAGACCAGCAGGTGCCTGGACTCGCCACCATCGTCATGGTGGCGGAAGTAGTAGTGGATGCCTTCGCGTTCGATCAGCCGCGAGATGAAGTCGAACGTGGTCTCGTTGTACTGCGTGCAGTATTCAAGCTTGGGATGCGTTTCCTTCAGCTCGATCCTGAAGTCGCTGTAGTTGAACTCGCCGAAGATCGTTTCGATGATTTCGGGAACCGTCAGCTCCTGGAAGATGCGGCAGTCCTCGTGCTGGGTCATGAACCAGAACCAGGGCACGATGTCGCACTCGTAGACGAACATGTCGTCCTGCCCATCCGCCGAGGAATGCGCGCGTCCACAGGACGTGAAGCGCGAGACATAGCCGTTCCAGTGGCGTTCGCCTTGCTCGTTTCTGCCGTCGGTTTCAATGCGCAGGATCGCGGTGCGGCCGATGATCCGCTCCGGGTCGATGTCCTCATGTTCGGACAGCAGGCGCAGCTTGAACTCGAACAATTGCGAGACCGCTTCATGGCCCGACATTGCATCGATCAACAGGTCATCCTCCCCGTAGTCCTGCAGGGTGAGGAAGTACATGCGGTTGCTGGTGGAAAAATGGCTGGGCATGACGTGGATGGCCGGGTTTCGCTGCCTATGGTGGTCAAACGCGGCGGCGGGCGACATTCGTCCGAAGTGCTATGCGTGGCCGATGCCGCCGGTCATGGCATAGCGCGAAGGGTGTAGTGCCCGAGGTGCAGGCCTGATGCCGCGCGGGGCCGTCCCTGGCCGCGCGTCGGGTTGTCAGCAGACGGTATAGGTGAACTTGCCGTCTTCACCTGCACCGATGTGGATGGCCTGGATGCTGCCGCCTTCGGCCATGCGTTCCAGCACGTGGCCGGAGACTTCCGGCAACACGGTGCCGGTGAGGATGTTGTCGATGTTGCGTGCGCCGGAATCCACCTCGGTGCAGCGCGCGGTGATGGTATCCACCACCGCATCGTCGTACTGGAAGTCCGCGCCGTGGTTGGCCTTGATGCGCTTGCCGATCTTGTTGAGTTTCAGGCGCACGATCTTGCGCAGGTTCTCGTCCTTCAGCGGGTAATAGGGGATCACGGCAGTGCGGCCCAGGAAGGCCGGCTTGAACACGCGGTTGAGCTCGGGTTTGAGCAGGTCGTTGAGGTATTCGACCGAGGGCACGTCATCGGATTCGTTGCAGGCCTGCATCACCAGATCGGTGCCGGCGTTGGAGGTGAGGATGATGAGGGTGTTGCGGAAGTCGATCTCGCGGCCTTCGCCGTCTTCCATGCGGCCCTTGTCGAACACCTGGAAGAACAGCTCCAGCACGTCGGGGTGGGCCTTTTCGATTTCGTCCAGCAACACCACCGAATACGGCCTGCGGCGCACGGCTTCGGTCAGCACGCCGCCTTCGCCGTAGCCGACGTAGCCGGGCGGGCTGCCCTTGAGGCTGGAGACGGTATGCGCTTCCTGATATTCGGACATCGCAATCGTGATCATGCTGCGCTCGCCGCCGTACAACGCATCGGCAAGGGCAATCGCGGTTTCGGTCTTGCCCACGCCGGAGGTGCCGACCAGCAGGAACACGCCCTTGGGCTTGTCCGGGTCTTCCAGATTGGCGCGCGAGGTGCGCACGCGCTGGGCGATGGCATCCAGCGCATGGCTCTGGCCGATGACACGTTCTTCCAGTGATTCCTTCAGCCGCAGCACGGTCTGGATTTCGTCGGCGACCATGCGGCCCACCGGGATGCCGGTCCAGCCGGCGATGATTTCTGCCACGGCGGAGGCATCCACCACCGGCAGCAGCATCGGTTCGAAGCCCTGCAGCGTCTTCAATTCGCTGCGCAGCGCATTGAGCGTGGCTACGGCATCGGCGCGGGCGGGATCGTCCGCCGACATCGCCTCCACCTTGTCCAGTTCGGCGTGGATCTTGCCGACCAGTTCCTTCTCCTGCGCGAAGCGGGCTTCGTCCGCCGCCAGCGATTCGCTCAGGCTCGCGGTTTCATCGGCGATCTCGGCAAGGCGCTTGCCGTGGTCGCTGCCGCCGGCCTGTTCCTTTTCCAGTTGCGTGCGCTCGGTGGCCAGCACGTCAAGCCTGCGGCGCGCATCCTCGATGCGGGCGGGTGTGGCGTTCTGGCCGATGGCGATCTTGGCGCAGGCCGTGTCCAGCATGCTGACGGCCTTGTCCGGCAGCTGCCGGCCGGGGATGAAGCGCGAGCTGAGTTTCACCGCTTCGACGATGGCTTCGTCGAGGATGCGTACCTTGTGATGCGCGGCCATCGCCTGGCCGACGCCGCGCAGCATCGACACCGCCTTGGCATCGTCCGGCTCATCCACCTTCACCACCTGGAAGCGGCGGGTCAGCGCCGGATCCTTCTCGAAATACTTCTTGTATTCCGACCATGTGGTGGCGGCGATGGTGCGCATCTCGCCGCGTGCAAGCGCCGGCTTGAGCAGGTTGGCGGCATCGTTCTGGCCGGCTGCGCCGCCTGCGCCGATCAGGGTATGCGCTTCGTCGATGAACATGATGATCGGGGTGGGGCTGGACTTGACCTCTTCGATCACGCCCTTCAACCGGTTTTCGAACTCGCCCTTCACCGATGCGCCGGCCTGCAGCAGGCCAAGATCGAGCGAAAGCAGTTCCACGCCCTGCAACTGCGGCGGTACGTCACCCGCGGCGACACGCAGTGCCAGCCCTTCGACCACGGCGGTCTTGCCGACGCCGGCCTCGCCAGTGAGGATCGGGTTGTTCTGCCGGCGGCGGGTCAGTACATCCACCATCAGCCGGATTTCCGAATCGCGGCCCAACACCGGGTCGAGCTTGCCGTCGCGGGCGCGCTGGGTCAGGTTGATGCAGTACTGGTCTAGGTTCGGCGTCTTGCTGGGCCTGCCGCCGCCTGCCGCCGCGCCGGGTGCAGCGGCTTCGCCACCGATGGCACCGCCGGCATCGCCGAGTGCGCGTGCGTCCTTTGCTTCACTGGAGGCTTCGGTCAGCGCGTGGAAGTTCCTGGTCAGGGTTTCGAGGTTGATCTTTTCCAGCGAGCGCGCACTTACCGACACCAGCCTGCGCAGTTCGGAATCACCCAGCAGTGCGACCAGCAGATGGCCGCTGCGCACCTTGGCTTCGCCGAATTCGATGGAGGCCCAGCCCCACGCGGATTCGAACAGCTTGGGGATCATCGCCGACAGCGCGGGCGTGCGCTGGTTGCCGCTCTTGAAGCCGTCCAGCACCTTGCCCAGCTCGCGCTCCAGTGCTTCGGGCGCGATCTCGAACTGGCGCAGGATGCGGCGGATGTCGCTGTTCTCCACTTCCAGCAGCTTCACCAGCACGTGTTCGACTTCGACCTCGTAGTGGCCGCGCGACATGCACAGGCCCGCCGCGCCTTCCATCGCGCCCCGGCAGGTGGTGTTCAAACGCGCGATGAGCGCACGCAGGTTCAGTGCCATGATTGGCCTCCCATTGCGGAAAAGTGGAATCGGGAATCGGTGGCGGGTCGCCGCTCGCGGCGACCGCGCAACCATGTGTTCCAGCCCAGTTGCGGGCGGTTTGCGTCGCGTGCGCCAAGGCGCAGCGGCGGAACTTCGGATGCGTGCAGTGACAGCCGCACGCGCAGGTCCAGCGCGATGCCGGTGAGGAATTGCGTCAGTTCGATCACGTCGCCAAGCCGCACGCCGCGCGGCAGCAGGCTGTTGAAGCGCTCGCGCCGCAGCGGGCCGATGGTCAGTTGCAGCGTGGTTTGCCTGTCCCAGTAACGTGCGCCCAGCACGCAGCCATCACCAAGGCGGTGGTTGGCGCGGCCAAGCTGGGTGCGGGCACCCGCCGTGATGTCCTGCCAGGTGCCGAGGCAGCCGGAGGCTTCAACGGGCGCGCCGACAACGGCAGACACGACCTGCGCGATGGCGCGTTCGCCATGCGGGCGTTGTGCGATCAGGCCGGAGAAATAGGTAAGCGCTGCGCCGGGCAGCGGCTTGCCTGCAACATCGCCGCGCCGGGTGGGGCGCAACCGCGATTGCAGCGCGGGCGTGCCCAAGCCGACGATGTGCTCCAGATAACGCAGCACCGAATTGTTGAAGCCGAATTGCCGCCCGATTTCCGGGCGATGCTTGGCCCATGCCTGCCAGAACAGCGACAGAAGCCGATGGTTGAACAGATCGAAGAAATCCTGCGCGGCGCGGTCGCGGTTGGTCTTGCGCGCGATCAGCAGTTCCGTGTAATTGCGTGGCAGCACGCCGGACGGGCCGGTCAGGCCCATGAAGTTCACGCAGACGCGGGTATTGCCTTCACTGTTTTCGATGCCGTGCAACTCGGCAGGCGGGAAGGCCAGCGACGGTGGCGTGGTGAAGCGCAGTGGCCCCGGACGCGCGCCGGTGCCGCGCCCGTCGAAGCCATGCGCGTCGTACAGCAGGCGCACGGCCTGGAAGAAGCCGAAGCGCCCCGGCTCCGCCAGCAGGCGCTCCAGTGCCGGCTGCATCGGGTCGATGCGATCCGTTGGCGTGGGCGCTGCGACCTGTATGGGGGCGTCGGTACTCATGTCAGCGGCAGGCTTCCGCTGCGCGGCGCGAAGCGCACCATCCAGTCCTCGCGCTGGCGCGTGCGCACGCTGAGGCGGGTGTAGGAATTGGCGGTGCAGTACAGGCCGAAGAAATGGTCAAGCACGCAGGCCATCAGATACACGCCGGAGCCGACGTACTGGTTCTCGTCGAAGGTGAGTTCGATCTCGGTGCCGCGCACGAAGGCCTGCCGTGGCGCACGCCCGACGCGGGTGACGGAAGGGTGCCCGGAGACTTCGGTGATGCCGGCGATCTGCTTGCGCAGGGTGCCGGAGTCCGCGAAGTTGTAGAGGTTGAGGATTTCAAGCAGCGCCTCGCGCCCGCCATCGACGATGGACAGATGGTTGAGCGACAAATGCGATATCAGCCGCCACTGGTTGGCCTGCCGCATCGGTGCGCGCCATGTGGCACTTGGCTTTTTCAGCAATTGCGCGCTGGCGATCACGCCGCCCTGTTCGGGGTGCAGCATGCTGTCATCGCCGCCGAATGGCAGCAGTGAGGGCAGGTCGCGGTTGGTGCAGGTCAGGCCGATGGACAGCGTGTCCACGCCCGGCGTGCGCGGGTTCATGTCGCGATCCACCAGGCTCATCATCACGTCGGAGCCGTCGTCGTTCGGCAGCATCGAAGGTCGCCGCTGCAGGAACCAGAAATGGCCGCTGCCGTCGTCGTGCAGGCCGTGTTGCACCGAATGGATCGGATGGAACTCGACCGAATCGGTGCCGCCGGGCGTGCGGCTGAACTTGCGCACCCAATCGACCGAATAGACTTCAAGCCCCATCGGCCGGCGCACGTCGGGGATGACCTGATATTCGTGGCGTTCCTGCGACAGCCGGATCGGTTCGCCCTGTTGCTTGAACAGGTTGACCACCGGCGTGCAGAACAGGCGGAAGGTCTCGGCACAGACGGCCTGTTCCAGTCGTTGCAGGCGTTCCGGCCTGCCGAAGGCGTTGAACTCGATGGCGACTTCCATCTCGCGCCCGAAGCGCGACAGGTCGGGAAGCAGCAGGTCAACGAACAGGAACTTCTCCGGCAACACGAAGTATTCCTGGATCAACCGATAGCCCAGGAATGATCTCGGGTCGTAGTCGAGCAGGGCATCGGCATCATCAAAGCCGACTGGCTGCAGCGCGTCCGGCGCAAGCCGCAGCGGCGGCACCTGCGCCGCATCGCCCGGCGCGCGCAGGGTGATGCTGGCGGCGGAGTTGAGCAGCAGTTCATGCAGCGCATGCACCAGTGGGCTTTCGCCATCCAGATACAGGCGCAGGCGCGGGATTTTCAGTTTCGACAGGGGCTCCTGGCCGGTGGCTTCGATGCGCAGGCGCAAGGTGGCGACGGTGTCGCTGCCGGTGACGGCGAAGGCGGAGCGCTCCGCCGCTTCCAGCCGCGCATCGGCGATGCGCAGCGGCCACACTTCCACCGGATAGGCAGTGCGATAGCGCACCGGCAGGCCCTGCACGTGGCGCGTCAGCAGTTCGCTGTGGCGCGGCAGTTCCTGCATCGTGCTGATTTCGGTGCCGGGCGCGAGCTGCAACTGCGCGATCGACATCGACGGAACAGGCCGCAGGAAATGCGGATACAGCACCGACAGCAGGGCTTCGGTGATCTGCGGGAACTCGTCGTCCAGCTTCTTGTGGATGCGCGAAGTCAGAAACGCGAACGACTCGATCATCCGCTCGACGTGCGGGTCTTCGCAGACCTCGCCTTCCATCTGCAGGCGCGCGGCGATCTTGGGATAGCGCGCGCCAAACTCCTTCGACAGCCGCCGCAGGTAGGTCAGTTCGGTTTCGTAATACGGCAGCAGATCGTCGAGCATGGCGGTTCCGCGCATTGCGCAGCGCGCGGGTGCGCGCATGGCGATGGCACAGGCTAGTTAGCCGCTGCTCACGCAACCATTCACCGGAAGGCCTATGCCTTTTCCTCCTTCCCCTTGAAGGGGAGGGCTTGAGCATTCAATCCTCGACGCAGAACTCTTCGTCCGGCACCGCGCAATCGCGCAGTCCGCCAGCGCCACGTGTCTTGATGCCGCTGGCGGCGGCGCTGCCGGCCACTGCCTTGGGCAACAGCAGCCACATCCGCACCGGCTGGTTGGTGGCAAGCGCCATCCTGCCGGCCTTGTCGCCGAAGCCCCAGAAGAAGTCGCCGCGCACGCTGCCACGGATCGCACCGCCGGTGTCCTGCGCGAACACCAGCCGCCGCATCGGGCCCTTGTTGCCGGGCTGGGTGCCGTCGATGAAGACCGGTGCGCCCAGCGGCGTGGCGCGCGGATCAACCGCCATCGAGCGGCCCGGGCTGAGCGGCACGCCCAGCGCGCCAATCGGGCCTTCCGGGCCGTCGCCGATGCGGCGGAAAAACACATAGCTGGGATCGGGGATGCCCGTGCGCGGCACGGCCACGCCATCGCCCACGGCATGGCCGGCGGGCTTGTTGCCGGCCACGCCTTCGTATTCGGACATGTCCATCCTCGGCGCAGCGGAGGATTTCGATTTTGCTTTCGATGTGGACGCCGGCGCTGGCGCTTCGTTTGTCTCGACGCTGGTCGCTGCGATGTCATCTTCCGGTGCAACGTAGGATTCATCCGCCACCGGCGCACTCATCAGTGCCTGGATCATGGCATCCACATCCGATGACTGCACCGCGATGGCGCTGCCGCTGGACGCAGGTCGCTTGGCCGGGCGCTTGGCTTTCGGGCGTTGCGATGACGCATTGGCAGTGGCCGTTGCCGTGCCGCCGCCCTGCAGTGCAGCCACGATGCGCGCGACCTCGGCATCCACGGCGGCATCACCGCTGCTGCCGGACTTGCGCACGCCACGGGTGCCGCCGGGTACATCGATGGTGGGCGCCTGCTCCAGACCGCGCGCCTTGATCGCCAGCAGCATGTTGTCGGAATCACCGCGCGTGGCATTGGGCATGAACGGGTGCCCGTTCTGTTCCGCATAGGCCAGCCGGATCAGCCCGCCGTCCTTGAGCTGAATCTTGCCCGAGCCCTGGATCTGCATCGAATACAGCTTGAACGGATCGGCCACCCACGCAAGCACAGGCGCATCAAGGCCGCTGGCATCGATCTGCTGGCGGTTGTAATACGGCTTGACGGTATTGCCTTCGATGCGCACGCGGTAGCGCTTGTCACGCGGGTTGGGCGATACGCC
>NZ_JASGED010000073.1:0-26415 GCF_047606765.1 Thermomonas sp. | reverse complement strand
CTTGCCGTCCTGCCGAAGCAGTCTTGGGCGGTATCTTTCTGTTGCACTGTCCGTCGGCTCGCGCCGCCCAGGCGTTACCTGGCACCGTGCCCTGCGGAGCCCGGACTTTCCTCGGCACCCTTGCGGATGACGCGACTGCCTGGCCGGCTCCGCCACACGCGGGCATTGTCGCATGCGGGCGCGGTCAGGTCAGGCCAACCGCAATCCCGCAGCACGCACCCGTTCGACCAGATCGACCAGCGCATCGGCAGCACGCAGCCCCGCCACTGCACCTTCCTGCACGGATGCGAACGGCACCGCCAGTGACACGCAGCCCCGCCACTGCACCTTCCTGCACGGATGCGAACGGCACCGCCAGTGATTCGATGCTTGGCACGCGGATCGCGATGGCTACGGACTTGCCAGCTTGCATGATGTCCATGTCCGTCCGCAGGAATGGCCGCAGCAACGCATTCAATTCATCCAGCCGGTCGGCCACGCCCGGCAACATGAGCTTCACAGCGCCTGCGGTCACCTGATGCTCAATGCTGGTGCCCTTCGGCAAGCTGTCAGGCCTGAACGAAATCCATGTACTGCCCAGCGGTCGCGGTTTCGGCGTTGGCATCTGCAGGCGCGGGAACGCCTGCGCCTGCTGGTAGTAAGCCAGCACGAAAGCGGTGGCGGCATCGCTGATCGTCGCCACGTAGCCGGATTTCTTCTTGAAGATCGCGTCGCCCACCAGCTGAGCCTTCCAGCGGAAACGTTCGTCACGGCCCTTCCTTGATGCGAAGAACGCGAGGATTTCCTCGTAGGACACGCTTTCATCGAAGTTCGCGCGATCGTGGGCGGCATCCAGGTAGGCCTTGGGCGCGACCAGACAGGTGCGGAACTCGTCCCACTCGCCACCCATGCCGGCGTGGCCGCGCTTGCCATAATCCCGGCCCTGATTGGGCTGGGCAATGGCATCGATCTTGTTTTCAATCAGGATGGCCGAGCGGGTCGGTTCGCCGTTGTCGCTGCCCGGGCGCGCAAGGAAGCGGAACACCACGTCGCTCTCCCGGTTGGATTCATCCACCACGGAATGAGTGGCGCGGACATGGGACAGGAAGCAGTCGATGCCGAATACCCGCGCTGCAAGCCAGATGCGGAACTCCTCGTTGGATTCCAGTTCCTCCACCAGCACCAGATCCATGTCGCGTTCGTAGATCTTCGCGATGGCCCTGCGCTCGTCGGCAGCTGCGTGTTCGTTCACGACGCGTCCCCATCCTTCATCCCATACAACGCCTTGCGCGGCGCACCGGACAACTCCGCTGCCAGCTTCGCGGCGGTCGAGGGCGGCAGGTGTTCGGCCAGCTTCGCGTACAGGCGGTGGCCTTCGGCGACCTTGGCATCGGCATCCTCGCCTGCGCCCTGCACCAGCAACACGAACTCGCCCTTGCGCTGGTTGTCATCGCCGGCAACGGCAGTGACGAGGTCGGCCAGCGTGCCGTCCAGCACGGTTTCGAACAGCTTGGTCAGCTCGCGCGCCAGCACCGCCGGGCGCAGTGCGCCGAATGCGACCACGGCATCATCCAGCGTATCGGCGATGCGGTGCGAGGACTCGTAGAAGATCAGCGTGCGCGGCTCGCCGGCCAGCGCCTGCAGGCGTTCGCGGCGCGCAGAGGCCTTCGCGGGCAGGAAACCCTCGAACACGAAGCGGTCGCTGGGCAGTCCCGCCACGCTCAGTGCCGCGATCAGCGCACTCGGCCCCGGCACCGGGCTGACCTTCACGCCTGCCGCGCGCGCGGCGCGCACCAGCCGGAAACCGGGATCCGACACCAGCGGCGTGCCGGCATCGGACACCAGCGCCAGCGATTCGCCTGCCAGCAGGCGCGCGACGATCTTCTGCGCGATGGCGTCCTCGTTGTGCTCGTGCATGGCCAGCAGCGGCGTTGCGATGCCGAAATGGGCCAGCAACTGGCCGCTGCGGCGGGTGTCCTCGGCGCAGATTGCCGCCACGGAACGCAGGATGTCCTGCGCACGCGGGCTCATGTCACCGAGGTTGCCAATGGGCGTGGCGACCACAAAGAGGGTTCCGGGGTGCTGCATCGCCTGCCTTGGTCGTGGTCGCAGGTAGAATCCTAGCCGGTTCCCGAACGAGCGCCAGACCGTGGCCCTGATGCGATCCGAAATTGTGCGATCCGTGGTTGTCGTCCTGCTGCTTGCGCTGGCCGGTTGTGCCAGCGTGGACGTGCAGAAGCCTGCTGCCACTGCGACCCATAACGAAGCCATGCAGCAGGCGCGTGCGCTGGCGCAGGAACACGCCACGCTGCCCGGCGCGGCCCGCAACGCGAACGCCGCGCGCATCGACGCGCTGCTGGCGCAACTGGACGATGCCACACTGGCCCGCGAAGCCGCCCGCCTGCCGGTGGGCGATCCGCTGTACAACTTCGCCGGTCGCGCGCTGGTGGCGCGTGGCCTGCCGCTGCCGCGCCCGTTCGACCGTGGTGATGCCACATTCGGCGCGGCCGACCGCCCCGCCGCCGACCGCGATGGCTATCGCCCGCCGCTGAAGATCGGCGTGCTGCTGCCGCTCAGCGGCAGCCAGGCCGCGGCTGCAACCGCCGTGCGCGACGGCCTGCTGGCCGGCTACTACGGCGAGCGCCGCCGTCGCCCCGAGCTGCGCTTCCACGACACCGCCACCCTCGGCACCCGCGCCGCCTATGCACGTGCCGTGTCCGAAGGCAGCGACTTCGTGATTGGCCCGCTGGGGCGTGAGGAAGTCGATGCGCTGTTCGCGGGCGATGCGCTGCCGGTGCCGCTGCTGGCGTTGAATCGCGGCGGCAATGCGCCGCAATCGGGCAGCGCGGGCTTCTCGCTGTCGCCCGAGGACGAAGGCATCAGTCTTGCCGGTTATCTGGCCCAACGCGGCAGCAAGCGGGTGCTGCTGGTCGCGGGCAACGAGGACGCGCAGCGTCGCGCGATTGCCGCCGCACGCACGCAACTGGAACGGCGCGGCATCCAGGTGGTTGCAAGCCTCTACTATCGCGACGACCTGACCGAAGCCTTGCGACAGGCGGTGCTGGCCGAAGGCGGCGTGGATGCCGTGCTGCTGGCGCTGAAGACCACGCAGGCACGCACGCTGGCACCGCAATTGGCGGCTGCAGGCCTGACTTCGACATTGCGCGTTGCGACGTCGCAGATCGCCGCAGGCACCGGCAAGCCCGCCGATGACATGGTGCTGGACGGCATCGTCCATCCCATCGATACATGGTCGGTGCGCGGCGTTGCCGGGCTGCCGCAGCGCGCCAGCGCCGCCGCATTGGTGGACAGCGCCAAGGGGCCTGCCGCGCGGCTGTTCGCCTTCGGCTTCGACGCATGGCTGCTGGCCGGCTACCTGCAACACCTTGCCACCGCGCCGAACGCCAGCATCACAGGTGCCACCGGGCGCTTGAGCCTGGACGGCTTCGGCAACGTGCTGCGCCAGCCAAGCTGGTCGCGTTTCAGCGGCGGCGTGCCGGTGCCGCTGGGCGATGACGGACGCTGACAGCACATCACGCGCGCGTGGCGACGCGGTGGAAGACGCCGCGCTCGCCTTCCTCGAAGCGCATGGCCTGCGCCTGCTGGCGCGCAATGCCACAAGCCGCAGCGGTGAAATCGATCTGGTGATGCGCGACGGCGACGCGCTGGTGTTCGTCGAAGTGCGCTATCGCGCGAGTGCTGCATTCGGTGGCGGCGCGGCTTCGGTCGATGCCGGCAAGCGCCGCAAGCTGGTGCATGCGGCTCAGGTGTTCCTGTCACGGCATCCACGACATTCAAATGCGCCCTGCCGCTTCGACGTGATCGCCGCCAGTGGCGATCCCGCATCGCCCACGTTCGATTGGCTGCGCGATGCTTTCCGCGCCGACGACTGAGCCTGCAACTCAGGTGAAGTGCTGGTAACCGGCGCGGCCTGCATCGAAGCCATCGCAGATCACACCATTTCCCGCGACGATGCAGCCGATGCGCGTCAGCGGGGTTTGTTCACTCGCCAGCCGGGCGATGGCATCGCGCATCGAAGGCGGTGCGGTGAAGCACAGTTCGTAATCATCGCCGCCGCTGGCTTGCAAGATGCGGCGTGTATCGGCATCGAACGCGGCACGCAGTCCGCTTGATGCCGGCAATGCATCGATATCGATGTCCGCGCCGACGCTGCTTGTCTTGCAGACATGGCCGAGGTCGGCAAGCAGGCCATCGGAAACATCGATGCAGGACGTGGCGATGCCACGCAATGCGCGACCCAGTGCGACACGCGGTGTCGGCCGATCCAGCCGTTCGCGCAGTTGCGGTGTCATCGCGCTGCCAGCCTTCCACTGCGCCAGCGCAGCGGCGGCATCGCCCAGCGTGCCGCTGATCCATACATCGTCACCCATGCGCGCGCCATCGCGACGTAGCGCCATGCCGGGTTCAACGACACCATGCACGGCCACGCAAACCGACAGCGGCCCGCGCGTGGTGTCGCCGCCGACCAATGCAACATCGTGCTGCGATGCCAGTTTCAGGAATCCGTCAAGGAAACCATCGACGAAACCCGCATCGGCTTCCGGCAATGACAGCGACAACACACACCACGCAGGCGTCGCGCCCATCGCGGCAAGATCGGACAGGTTCACCGCCAGCGCCTTCCAGCCGATGTCGGCAGGCGCGGTGTCCGGCGGGAAATGCACGCCCGCGTTGAGCGTGTCCATCGCCACCACCAGCTGCATGTCGGCAGGTGGTTGCAGCAGCGCAGCATCATCGCCAATGCCCAGCAGCACGTCACTGCGGGTGGCGGCGCGCTGGCGGATGCGGGCGATCAGATCGAACTCTTGCATGGCTAGCGCCTTTGCTCTTGCACGTCATTCCGGCGAAAGCCGGAATCCAGCCTTTCTTCCTTCGATGATTCCAAGAACTGGATTCCGGCTTTCGCCGGAATGACGGCTTTTTGGCTCTTTATTTCTTCACTTCCACGCCACGCAGCACGGCAGCGGCCTTGTCCAGCACGCCGTTGACGTAGGTGTGGCCATGTTCGGAACCAAAGCGCTTGGTCGAATCAATCGCCTCGTTGATGACCACGCGGTACGGCACGTCCGGGCGGTGGATCAATTCGTAGGCGGCGATGCGCAGGGCCGCGCGCTCGATCGGATCAACCTCATCAACGGTGCGATCCAGATGCGCTGCAAGCGCGGCATCCATTTCGGCAACATGCCGCAGCACGCCGCGCACCAGATCTTCGAAGTATTCGAGGTCGGCGATTTCATGCGCCTGCTCATGGGCGAACTGCGCGATCAGGTCGCGCTCGCTCGCATGGTTGATCTGCCACGCATAGATCGCCTGCAAGGCGCGCCGGCGCGAACGCGAGCGTGCCACCGGATCGATGCCATCGGGGCGACGACGATTGTTCATTAGCCCTGCTCCTGAAGTGCATGCGCCTGAAGCTTGCGGCGCAGGTCGGCCATTTCGATTGCCACCAGCGCCGCCTCCTCGCCCTTGTTGCCATGACTGCCACCTGCGCGCGCGGCTGCATCCTCGAACCTGTCCACCGCCAGCACGCCGTTCATCACCGGTACGCCAGTGTCCAGCGCGACGCGCATCAGGCCATCGGACGCGCCATCGGCGACCTGCTCGTAATGCCGCGTGTCGCCGCGCACCACGCAGCCCAGCGCAACGATGGCGGCATGCCGCCCGGCCGCGGCCACGTCGCGCGCGGCCATCGGCAATTCCCACGCGCCGGGCACGCGGATCACGTCGATAGCGGCTTCGCTGACGCCGTTTGCGGCGAAGGTGTCACGCGCAGCGGCGACCAGCGCATCGACGATGCGCGGATTCCAGCGGCTGGCGATGATCGCGAAACGCGCGTCCGGATGGATGCGCAGGTCGCCTTCGTGGTGGGGCATGGGGAAACCGGAACGGTGGGAACGCGACATTGTAGAGCGGAGCCTGCCTTGCCGCCTCATCCTTGATGTAGGTGCCGAGCTTGCTCGACACATCCGTGCCCAAGCAGCGAGCGGAGCAAGCTCCGCTCCTACGAAGAAGCGGGAGTCACCAGAGCCACGTATTCCACGACCTCCAGCCCGTAGCCGGCCAGCCCCACCTGCCGGCGCGGCGTACCGAGCACCCGCAGCCGGCCAAGGCCAAGATCGGCGAGGATCTGCGCACCGGCACCGTTGCGCCGCCACTGGCCCACGTCCTTGCTGTTGGCCTTCACTTCCGGCTGCTTGCGCAGGCGTGCCAGCAGGACATCGGCATCACGCGGCTCGGACAGCACCACCATCACGCCCCGCCCTTCCACCGCGATGGCGCGCAGGGCATCGGTAGCAGACACGCCAAAATCATCGCGACGCCAGTGCAGCAGGTCGCTGAGCGGGTTTTCCACCTGCACGCGCACCAGCGTGGGCGTGTCGCGCTGCGGAGTGCCGCGCACCAGCGCGAAATGCAGCTCGTGGGCGATGCGGTCGCGATAGGTGAGCAAGCGGAACGGGCCGAACTCGGTATCGATCCCGCGCTCGTCGATGCGCTCGACGGTGTGCTCGGTCGCAAGGCGATACGCGATCAGGTCGGCGATGGAACCCATCTTCAGCCCGTGCGCGCGCGCGAAGGCTTCCAGCTCCGGCCTGCGCGCCATCGTGCCGTCGGCATTCATCACTTCCACCAGCACGCCGGCAGGTTCCAGCCCGGCAAGGCGCGGCAGGTCGCTTGCGGCCTCGGTATGGCCGGCGCGGGTCAGCACGCCGCCGGGCTGCGCGGTGAGCGGAAAGATGTGGCCGGGCTGGCTGAGGTCGGACGGCTTTGCATCCGGCCGCACCGCGGTACGGATGGTATGCGCGCGGTCATAGGCGCTGATGCCGGTGGTGACGCCTTCGGCGGCTTCGATGCTGACGGTGAAATTGGTCTGGAACTGCGCGGTGTTGGCCTGCACCATCGGCGCAAGCCCAAGCTGCGCGCAGCGCTCGCGGGTCAGCGACAGGCAGACCAGCCCGCGCGCATGGGTGACCATGAAATTGATGTCGGCGGGCCGCACCAGTTCGGCGGCCATGATGAGGTCGCCTTCGTTCTCGCGGTCTTCGTCATCGACCACCACGACCATGCGGCCTGCGCGGAGTTCGTCGATCAGTTCGGGGATGGGGGCGAAGCTCATGGTGTTTTGCTCGTCATGCCGGCGAAAGCCGGCATCCAGTTCTTGATCGGATGGATGAGAAGCTGGATCCCGGCTTTCGCCGGGATGACGGCTTCAATTTTTCGATGTTGCCAGCAGGCGTTCGACATACCGCGCCAGCAAATCGACTTCGATGTTCACCGCATCGCCCACCAGCAACGCATGGAACGCGGTATGCGCGACCGTGTGCGGAATCAACGCGACTTCGAAACCCGCATCGTCCACCGCGTTCACGGTCAGGCTGACGCCATCCACGCAGACCGAACCTTTCTGCGCGATGTAGCGCAGCAGCGCCATCGGCACATCGAAACGCCAGCGCACCGCGCGTGCATCGTCCCAGCGGCGCGCGGCAGTCGCCAAGCCATCAACATGCCCGCTGACCAGATGCCCGCCGAGGCGATCGGTGGGCAGCATCGCGCGTTCAAGGTTGAGCGGCGCGCCGATCGGCAGGCGGCCCAGCGTGGTCAATGCCAGCGTTTCGTTGGATGCATCCACGGCGAAGCTGCCGCCATCGAACGCCACCACGGTCAGGCAACAGCCATTGACCGCGATGCTTTCGCCAAGCTGCACGCCATCGAACGGCAGCGTGCCAACGTCAATCGTCATGCGCGCATCACCGCCGCGCGTTTCGCGCGCGGCCAACCTGCCAACGCCAGCAATCAGGCCCGTGAACATCAGCCCTGCGCCCTTGCCTGCGGACGCAACAGCAGGCGCAGGTCATCGCCAACGCTGCGGCTTTCGATCTGCCGCAGTTGCAGGCGTTCGTCCATGGTGTCGATCTGCAGGCCATCGAACAGCGGGCGGGCGCGTTCGCCCAGCAGCACCGGCGCGATGTACAGCAGCAATTCGTCAACCAGCCCGGCGGACAGGAACGCACCAGCCAACGTGGCACCGGCTTCCAGCTGCACTTCGTTGACGCCACGCGCGGCCAGCAGGCGCAGCACGGCATCAAGGTCGAAGCGACCGCCCTGCATCGCCACCGCCACATGTTCGGCGCGCAGTTCACGCGGCACCTTGGCGTCCGGCGCGTGGATGTAGAGCGTGGGCGCATCGCCTTCACGCACGCGACCGCGCGCAACGGTGGCAAGACCGGGATCGAGCACGACGCGCAGCGGCGGCACGAAGTCACTGCCGTCATCCAGCCGCACGGTGAGCCGTGGATCGTCCGCCAGCACCGTGCCTGCGCCGGTCAACAGCGCGCCGCAGCGCGCGCGCCAGCGATGCACGTCGCGTCGCGACGCCTCGCCACTGATCCATTTGGAATCACCGGAAGCCATCGCGGTACGCCCATCCAGGCTGGTCGCCAGCTTGACCCGCAGCCACGGCCTGCCGCGCTCCACGCGCGACAGGAAGCCGCAGTTCAACGCGCGCGCCTGCGCTTCCATCAAACCGCACTCAACCGTGATGCCGGCCGCACGCAATTTTTCGAAGCCGGCGCCATCCACCTGCGGGAACGGGTCGCGCATCGCGGCCACCACCCGCGCGATGCCTGCGGCGATCAGCGCATCCGCGCACGGCCCGGTGCTGCCCGTATGCGCGCAAGGTTCCAGCGTGACGTAGGCGGTCGCGCCCTTTGCTCGCTCGCCTGCGGCCTGCAATGCGAACACTTCCGCATGCGGCCCGCCCTTGCGCTGGTGCCAGCCTTCGCCCACGACATCCTCACCGTGCGCAATCACGCAACCCACCATCGGATTGGGCCGCGTGGTGTATGCGCCGCGCTCGGCCAACCGCAGTGCGCGCGTCATCAGCGCGTGGTCTGCGACGGAAAAACCGGCGCTCAACGTTTCCTGCCCTTGTCCTGTGGCCTGCCACCGGGCGCATCGCCATCCAGCAGCGGCAGTTGCCCTTCGCCTGGAACCTCACGCTCAAGGCGGTCCAGTTCCTCGCGGAAGTCGGCCACGTCCTCGAAACTGCGATACACCGAGGCAAACCGCACGTAGCCCACGTGGTCGAGCTTGCGCAGTTCCGCCATCACGAACTCACCCACCCGGCGCGATGCGATTTCGCGCTCGGCAGCCATGCGCAGCTGATGCACCACCGCGCGCACCGCCGCTTCCACCTGCTCTTCCGACACCGGGCGCTTCTGCAAGGCGCGGTCGAAACCGGCACGCAGCTTGCGCGCATCGAAGTTCTCGCGCCGGCCATCGGACTTGATGATCGCCGGCAGCTTCAACTCGATGGTTTCCAGCGTGGAGAAGCGCTCGCCACAGGCCTCGCACTCGCGACGGCGGCGGATCGTCGCGCCGTCTTCGCTCACGCGCGAATCAATCACGCGGGTGTCTGCATGCTGGCAGAAGGGGCAGTGCATGGGGGGGCTTGCCTATCTGTCGCCCGGGGCGTCGGCGCGAGTTGCGATACGACAGCCTTCATTCTGCGCGCAATCGAAACGCTGGATGATCCCGGCCACGCTGGTGACCGGCTTGCCATTCACCGTGGCGGGCACGTATTCGGCGCGCAAATAGATGCGCTTGACCGCCATGTCGAACCCCTCCGTCGTCGCACACAGGGGCTCGACCTTCAGTGCCTTGCCTTCGGCATCCACCAGCACCGCAGCCACCACCAATCCGCTCTGCATCGGCAGACCGCGCAACTTCTCGCGCCCGACACGCAGCGACTTCAGCCGCGCCCTGGAATGTGCATCGGGTGCTGCGGGCTCCGGTTGCGCAGGCCAGGCATCGCCGAACAACTCGCCCATCGTCTTGCCTGGTGCGCGCGCCAACTGGCCTTTCCAGCACCTGATGGGCAAGTCGCGGTTCGCATTCAAGGAATAATCGCGAATGGTCGATGGCTCCTTTTCCTGCGCAGCAGACAGCGCGGGCAGCATGCTTAGCGCCAGCGCGAACCCAAGAACGGTCCTCATGCGCCTCATCCGTACACCGGGAACTGCCTGCACTGCTTCTCGACGTTCTCGCGCACGCCGGCAATCACGTTTTCGTCCTCCGGGTTGTCCAGCACGTCGCAGATCCACTCGGCCAGCGCCACGCAGTCCGGCTCCTTGTAGCCGCGCGTGGTGACGGCCGGCGTGCCGATGCGCAGGCCAGAGGTGACGAAGGGCTTGCGCGGGTCGTTGGGCACCGAGTTCTTGTTGACGGTGATGTGCGCCTTGCCGAGTGCCTCCTCGGCCTGCTTGCCGGACACGTCCTTGCCGATCATGTCCACCAGCATCAGGTGATTCTGGGTGCCGCCGGAAACGATCTTGTAGCCGCGCGCGATGATGACCTTCGCCATCGCCTGCGCGTTCTTCACCACCTGCTGCTGGTATTCCTTGAATGCCGGTTCCAGCGCTTCCTTGAACGCCACCGCCTTGGCCGCGATGACGTGCATCAGCGGGCCACCCTGGATGCCGGGGAACACGATGGATTGCAGCTTCTTTTCGATTTCTTCCGCTGCATCGCCCATCGCCGCACGGCTTGCAATGATGATCCCGCCACGCGGGCCGCGCAGGGTCTTGTGGGTGGTCGAAGTCACCACGTGCGCATGCGGCACCGGGTTCGGATACACGCCCGCCGCAACCAGACCGGCAACGTGTGCCATATCGACAAACAGATACGCGCCCACCTTGTCGGCAATGGCGCGGAAGCGCGCCCAATCCACGATCTGCGAATACGCGGAGAAACCGGCCACGACCATCTTCGGCTTGTGTTCCAGCGCAAGCCGCTCGACTTCGTCATAGTCGATCAGGCCGGCGTCGTTGACGCCGTACTGCACCGCGTTGAACAGCTTGCCGGAGGCATTCACCTTCGCGCCGTGGGTCAGGTGGCCACCGTGCGCCAGCGACATGCCAAGGATGGTGTCGCCCGGTTGCAGCAGCGCGAAATAGACGGCCTGATTGGCCTGCGAGCCGGAATGCGGCTGCACGTTCGCGTAGTCCGCACCGAACAGTTCCTTCACGCGGTCGATGGCGAGCTGCTCGGCCACATCGACATGTTCGCAGCCGCCGTAATAGCGCTTGCCCGGATAGCCTTCTGCATACTTGTTGGTGAGCTGGCTGCCCTGCGCTTCCATCACCCGTGGGCTTGCATAGTTCTCGGAGGCGATCAGCTCGACGTGATCCTCCTGACGGCGGTTCTCGTCGGCGATGGCGCGGGCGAGTTCGGGGTCGAAGGCGGCAAGCGTGTCGGCACGGGAGAACATCGTGGAACTCCGGGTTCGGGGAGAAACCGCGATTTTAGCGGCTTTGCCGGCGGTGATTCGATGCAAACAGGCGATCCCGCTATAATTTCGCCATCTCAAGACCCACTCGTGGCCTGCCCCTTCCGGCGCAGGCCGTCGCCGCACGCCCGGAGCCCGCATGTCCTCGCAATACATCTACACCATGAACCGCGTGTCCAAGGTGGTGCCGCCCAAGCGGCAGATCATCAAGGACATCTCGCTCTCGTTCTTCCCCGGCGCCAAGATCGGCCTGCTGGGCCTGAACGGCGCGGGCAAATCCACCGTGCTGAAGATCATGGCCGGCGTGGACAAGGATTTCGAAGGCGAAGCGCGCCCGCAGCCCGGCATCAAGGTCGGCTATCTGGCGCAGGAGCCGGAGCTGAACCCGGAGCACACCGTGCGCCAGGCGGTGGAGGAAGGCGTGGGCGAAGTGCTGCAGGCGCAGGCCGCGCTGGACGCCGTGTACGCCGCCTATGCCGAGGAAGGCGCGGACTTCGACGCGCTGGCGAAGGAGCAGGAGCGCCTGGAAGCCATCCTTGCCGCCGGCGATGCGCATACGCTGGAAAACCAGTTGGAAGTCGCCGCCGACGCGCTGCGCCTGCCGCCGTGGGATGCCATCGTCGGCAAGCTGTCCGGCGGCGAGAAGCGCCGCGTGGCGCTGTGCCGCCTGCTGCTGCAGAAGCCGGACATGCTGCTGCTCGACGAACCCACCAACCACCTTGATGCCGAATCGGTGGAATGGCTGGAACAGTTCCTGCACCGCTACACCGGCACCGTGGTGGCGGTCACCCACGACCGCTACTTCCTCGACAACGCCGCCGAGTGGATCCTCGAACTCGACCGCGGTCGCGGCATTCCGTGGAAGGGCAACTACACCGAGTGGTTGATGCAGAAGGACGAGCGCCTGAAGCAGGAAGAGAATCAGGAGAAGGCGCGCCAGAAAGCCATCCAGAAGGAACTGGAATGGGCGCGTTCCAATGCCAAGGGTGGCCGCAGCAAGGGCAAGGCGCGTCTGGCGCGACTGGATGAGCTGCAATCGGTCGATTACCAGAAGCGCAACGAGACGAACGAAATCTTCATCCCGCCGGGCGAGCGCCTTGGCAACTCGGTGATGGAGTTCAAGAACGTCAGCAAGAAGTTCGGCGACCGCCTGCTGATCGACAACCTGTCGATGATCGTGCCGCCGGGTGCCATCGTCGGCATCATCGGCCCGAACGGCGCGGGCAAGTCCACCCTGTTCAAGATGATTACCGGGCAGGAGAAGCCGGATTCCGGCGAAATCGTGATTGGCCCGACCGTGCAGCTGTCCTACGTGGACCAGAGCCGCGACGCGCTGACCGGCAACCACAACGTGTTCCAGGAAATCTCCGGCGGTCTGGACATCCTCAACATCAACGGCGTGGAAATCCAGTCGCGCGCCTACATCGGCCGCTTCAACTTCAAGGGCCAGGATCAGCAGAAGCTGGTCGGCACCCTGTCCGGCGGTGAGCGCGGCCGCCTGCACATGGCCAAGACGCTGCTGCAGGGCGGCAACGTGCTGCTGCTGGACGAACCGTCCAACGACCTCGACATCGAAACCCTGCGCGCGCTGGAAGACGCACTGCTGGAGTTCCCCGGCAACACCTTCGTCATCAGCCACGATCGCTGGTTCCTGGATCGCATCGCGACGCACATCCTCGCCTTCGAAGGCGATTCGCACGTGGAGTTCTTCCAGGGCAACTATCGCGAGTACGAGGAAGACAAGAGGCGCCGCATGGGCGACGACGCCGGCCCGAAACGGTTGCGGTTCAAGGCGTTGAAGTGATGGAGCAGACGGGCCGCGAAAGCGGCCCGTTTTTCATCCGGTGGTTGACGACGTTGCCTTGCGAGGCGGAAAGTAAGGATTCCTTGCTACCAGCCAAGCCATCATGCTCGCCAAGCTCACCGCCAAGAACCAGCTCACGCTGCCCAAGGCCGCGACCGCGGCGGTGGATGCGGCGGAATACTTCGACGTGCAGACCCGCGATGGCGTCATCATCCTGACGCCCGTGCGCATCCAGCGCGCCGATGCGGTGCGCGCCAAGCTGGCCGAACTTGCGCTGACGGACAGCGACATCGGCGATGCCGTGCAGTGGGCGCGCACGCGGGTGGCCGAGTCGAAAGCGACTTATCCCGCCAAACCCGCCGCCAGGCCGCGCAAGCCCCTCAAGCGCAAGCCGTGAGCCGCCCGCTGCGCGTGGTGCTGGACACGAATGTCGTGCTCTCGGCGCTGGTGTTCCGCAACGCATCCGCCAGCCACCTGCGTCGCGCGTGGCAGAACGGCGCAGTGCAGCCGCTGGTCAGCGCCGACTCCGTGCAGGAACTGCTGCGCGTACTGGCCTACCCGAAGTTCCGCCTGTCCGCCGACGACCAACGGGAATTGCTGGCCGACTACCTGCCGCACACCACCAGCGTGCGTATCCCGTCGCCGCCGCCTGCGGTGCCGGAGTGCCGCGACCCGTTCGACCGTCCGTTTCTGGAACTGGCTACCGCCGGGCGTGCGCACCTGCTGGTCACCGGCGACCGCGACCTGCAGACGCTTGCGGGGCAGACGGCATTCCAAATCATCACGCCTGCGGATTTCCTGTTGCGGCTGGGCAGCAATCCCCATCCATGACCTTCATCGAAAAACTCCGCAACCGCTGGCGGCAGGCCGATTCGCTGCTCTGCGTCGGCCTTGATCCCGATCTGGCGAAGTTCCCGGATCGCTTTGTTGATGCGTGATTTGAATCCCCTCATCCGACTGGACTAGACTTAGTCCATCCAATCCCATGACAGGGGATGCCCATGTCCGTCTCGATCAACATCCATGAAGCCAAGACCCACCTGTCCCGGCTGGTGGAGCAGGCATCCGCCGGCGAGGAAATCATCATTGCCAAGGCCGGCAAGCCAATGGCACGGCTGGTACCGCTGATGCCTGCAGTCAAACCCAAGAAGCTGGGCTTGCTGCAGGGGAAAATCGGGATTGCCCCGGATTTCGATGCCCCGCTGCCTGCGGATTTGCTGTTGTCCGGCAACAAGGCCTGACATGCGCCTGCTGCTGGATACGCATGTGCTGCTGTGGGCGCTGAACGATCCCGCCAGACTGGGCCGGAAAACCCGCAACCTGATCGACCGTTCCGAGGTGCTGGTCAGCGTGGCTTCGCTTTGGGAAATCAGCATCAAGGCCGGTCTTGGCAAGCTGAAAGTGGAACCACGGGACATATTCGACGCGATCGAACCTTCCGGCTTCGACCTGCTGCCGATACAAGCGGCGCATGCCATCGAAGTGTTTTCGCTGGGCACCACGCATGGCGACCCCTTCGATCGCCTGCTTGTTGCGCAGGCAAAGTCCGAGCGCATCACTCTGCTCACTTTCGATGAAACCCTGCTTGGCTACGGGCCTTCGGTTCGTCTGGTGGAGTGACTGTGAGGGCTCGCCGTTTTCCTTACGCGGCCTCACACAATCGAAAATCTTGAGCGACAATCCCCACCCATGACCTTCATCGAAAAACTCCGCAACCGCTGGCAACAGGCCGATTCCCTGCTCTGCGTTGGCCTTGATCCCGATCTGGCGAAGCTCCCGGATCGCTTTGTTGACGATGAGGAAGCACTGTTCACGTTCTGCCGCGACATCGCAGATGCAACGGCGCAGTACGCCTGCGCGTTCAAGCCGCAGATCGCCTACTTCGCCGCGCACAACAATGGCGAAGCGGCGCTGCAGCGGCTGATCGCGCACATCAACGGTGCGCATCCGGACGTGCCGGTGATCCTGGACGCCAAGCGCGGCGACATCGGCAGCACGGCGGAGCAATACGCAACCGAAGCCTTCGAGCGTTTCGGTGCGGATGCGGTGACGCTCAACCCGTACATGGGCCGCGATTCCGCCGCGCCCTTCCTTGCGCGCAATGACCGGGGCTGCGTGTTCCTGTGCCATACGTCCAATCCCGGTGCGCGCGATTTTCAGGAACTACTGGTCGATGGCGAGCCGCCAGAACCACTATTTCAGCGCATCGCCCGCACCATTGCCAATGACTGGAATGCTGATGGCAACTGCGCACTGGTGGTGGGCGCGACGTTCCCCGAGGAATTGAAGGTGATCCGCGATATCGTCGGCGAGATGCCGCTGCTGATCCCCGGCGTGGGCGCGCAGGGCGGCGACGTGGAGGCTGTGGTGCGCAACGGCAAGACGGCAGACGGCACCGGACTGATGATCAATTCCTCGCGCGGGATTTTGTACGCCTCGCGCGGCGAGGGTTATGCCGAAGCGGCGGCAGATGCCGCGCGTGAGTTGCGGGATACGATCAATCGGTATCGCTGAGTTGACGCAGCTGCATGCGGAGCAAGCTCCGCATCTACAGGCAAGGTGATGACTGTAGGTGCCGAGCTTGCTCGGCACGATTTCCCGCAATCACGACCGCATCGCCGCGCGCAGCACCGCAAACGGGAACCGTCCCCAGATCATCGCGAACACCGCCGCGCGGGTGAATACGTCGCGATGCGGTGCCTCGAACCTGCGAAAGTACCGCCAGAAGCCGCGATGCTTGTGCCACTCCACGAACAGCGGGCGGCTGCGCGAGGACACCCCGCGCACATGCACCACCCGCACGCCGTTGGCACAGGCAACCGTTGCGCCGGCACCGCGCGCGCGGCGGCACAGGTCGAGGTCTTCCGCGTGCAGGCGATAGCCTTCATCGAAGCCTTGCAACTGCTCAAACAACACGCGCGGCAGCAACATCAGCGCGCCGGACACTGCATCTACGGATTGCAGTGAAATCGATGATTCGACCGGAACGCCGAGTTGCACGCGTGACGGGTCACGCAGCATCGCGGCGAAGTCCGGATCACGGCGGCGCGCGGCGTTATCGCGCACGCCGTCCTCGCCAATCAAGTCTGCGCCGATCAGCACATCGCCCAGCGAATGCGCGTGTTCGCGCATCCGTGCAAGCGTGTCGGCTTCGACGAAACAATCCGGGTTGACGAAAGCCAGCCACGGCGCGTGGCTGCCGGCGGCACCCTGGTTGCAGGCCACGGCGAAGCCGGGGTTGTCGGGATTGGCGATGAAGCGCAGGCGCGGATCAACAACCGCATGACGCTGCACGATGTCCATGGTGGCATCACGCGAGGCGTTGTCGATCACCCGGATTTCGACGACGCCCTGCGCGGCGCGAAGCCGCGACAGGCATTCGTCGATGGTTTCCTCGCTGTCGTAGGCAACCACGACAGCGGCGATGTTGGCGTTTTCGGCGGCTGGCATCTACCGCGATTATCGCGGAATGCCCGCTGCGATGTTCAGGCCAGGAAATCGAGCGTCGGTGTTGCGAAGTTGCCCAGTCCCGGGAAGATCGCCGGCAGGTCGGTCGTGGACACGCCCATCCACTTGGCGAAGGTCGCGCCAAACTGGTTGGTGGATGTGGTGGGGATGATCCGCCCGCGATCCACCGCCTGGCTGCCGTCCAGTTCCAGCAGCGGATAGCTGCCGAACACGCTGCGCCCCTTCAGCGGGCCACCACTGGCCGCCGACCCGCCCATCATCAACTGCACGCCACCCCATGCGTGGTCGGTGCCGTTGCCATTGCTGTTGAGAGTGCGGCCAAAGTCGCTCATGGTGAAGCTGACCACGTTGTTGAGCGCACCGATTTCCACCAGCGCAGCCCGGAACGCGCCCAGCGCCTCGCTGAGGCGGGCCAGCAGCAAGGGCTGCCCGCTGTCGGTCATCTGGTTGTCGTGGGTATCAAAGCCACCCATGCTGGCGAAGAAGATCTGCCGGCGATGGTTGATCGCGCTGCCGCGACTGGCCTTGATGGTGCGGGCGATCATCCGCAGTTGCGCCGCCAGGTTGTTGTTGGCCGGGAACACGGTGGCGATGTCGCCGCCATTGGCCGCATCCAGCACTTCGCGCATCTTGCTGCTGAGCAGCATGGAGCTTTCGCCGATCACGGCGTGCTGGTCCTGCATCAGCGGCGCGTAACTGCGGCCCACCAGCGCGGCCAGCGCTTCGCGGCGAATCTTGCCGGCGGTGGAATCATTTTCGAAATTGCGGAATGCCACCGGCCCGCTTGATGCCATGCAGAACGGAACGCTGGAGGTGCCGTTCTGGAACAGGTTGTTGCCGTCCAGCGAAATGGTCGGCGGCAGCGCGGTGAAGCCTGCACTGTTGGCACTGGCCAGACGCTCGCCCAGCGTCCCGCCCCAGCCCACGTTGGAACTGGCGCGCTCGGACTCGCCACGCATCCACAACTGCTGCTGGTCGTTGTGCGAGAACAGGTTCTCGGGCAGGCGTTTGGCCCTGGCCACGTATTCGATCTTGGTGATCGGCTGCACCAGCGTGCCGACGTTCGCCATGAACGACAGCTCGCCCTGGTCGAACAGCGTTTTCAGCGCCGAACACGCAGGATGCAGGCCCCAGGTCTTGCCGGCGGTATCGCCGACCTGCAAGAGGCTCTCGCGCGCAATCGCCAGCCCCTGGCTGTTGCTGCTGGCGTTATAGACGCCGCCACGGCTCTTGGCATACACGTCGTATTCGCTCGTTGCATGCGGGATCAGCATGTTGAACGAATCGTTGCCACCCAGCAGGAAGATGCAGACCAGCGCACGATAGTCGCTGGCGGGTGCGGACTGCGCCATCGCACGCCCCACCAGTTCCAGTTGCGGCATCACGGCGGCGATCGTGCCGCCCGCAAGCACGTACTGGAGGTTGCGCAGGAAATCGCGGCGGTCCTGACGGTGAATCTTGCTGGACATGTGCAGGCTCCTAGCGCTGAACCACGAATTCGGGGGATGCCAGTGCCAGTTGCACCAGCGATTGCACACGTTCCTGGCTGGAACGGTTGGCCGCTTTCAGCTTGTCCAGCATGTCGATCATTGTCGTGCGCGTCTGCGCCGACAACGCGCCGCCGAACAGCAACGGCGAGATGGCATCGACCATGCCGGCGTGGTTGCCGGCATCGGCCAGCGTCAGCAGCGGCTTGACATCCAGCACCGGCGCATCGGTATTGGCGGTTGGCGCATCCGACTTGAAATTGCTGCAGCCCGCATAGCAAAGCTGGTTGAAGATGCTGGCGAAGGTCGCATCGTTGTAAAGCTGGAACTCGGGTGCGTAGATGCCCTGCCCGCCGCCTGCTGCCGGCAGTTGCTCATCCGGCGAGAAGAAATTGAACACCGACGGTGAGCGCAGCGAATCCTGTGCCAGGGTGGTGCTGAAATCCCAATAGGCGCTGAAGTTGAAGCGGTATTGCCCGTCGGCACGCGGCAGGTACTTGGCATCGAACGCACGCCACAGCGTGGTCAGCTGGATCAGCGGCTCGCGCGCCTTGCCATAGGTGACGTCGCTGGCAGCGGGCGCGGTGCGCGCTTCCTTGTCCAGCAGGATCGCGCGGATCACCTTGCCCAGATTGCCGCTGTTCTGGTTCCACGCCGTGACCACGCGCCCGATGTAGGCCGGGCTTGGGTTGCTGGTGACGAAACGCTGGATCAGCTGCCGGCTGATGAACGGCGCGGTGTTCTGGTGCGCGGCCAGTGCATCGAGCATCTTGGCCAGGCTGGCGGTGCAGTTGTTGCCCTCGTTGATGACGATGCCGTTGAAGATGGTCTTCGGCTGGTCGTCGTGCATCTCCGGCACGCAGCTCATCGGCCGGGTTTCGTTGTCGGCACCCCATTTCCAGAAGGTGTCCTTGGTGTTGCCGTGCCAGGTCCAGCCGGTCAGCACGCGCGCCATGCCGGCAACCACCGTCTGGTCATACGTCGGGATCGGCTTGCCGGCGCTGTCAAGCTTGAGGCTGAAATCGGAATTGCGCTGTTCCAGCCCGATCGAGAACAGCTGCATCAACTCGCGCGCGTAGTTCTCGTCCGGGACGATATTGATGGTGATGCCCTGGCTGTTCTTGTAGCTGACCGCCTTGCGATTGGCGAGATGGCTGAGGTACAGGCCCATCGCCGGGTGCAGGGTGACTTTCTCGATCACCGCGCGATAGGTGTCGAACGCGGACGTGTCCAGCATGTCCTGGTAGTTGCTGATGCGGCCAAAGTTCGCGGTGTTGTAGTCGCGATCGGAGACCACGAAGATTTCGCTGAGCGCAAAGCCCATGCGCAGGCGCAGTTGGTCCTTCGCGCTGGCCGCCTGCCATAGCCAGTAGTTGCGCCGTTCGGCGTAGTTGAGCGATGCCACCGGAATCGACAGGATGTGCGGCTCGATCAAGGTGATGGGCGTGCGCGCGGGATCCAGTTGCTCGTCGATCCACGCGCCGTAGCCGATCTCGCGCACCCGCGCGATGTCGGTCTTGGTCGGCCCGAACGTGGCCTGGGTCAGGAAACGCGCGGCTTCGGCGTCGGTTGTCGGCTTGTCGCTCACCGGCGTCGGTGTTGGCGTGGTACCTGTGCCTGTACCTGTGCCGGGAGACGTGGTCGCAGATGAACCGCCACCGCCACCACATGCCGCCAGACCCAGCGCAAGCAGCGCTGCCGCAGCAAAACCGATCGATCGTTTCATGGTCATCGCATCCCCGGGAACTTGCGCGGCTGCCATCCTGGCAAGCGCGGCGGAACGTTTCGTGCAGCTTCCACACGTTTCATCGCGACGAACGCGATTGCGATCACGATTGCGGTATTGCATGCGCACCATGACAGGCGCGCCCCGGCTCGTGATTGCCCGTTCCCCTGAACACGGACGCAGCCACCATACCATTCATTGCCCGCCTGCAAACAGGTCGGATTGCGATGGCGGCAGCGACACCTGCGCCAGCTCCGCATTCAGCTGCGCCCGCAGTGTGCGCAGCGGGTCGTCCATCAGGAACCGTGCCAATCGTGCATGCCAGCCCGGCCAGCGCACCGACAGCGCATCCATGTCGCCATCCAGCGGCATGCCTTCGCCATCACGCAGCACGAAAGCATCGACGCACAGCACGTTGCGCCAGCCCAGCCCGGACATGCGCAGCGACAGGTCGATCAGCGCCGCGTACCACGAGCGGAAACTGGATGCATCCAGCCCGCCAGCGGCAACACGCGCGCTGCCACGCAGCAGCACTGCATGGCTGGTCGCCGATGGCAGTTCCTCGGACGCTGCCTTCAATCGCGCACAGGCTGCGGCCAGCTGCGCAGGCGCATGCGGCACCGCCACGACTTCGCCGATGCGCGGCCATGCTGCTGCTTCGCCGGCATTGCTCCATGGTGTGGCCGTGGCGATCCTTGCATCGTCGCGCAGGCAAGCCGCCAGCCGTTCCAGCCAGCCCGGCGCGGGCCGTGCATCGCAGGCCAGCACCGCCACATCGGCATCGCCGCAGGCACGCAAGGCCTGATCGATATGCGCGGCCTCTCCAATCGGCGATGCGCGGCGCGTGTGCGCGGCCTGCAGCTTGGTTCTGCGCAACCAGCCTTCGATCACGGCGGTGGCACGCGGGCCGGCCTGCGCATCATCGGCCAGCCACACGCGGGTGCCGGCGGGCGTGCCGGCATCGAGCGCAGCCAGACAGGCGTCGAGCGCGTCCTCGTCGGTACCGACCGGCACGACCACCACCGGAAGGGATGCGACGGGCAGGTCGGCGCTGCTTTGGTTCACGGACGCTGCTTGTGGATCGGTTCCAGCGCGCGGAAGCGGCGGCTGTATTCGTCGGTCAGCGCGCGCGCTTCCAGCGGGTTGCGCACCACCGTGGGCGTAATCAATACCACCAGTTCATCGCGGGTCTTGCTGTTGCGCTGGTAGCCAAACAAACCGCCGAGTACCGGAATCCGTGCAAGCCCGGGTACGCCGGTGGCACCGCGATCATTGCCATCGCTGATCAGGCCGGCCAGCACCACGGTTTCGCCGCTTGGCGCAATCGCACTGGTGGTGACCTTGCTGGTGTCGATGCGCACATTGCCATTGTTGTCAGGTTCGCCGATGGGCTTGCTGACTTCCTGCACGATGTCCAGGAACACCACGCCATCGCGGGTGACGCGCGGGCGCACCTTCAGGATGATGCCGGTGTCGAGGTACTGCACCGTGCTGTACGTGGAATCGCTATTGCTGTTCGGATTGATGCTGACCGAGACCACCGGGATTTTCTGGCCGACGTTGAGCACGGCTTCGCGGTTGTTCTGCGCCATCACCGAGGGCGCGGACAGGGTGCGCACGTCGCTGACGTTGTCCAGCGCCTGCACGATGGCCGCTGCATTCTTGCCAAGGAAGGTCCAGCTCAGCAGGTTGCCTGCGCCGTTCTGGAGCTGGCTGACGCCACCGGCATGGCTGCCCCAGCTGTTGCGGCCGGTGGGATACGGCAACCCCGCATCACTGATCGCATTGTCGAAGAACCAGCTCACGCCGTACTGCAACGCGCCCTTCAACGCCACGCTGACCACCTGCGCCTCGATGTGTACCTGCATCGGCATCACATCGAGGCGCTCGATCACCTCGCGGATCGACCGCCACTGCGCCGCGCTGGCGCGCACCAGCAGCGAATTGGTGTCTTCCACCGCCGACACGCCGACCTCGGCACCATCAACCTTCAACGTCACCCGGCCATTGCCGGCGCTGGCCTGCGGCAGGCTGCCGCCTTCGCCCAGCCCGCCGCTGCTGCTGCCGGAGGTGCTGGAACTGTCGTCCGTTGCGCTGCGGATCTGGGTGGTCTGCACGCCCGGCATCGTCGATACGTTGCTGCCGCCGGAACTGCTGCCACCAAACACTTCGGCCAGACGGTCGGCCAGATCGCGCGCCTTGATGTACTTCAACTCGTAGGAGAACAGCCTACCTTCGCCGCTGCCACCCTCGATGCGTTCGATCCACTGCGGGATGTCGTCCAGATACTTCGGCTGGCTGGTGATGACCATGACCGCGTTGGTGGCTTCCAGCGGCATGAAGCGGAACATGCCGGCGGTGGGCGCACCGCCCTGCTCGCCGAACACCCGCTCCAGCGCCTGCACCACGTCAACGGCGCGACCGGACTGCAGCGGGAACACGCCCACCGACATGCTGGACATCCAATCGACATCGAACACCTTGATGGTGTGCAGGTAGTTCTCCAGCTCGGCGCGGGTGCCGGCCAGCGTGATCAGGTTGCGGGCGGAGTCGATGCCCACGATGCCGCCCGGGCGGGCGTAAGGCTTGAGGATCTTCTCCATCTCCACCGCGCCGACGAAGCGCAGTGGCACCACCCGCGACTCGAAGCCGCGTGCCAGCACGGGCGAACCAAGACGCGGCACCACGCCGCTGGTCATCGCCTGCTCGGCCGGCACGATGTTGTAGCGGCCATCGCTGAACACCATGCGCGCGTTGTTCTGCGCCAGCACGCTGTCCAGCAGGGCCAGCGCACCGGCAGCGCCAACCGGCTTCTGGGTGGACACGGCGACGATGCCCTGCACGCCCGGCGCGATGGTGTAGCTCTGGCCCAGCATGTCGCCCAGGATCGCCTTGACCACCGCCTGCAGCGATTCGCCTTCGAAATTGAAACTGGCCTGCCCGGTGCTGACCAGCGTCGGCGGCGGCGCACTGGCAACCGCCTGATTGATCGGCAGGCTGTTGCTGCGGCGGATGACGGGTTTCGGGCCATCGTTCGCCAACTGTTCGCGCACGTCCTTGCGCAGATCGCCAAGGCCGTCGGCTTCAGGGGATGCACTGCCCGCCTGCGCGCCGGGCAACGGATCGGCAGCGCGGTGCATGGCAGGCTGCGGCGCGCTGGCGCATCCGGCCAGCAGCGCCAGCAACAGGGCAGCGAGGAAAGGTCGCAGGTTCATTCGTTCAGACTCCACTTGCATCGCAGTTCATGGCTCACGCCTCTGGCCTTGCCTGCGGATCCGGTTCCAGTTCTGGTTCTGCTCATCGGGTTCGCCCTGGTTCTGCTGCTGGGCACGCAATTGCGCGCGCCGCGCATCGATCCGCCGGCGGATGTCGTCAATCCGCTGCGTGTCCGCTTCACCGGCCATTTGTGGCGGAGGCGGAGGTGGTGGCGGCACCGGTTGCAGGCCTGCTGCGGCATCCGCCGCCTGCTGCGCCATGTTGCGTGCCGCGACCGGCGGCTGCGCGGCCTGCCCGAAGTTGCGCAGTTCCAGCGTGGTCTGCCCGCCAGCGCCTTCGAAGACCGCCTTGCGCGGTTGCACGTCCACCAACCGCCAGCTTTCGGCACCCTTGGGCGCATTGCCCTGGCGCACGCGCTGCGACTCGCCGCCGCCGCTGGGCTGGATGATCGCAAGCCGCACCTGCGGGCTGATGAGCACGCCGGTCAGGATGAAATCCAGCGCCTGCTGTGGCGCGCCGTCTTCCGCGTTTTCCGGGGCGGTTGCCATGAAGCTGCGCGGGCGTCGGTCACGGGTGAACAAGGGGCGCGATGCCGCCTGTTCGTACTGCGCCAGCGGGCCGATGCGCTCGGCGGCGGGTGGCTTCGGCTGCGGCAAGGCAGCCGCCGCCTGCGGCTGCACCTGTGCGATGTGCCCGCCCATGCCCAGCGCTGCACCCAGCCACAGCAGCAGCGCCCAGCCGCAGCACGCGGCCAGCAGCCATGTCGAAAGCCCGGCCTGGCGCAGACGGTCAACCAGCATGCGCACCTCCCGCTGCGGGCCGCAGATAGCCGGACAGATCGAAACTGACATCCAGCCCGCCTTCCTGCGGCAGGTTGTTGCCGGGGATGGCGAAATGCCGGCGTGCGCTGATGCCCAGCCTTTCCACGAACAGATAGGGCCGCGCGGATTCCAGCAGATGCAGCACCGCCAGCGTTTCCGCATTGCCGCAGCGCAGGCGCACCTGCACCGTGACCTTGCGATAACGCTTGTCAGTACCCGCATCTGCCTGCGGTGCGCGATTGACGATGGCACAGCCACGGCTGCCCGGGCTGGCTTCGTCCACCACGCGCTCCAGTTTCTGGATCAGCGCGGCCGTGGCCAGCTCCGCCGTGGGTTCGGCCAGGAAGCCGCCGGCATCGCCGCGTGCATCCAGCTCGGCCACGCGCCGGGCCACTTCCTCGCGCTGCTGCAGCAGGCCGCGCAGGCGGGCATCGCGTTCCTGCAATTCGGCGATGCGTGCGTCTGCCTGCCGCAGCGGCACGGTGAACAGCGGATGCACGATGAGCGCGTACAACAGGCCCAGCACGGCCAGCAGCAGTGCAAGCGCCAGCCAGCGGTCGCGGTCAGCGCGGCTCACGCCCGGCCTCCTGCGCGCCTTCGCCGCGCAGCTGCGCGGTCAGGGTGAAACGATCCATGCGCTCACGCGGGTCCTGTTGCAGCGCGCCGCTCAGCGCCGGCGCCTGCCACTGCGGCGCGCCTTCCAACCGCCCCACCAGCGCTGCGGCCTGATTGGACAGGCCGATCACGGTCAGTTGTTCGCCTTCGATGGACAAACGCTCCAGCGAGGTGTCATCCGGCAGCCGCTGCGCCAGCGCCTCCATCACTTCCACCACCGGCGCGCGCCCGTTGCGCTGTGCCTGCAGATAGGCCTCGCCGGTCACCGCGTCTTCCAGCCGCTGCCGCTGCGCCGCCACCGCGCTGGCCTGCGTGCCACGCGCCTTGACCTGTTCCTGCAAGGCATCTGCGGCGGCACGGCGGTTGTCCACGATCTGCGCCATCCCGAAACCCAGCGCCAGCAGGGCGAGCGCCGCAAGGCCCAGGTTCCACCAGCGCCACGGGTTGCGACGCCGCGCGCGCGCATCCGGCGACAACAGGTTGACGCCCAGGCTGCGGCCTTCGGCATCGAGCAGATCCAGTCCCGCCAGACCATCGGCCAGCCCGCCAAGTTGCGCGGCCAGTGCGTCGAACTGCCGGCGCGGCACCACCACCAGTTCGACCAGCAACTGGCCGTCCTCGCGCAGGCCAAGCACGCGCCCGTCGTGCAGTGCATCGGCAGCGGAAAATGGCGTTTGGCGTTCGATCTCGAAGCCCAGCACGTCGCGCAGGCGTTCGCGCGCTGCCGCCGGCAGCGGCAGCCGACGGCGCAGGCCTTCGCCTGCCGGCAGCACCAGCCAGCGCGGCAGATCGGCCACGCCATCGCGCAGCAGGCCGTCCAGCGTCGCGTCGGCAGGCATCGGCAATGGCAGGGTGGCAAGGTCGTCCAGCCCGCCTTCGCGCTCGCGGCGCAGATGCAGTTCCGATCCACGCGGCTCCAGCAGCAGGCGGTCACCGCGCGCGTTCAACAGCCTGCGCCAGCGCGCCGGCAACCATGCGGCAAGGCCAGCGGCCCACCACGCCGGGAAGCCGCGCAAGCTTGCGCCAGACTGCGCAAGGCGCGCGATGCGGGCAGACGTGGCGCTCACTGCGCCGTGCCTCCCGCCTGCCAGCGCAGCGGCGTGTATGTCGATCCGGGCAAACCGTTGCCTCCCATCCGCAGGATCACCGAAAGTCGCGCGCTGCGACCATCAGGGAGTCGGGCACGGCTGTCGATACTATACGTGCCGCTCCCCTGCATCGGCGGGGCGTCCGGATCGACCGGCTCGGTCACGGCATCCAGCCCCATCGCCGCACGCACCACGGCATCGGCCAGCGCGGCATTCGGCAGCGCACTGCCCACGAAGACCGTCAGATGCGGGGCAGCGGCGGCATGCAGCGCAGGCCGCATGCCCAGCACCTGCAGCAGTTCGGACACGCTTTCGAACGGCGCATCCTTCGCGCCCCAGGCCAGGCCGGCAGCGGCGTAATCCGCATCCTCGGCACCCCCAGCCGGCTGCAGCAGCGCATCGGGATCGCGCCAGTCGGCAATCGCACCTGCCAGTCGCTTTGCCGATTCCTCCGGTTCGCCCAGTTGCATGAACAACGCTGCCAGCAGATCGACGGATGCCGCATTCAGATCGATCTTCGCGGCTTCATCGCGCACTTCCACATCCACCGGGATGCCGTCGAAGTCGAAACGGTAAGCACGGCCATCCACCGCCCAGCGCCGCGCCGGGTCAGGGTCGAGCTGGCGCAGCACGGCGTATTCGATGCCGGCACGCGCGGCCTGCTGCGCCACCAGTCCTCGCGCCATGCCATTGCCCTGCAGGGATTCGATCCGCGCCGCCATCGCATAACCGGCCACCAATCCGCTGAGCAGCAGCATCAGCCACATCACCAGCAGCAAGGCCGCACCGCGCGCGCGTTTCATCGCCGGCCTCCATCGCGCCTGCCGCGATCGGCATCCTGCGTGATGTCGTCGCTCATCATGAAACTGCCCGCCAGCGGCAAGGCCACGATCATGTCCGGCCACG
>NZ_JASGED010000072.1:0-25482 GCF_047606765.1 Thermomonas sp. | reverse complement strand
TGGTGACGAAGATCAACGTATCGCAACCGGCCTCGACCGCCTCATCGACGGCGTACTGGATCAATGGCCGGTCGATGATCGGCAGCATTTCCTTCGGCACGGTCTTGGTGGCCGGCAGGAAGCGCGTGCCAAGACCTGCAACGGGGAAAACGGCGGTGCGGATGCGCGGCGATTGGGGATTCGTCATCCCACGATTCTACCGAAGCGATGTTGACAACGCCGTTATTGCAATCTTGCGCGCCGTCCGGGAAATGCCACCACCCGGGCATTGCGCGCCGCATCGGCATCGTCCATCGGGCTGAACTCCGGCACCGCGATGCACAGCGCTTCGGCCAGTGCGTCCAGATCGTAGGCACGCACGCCGGCACGCAACCGTTCCAGCGACTGCGCAACGCGCTCGTTCGACACGCCGCGCGGCGGTGCCTGCAGGATGCCGGGATGCACCGTCGGCGTGTAATGCTCGTCGGCGTGGAACAGGGTTTCGTGCAGGCGCTCGCCCGGGCGCAGGCCAGTGAACTCGATGGCGATGTCGCGGTCGGGCTGCTTGCCGGCCAGCAGGATCATCTGCTCGGCCAGCACGCGGATCGACACCGGTTCACCCATGTCCAGCGTGTAGATCGCCTGCTGCGCACCGATGGACGATGCCTGCAGGATCAACTGGCAGGCTTCGGGGATGGTCATGAAGTAGCGGGTCACTTCCGGGTGGGTCACCGTGACCGGGCCACCACGACGGATCTGCTCGCGGAACAGCGGCACAACGCTGCCGGCGGAATCCAGCACGTTGCCGAAGCGCACCGTGACCATGCGGGTGGAACGGGCATCGACCAGCGACTGGCAGACCATCTCCGCCAGCCGCTTGCTGGCACCCAGCACGTTGACCGGATCCACCGCCTTGTCGGTGGAAATCAGCACGAAGGTGCCCACGCCTGCATCGCGACAGGCACGCGCCACCACTTCGGTCGCCAGCACGTTGTTGCGCACCGCCTCACGCAGTTGTCCCTGCAGCAGCGGCACCTGCTTGTAGGCGGCGGCGTGGAACACGGCCTCCGGCTCCGCCAGCCGCAGTGCATGCGCGATCACCGCCGGATCACCGCAATCACCCAGCACCGGGATGCATTCGATGCCGGGGAAATCCCGCCGCAATGCGGCCTGCACGGTGAGCAGTGCGAGTTCGTCGATTTCGACCAGTGCGATCCGCTGCGCGCCGTGACGCGCGCATTGCCGGCACAGTTCCGAACCAATCGAACCGCCCGCCCCGGTCACCAACACGCTGCGCGCGCCCAGCCAGTCGCGGATCGCCTTCCAGTCCGGCCTGTGCGGCTGCCGGCCCAGTAGGTCTTCGATGGCGACTTCCTTCAACTGGCCGGGCAGGAAGCGTCCTTCCAGGATGTCGGAAATACGCGGCACGGTGCGAAACGGCAGGCCGCTGTGTTCGCACAGGGCAATCATCCTGCGCATCACGATCGCATCGACCGAGGGCATGGCGATGACCAGCAATTGCGCTCCGGTCTCGCGGGCGATGCGGGCCACGTCCTCGGTCCTGCCCAGCACCGGCACGCCGTGTACGCGGCTGCCGCGCAGTGCGGCAGCATCGTCCAGAAACCCGATCGGGTCGTAGCGCCCGGTGCGGCGCAGGTCACGGATCAGGGCCTCGCCTGCCTGCCCCGCACCAAGGATCAGCACGCGCTCGGCACCTTCCGCGGTCTGCAGCATGCGCTGGTCCTTCCACGCCCGGAACAGCAGGCGCGGCACGCCCAGCAGCAGGGTCAGTGCGAACGGGTACAGCAGCAGCGCCGCGCGTGAAACCAGATCCAGCCGGCTGTACAGGAACAGCCCGATCAGGATGCCCACCAGCCCCAGCACACCGGCAACGAAGATGTTGATGAGGTCAGGGACGCTGGCGAAACGCCACAGCCCGCGATACAGGCCGACCCGCCAGGACACCAACCCCTGCGCGACCAGCACGATGATGACCGTTGGCGAGAATGGGGCCAGTTCCAGCGGCATCGGCTGCAGGGCATAGCGCAGGTAGTGCAGGCCCTGCCAGCAGACCCAGACCATGACCAGGTCATGCAGCACTACCGCCATGCGCGGCAGGCGGTATTTCAGACGATCCTTCCATGTACTCATGAGCCGAATCCTTCGGTCGCCTTCAATCGGCGGCGTGCAGGCGACGCCAAGCCGCCATCGCCAGCACACCTGCCACCAGCACGGAGAAGATCACGACCGCCGCCGATGCCTGCCAAAGCAATAGCATGATCCCAATCGCGCCCAGCGTCCATATTGCATAAGCACAGGTCACCGCCGTATGCCCTTGGCGGCGGGCCAACCGCTGGTACAGATGCTGAACGTGCGGTTGCCACCAGGCTTCGCCGCGCCGCATGCGCCACAGCAGGGTCATGCCGGTATCCACCAGAAAGACCAGCGGCGGCAACAGCAGCAGCGGCCAGTTCGAAGCCGCGCTGCCGGTCATCGCCAATACCAGCAGCACCGCGATCAGATAGCCCAGCGCACCGCTGCCCACGTCGCCCAGGAAGATCCGCGCGCGCGGCAGGTTGAACGGCAGGAAGCCGATGCCCGCCGCCGCCACGATCAGCGCGAATGCCTGCGCCACGCCACCCAGCACGCAGGCCAGCGCCGCCGCGCACAGCACGGCCTGGGTGGTGGCCAGTCCGTCGATGCCATCCATGAAGTTCCAGGCATTGACCAGCACCGGCACCAGCAACAGCGCTGCCAATACAACGGCCCCACTCGCTCCGCCAACATGCAGACCGAAGGCAAGCAGTACGCCAGCCAGCGCATGCACAAGCAAGCGCAGCCAAGCGGACAGCGGGCGATGGTCATCCACCCAACCGACGGCCGAAACCAGCAGCAGGCCTGCACCAGCACACCACCAAACAACATCGTGCGTGCTCACTGCGAGCCAGATGCAGGCGCACAGGCAGGTGATTGCGATGCCGATGCCACCACCGCGCGGGGTGGGCATCGCATGGCTGCGGCGTTCACCCGGCTGGTCGATCAGCCCGCGCCTGCGCGCGTGTGAAAGCGCCCATGCCGTTCCGATGGCCGAACCCAGCAGCGCCGCAACCGAAACAGCAAGCAACGTCGCTGGTTCAGACCACCGCATAGTTCAGCAGCGGCTTCACCGTGCCCCATTCCTTGCAACTGGGGCATTGCCAATGGTGGCTGCGCGCACCGAAGCCGCAACGGTTGCATCGATAGCTGGGGTTGCGCACCAGCAACTGGTCGGTGATGTGCTTGAGGTCATGCAAGGTGGCATCGGCATCGGCACCGTCGGCCAGGCTGAGATCGATCAATGCGGCCTCGCCGCGCACCGAAGGCCTGTCCTTCAACTGCTGCGCCAGATAGCGCCGGGCCGCGCCCACGCCTTCTTCGGCTTCGACCATGCGGGTCAGCGCCAGCACCGGCGAGATGCCACGGTAGTGCTCGCACATTTCGCTCAGGAACGCGCGCGCACCGGTGCGTTCGCCGACCTTGTCGTAGCTTTCCAGCAGCATCGGCAGGATCACTGGCAGGTAATCCGGATCATGCCGCGCGGCGCGCTCGAACGCACGGATCGCCGCCGACGGGTTGCCGGCTTCCAGTTCAATGCGGCCCTCGCCAATGCCGGCACGCACCGACGTTGCATCCGCCGCATAAGCACGCTTGACCGCTGCACGTGCCGCGTCGATGTCGCCATTGGCGCGATGCCGCTCCGCCAGTTCGCATTCAAACTGCGCAGCCAGCTTGCCCATCGGCTCGCCGGTGACTTCCTCATAGCGGGTCGCGTTGGCAATCGCCTTTTCCCAGTCGCGCTCTGCCTGGTAGATGCCGATCAGGTGCTTGATCGCCTGCGGCGCGCGCGCGTCCAGTTGCGCAAGGTCGCCGAACACGGTTTCGGCGCGGTCCAGCAGGCCGGAGCGCATGTAGTCCTCGCCCAGCGCGGACAGCGCCTGCACCTTCTGCGCATCGCTCAGGTCAGGCCGCTGCGCCAGCGCCTGATGCAGGCGGATCGCGCGGTCCACCTCGCCACGGCGGCGGAACAGATGGCCCAGCGCCACCTGCGTCTCGAAAGTGTCCTTGTCCAGTTCGACGATGTGCAGGAACAGCTCGATGGCCTTGTCCGGCTGCTCGTTGAGCAGATAGTTCAGGCCACGGAAATAGGTGGTCGAAAGCTTGCTGACCTGCGTATCGCTGTGCTGCTCACCACCACGGCGACCGACCACCCAGCCAGCCAGCGCGGCCAGCGGCACGAAGATCACGAACCACAGCCACTGGTCGAGAAATGCCATTTCAAGCTCCGGTTCGATGTTGCCGGGCTGCCGCCTCGGCCTTGCCCAGTTTGCGGCGCAACGGGGCTACCACGCCCAGCGCCAGCAGGATGCCGCCAACCAGCACGCCCAGCAGCAGTGCAAGCAGCACCGCCAGCCCAAGGCTGGTGTGGAGTGCGGTGAAACCAAGATCCAGCGCCACCGGCTGGGTATTGAGCGCGCCAACCACGGCACCCAGCAGGATGCAGGCAACGGCGGCGATGATGCGAAGCAGTCTGGCCACGTTCTTGGAAACCGTGCGGAAACGCCGGCTAGCTTAACGGACTGCGGCGGATGCCGATCAGTCTTCGCTCGGCAACGGAACCACCGTGGTCACCCGCTCGCGCAATTCCTTGCCCGGCTTGAAGTGCGGGACATGCTTGCCCGGCAGCGCGACCGAATCACCCGTCTTGGGATTGCGGCCCGTGCGCGGCGGACGGTAATGCAGGGAAAAACTGCCAAACCCGCGCACTTCGATACGCTCGCCTTCGGCCAGCGCAGTGCCCATCATCTGCAGCAACGACTTGACCGACATGTCCACGTCGTCGGCCTTGAGGTGCGGCTGGCGGCGTGCCAGCAATTCGATGAGTTCGGATTTGGTCATCGTTCGATATTCGTGGCGAAACAACGGCGACCCGGCCTGAGCCGGGCCGCCGTGCATGGATCGCCCGGGATTACTCGGACTTGCTGTTCAGCTGCTCGCGCAGCAGCGCGCCCAGCTTGGTGGTGCCGCTGGCGGCATCGGCATTGGCCTTGTTGTACTCGGCCAGCGCTTCGGCGGTCTCGGCGGCGTCCTTGTCCTTGATCGACAGTTGCAGGCTGCGGCCCTTGCGGTCCATGCCCACGAACTTGGCTTCCACCGCCTGGCCGACCTTCAGCACCTGGCTGGCGTCGTCCACGCGGTCGTCGCTGATGTCGCGCGCCATGACGTAGCCTTCCACGCCATCGCCCAGGTCAATGGTTGCGCCCTTGGCATCAACTTCCTTGACGGTGCCGTTGACCTTGCTGCCCTTCGGATTGGTGGCCATGAACTGGCCCAGCGGGTCCTGCTCCATCTGCTTGACGCCCAGCGAAATGCGCTCGCGCTCCGGGTCAACCGCCAGCACCACCGCTTCCAGGGTGTCGCCCTTCTTGTAGTTGCGGGCGATTTCCTCGCCGGTGGAGTTCCAACTGATGTCGGACAGGTGGATCAGGCCGTCGATGCCGCCATCCAGACCGATGAAGATGCCGAAGTCGGTGATCGACTTGATCTGGCCGGAGACCTTGTCGCCCTTCTTGTGGATCGCGGCAAAGGTTTCCCACGGGTTGCTGGTGACCTGCTTGATGCCCAGCGAGATGCGGCGACGCTCTTCATCCACATCCAGCACCATGACTTCGACTTCGTCACCGACCTGCACCACCTTGGCCGGGTTGACGTTCTTGTTGGTCCAGTCCATTTCGGAGACGTGAACCAGGCCTTCCACGCCGGGCTCGATCTCGACGAACGCGCCGTAATCGGTGACGTTGCTGACCTTGCCGAACACGCGGCTGTTGGCCGGGTAGCGGCGGGCGATGTTGTCCCACGGATCCTCGCCCATCTGCTTCAGGCCCAGCGACACGCGGTTGCGCTCGCGGTCGTACTTCAGCACGCGCACGTCCAGTTCCTGGCCCACTTCCACCACTTCGGACGGATGGCGCACGCGCTTCCATGCCATGTCGGTGATGTGCAGCAGGCCGTCGATGCCGCCGAGGTCCACGAACGCGCCGTAATCGGTCAGGTTCTTGACCACGCCCTTCAGCACGGCACCTTCGACCAGCTTCTCCAGCAGCACTTCGCGCTCTTCCGAATGCTCGGTCTCGACCACCGCGCGGCGGGAGACGACCACGTTGTTGCGCTTGCGATCGAGCTTGATGAGCTTGAACTCCAGCTCCTTGCCTTCCAGATAGACCGGGTCGCGCACCGGGCGCACGTCAACCAGCGAACCGGGCAGGAACGCGCGGACATCCTTGATGTCCACGGTGAAGCCGCCCTTCACCTTGCCGCTGATGCGGCCAACGATGGTCTCGTTCTTCTCGAGCGCTTCTTCCAGCTCGTCCCACACCATGGCGCGCTTGGCCTTGTCGCGCGACAGCACGGTTTCGCCAAAGCCATTCTCGAGCGAATCGAGGGCAACCTTGACCTCGTCGCCGATGCCCACGTCGATCTCGCCGGCGTCGTTGCGGAACTGTTCGATCGGGACGATGCCCTCGGACTTCAGGCCGGCGTTGATGACCACGACATCGTTGGTCACTGCAACCACGACGCCCTTGACGATGGCACCGGGCTTGAGCTTGGACAGATCAGTGGTCTGGCTTTGCTCGAACAGTTCGGCGAAGGATTCGGTAGCTACGGAGTTCATGAAAAATCTCGGGTGGATACACAGGTCGCATGCATCGGCATGGCGACCCACCTTGGGTTGGTTGGCATTCGCGCCCGCCCTTGCAGGCATGCGGCGCTGGGCCATGTGTGGATGAAAGGAAAAACCGCAGGCACGGGATGCGCCCACGGAACGGTTCTGCGACGAAAGAAGCGCGCCGGTTAGCCGGCAGGGTGTGTGACGATGTCCAGCACCCGCACGACCACGTCCTCGATGGGCAGGCCGGTGGTATCGATGTGGACGGCATCGGGTGCCGGCCGCAAAGGTGCCACCGCACGACTGGCATCGCGGGCGTCGCGGGCAAGAATCTCGCGAAGCAGACCGTCGATTGTGACGGAAACCCCTTTGTCTTTCAACTGCTTATAGCGTCTTTCGGCGCGTTCTTCGGCGCTCGCGGTCAGGAACACCTTGAATGTGGCATCCGGGAAGATCACCGTGCCCATGTCGCGCCCGTCCGCCACCAGCCCCGGCGCGCGGCGGAATGCCCGCTGCCGATCCTTCAGCGCAGCCCGCACTTCCGGGATGGCGGCGATGGCCGAAGCCGCCGCACCAGCGGTTTCCGTGCGCAGCTCGTCGGTGGCGTCGTGGCCGTTGACCAGCACCCGCAGGTCGCCGGCCTCGGTTTCGCGGAAGCCGATGTCGGTGTCGAAGGTGCAGCGCACCAGCGCGCCGGCATCGTCCAGATCCAGGTCGGCCCAGCCCGCCGCCACGCCCACCGCCCGGTACAGCGCGCCGGAGTCGAGGTAAAGCCAGCCCAGCCGGCCGGCCACGATGCGGCTGATGGTGCCCTTGCCGGAACCGGAAGGGCCGTCGATGGTCAAGACCGGGACGGAATCTGTCATCCGCCGATTATAGGGTGGGGTTCACCCCACCATTGCCATGCACGACTGACGATTGTCTCCAATGGCGGCACCGCACCCATTGAAATCCCGCCCCGCCAAGCTATTGATCCGGCAGTGGAATACCCGCTAGAATGCGCGGCTTCGTGTTTCATTTCATTCCATTTGCCGAGGTTCCATCATGAAGGTCCTGTCCTCCCTGAAGTCGGCGAAGGCCCGTCACCGCGACTGCAAGGTGGTTCGCCGTCGTGGCAAGGTCTTCGTGATCTGCAAGAGCAACCCGCGTTTCAAGGCGCGCCAGCGCTGAGAAACAAAACCGGTATGTTCAAGGCGCGCCAGCGCTGAGAAACAAAACCGGGATGTTCAAGGCGCGCCAGCGCTGAGAAACCAGACAACGCCGATCCTTCGTTGCTCGCGTTGCAGAAGGCCACCTTCGGGTGGCCTTCGTCGTTTCGGGCCATGCTCGCGGCGCGTTCACGGATTCGGCATAGAATCGCTGCTTCATCCGACACGACGGAGTTCCGCCATGCGCCGTTTGCCTCGCCATAGCTTCATCCTTGCCGCTGCGCTGATCGCCCTGCCCGGCCTTTGCATGGCCGGTGACACCCTGCTGATCCAGCGCGTGCAGGCGGAACCGGCCAACGTGCCCGCGCGCGGCATGCGCATGGCGCAGGTGGAGGCGAAATACGGCGCACCGAGTGAACGACTGGATCCCCGCGGTGGCCAGAAGCGCGTGTGGCCGACCATCAATCGCTGGGTGTATCCCGGCTTCACCGTGTATTTCGAGAACAACCGCGTGATCGACGTGGTGGTCAACCAGGCCACGCAGGACGAAGCCGGCCCGAAGTCCGCAACGCCCTGAACTGAATGAACGACACCCGCGTGCGCTTCCCCGCCGAGTGGGAACCACAGGCGGCGATCCTGATCGCCTGGCCGAATGCCGATACCGACTGGGCCGCGCGCCTTGGCGAAGTCGAGGACACCTACATCGCACTGGTTGCGGCGATCACCCGCTTCCAGCCGGTGATCGTGTGCGTGGCCGACGACGACGTCGAGACCTATGCGGAGATGCGCCTGCGCAGCAACCGCGTGGACATGGCGCGGGTGCGCTTCGTCACCGTGCCGTATGACGACACGTGGCTGCGCGACAGTGGCCCGATCACGCTTCAGGAATCCCCCTCACCCGCCTTCGGCACCCTCTCCCCCGCAGACGGGGGAGAGGGAATACAGCCGTCTTTCCGCCTGCTGGATTTCCGCTTCACCGGCTGGGGCGGCAAGTTCGACGCCAGCGACGATGACCAATTGGTTCAACGCCTGTCCGCGCAAAACCTGTTCCCCGGCAGCACACGGCAGCAGATCGACTTCGCGCTGGAAGGCGGTGCCATCGATACCGACGGCGATGGCACCCTGCTGACCACGTGGCAGTGCCTGCACGAGCGCCATCCGCAGGCCAGCCGCGAGGAACTGAGCGCAAAGCTTGCGGACTGGCTGGCGCAGGATCGCGTGCTGTGGCTGGATCATGGCGCGCTGGAAGGCGACGACACCGACGCCCACATCGACACCCTCGCCCGCTTTGCACCGAATGACGCCATCGTGTTCCAGGCCTGTGATGACCAGGCCGATTCGCATTACATCGACCTGAAGGCGATGGCGGATGAAATCGCCGCGCTGCGCACAAAGGACGGCAGGCCGTACCGGCTGTTTCCGCTGCCGTGGGCGAAGCCCATCGTGGATGAAGATCGCCGGCTTGCCGCGAGTTACGCCAACTTCCTGATCGTCAATGGCGCGGTGCTGATGCCGGCCTACGACGATGAAGCCGACGACAAGGCCGCGGCCGTGCTGGCGCAGGCGTTTCCGGGCCGCGAAATCGTGCAGGTGCCTTGCCGCCCGCTGATCTGGCAGAACGGCAGCCTGCATTGCATCACCATGCAGCTGCCGCAGGGTCTGACGACGTAGGGGCAGGCCCCTGTGCCTGCCCCTGGTGGGCCGCACGTTGGGGAATTACGGATTTGGGCGACCACAGGGGTCGCCCCTACAACGGCTGCCACATAAAGGAAAGACCCGGTCTCGCAGGCTTCGAACCTGGAGGGGACCGGGTCTGTGGCCGGAGCGATTTTTCGTGCCGCGTTGGCAGTGAAGTTTTTCTCCGGCGAAACCAAGCCTACGCCGGCGATTGTCAGCAATCGGTTAAGCGCCGCGCATTCATTCAACCGTTCGTCGGAACGGCCACCAGCCGCTTCCGGTCAGCGCATAGCGATCCGCCGCGCGCTCGAACGGATTGCGCACGCTCACCCCGCCACACAGGAAATACAGCGGCAGGAACAGCGCGCCCAGCGCCATGTACTGGAACACGTGCGCACGCTCGTGGTCGGCCAACACGATCGGCGGTTGCACGCAATGCCCGGCGCGATGCGCATAGGTGACGCAGCGCGAATCCAGGGTATCGCCGGTATGCAGGATCACGTTGCCCAGGGTCAGCGCTCCGCCCGGCCCCCACGGCACCTTGTGGAAGACGATGGCGAAATCGCGCAGGCTCAGATGCGCATGCGCACCGGTGGCAAGACTGGCCGCGCCGGCCAGCAGGCCCAGCACGGTATTCGGCAGCGCCCAGACGATGCCGAGCGCCTGCAAGCAGCGCAGCAATGGAGGCGACATCGCGCTCAACGCGAACGCGTTTCCAGCCAGCCGTGGATGGTATCCGGCACTTCCTTCTGCGCGCGTCCGGACACGTAGATGCCGATGTGGCCACCCTTGAACGACAGCTCGGTGTAATCGTCGGTGCCGGCCAAGTCCTTCAATGCGCGCGAGGCATCCGGCGGCACCAGATGATCCTGCTCGGCGAAGATGTTGAGCACCGGCATTTCCACCATGCCCAGATGCACCTCGCGCCCGCCCACCGTTGCGCCACCTTTGACGAAGCGGTTCTGCTGGAAGAACTGCTTGCTGAAATCGCGGAAGGCTTCGCCGGCCTGATCGGGTGAATCGAAAATCCACTTCTCCATGCGCAGGAAGTCTTCGACGGCCTTCTTGTCGTCGAGGATGTCCACCAGTCCCACGTACTTCTGCGCGAACAGCCGCCACGGCTTCAGCGTGAGGTAGGTGAAGTTCATCATGTCCGCAGGCACGTTGCCCAGCGTATCGACCAGCAGGTCAACGTCGATCTCGCGGTTCCAGTTCGACAGCATGTTGTCGCTGGTATGGAAATCGACCGGCGTCACCATGGTGATGAGGTTCTTCACCTTGTCCGGATTCAGCGCGGCATAGCACAGCGAGAACACGCCACCCTGGCAGATGCCGAGCAGGTTGATCGCATCCAGTCCGTGGGCTTCGCGCAGATGATCCACCGCGCCGCCCAGGAAGCGCTCGATGTAATCCTCCAGCGTGAGGAAGCGGTCGCTGCGGTCGGGGTAGCCCCAGTCGATGACGTAAACATCCTGCCCGCGTTCCAGCAGGCCTTTCACCAGCGAACGGTCTTCCTGCAGATCAACCATGTAGGGCCGGTTGACCAGCGCGTAGCAGATCAAAAGCGGCGACTTTGCGCTGGGCGTGCGTGCGCCACGGAAGCGATACAGCACGGTCTTGCCGTCGCGCCAGACTTCCTCGCGCGTGGTGACGCCGAACTGCACGTCATCCACTTCGCGCAGGGTCTGGATGCCGGCAGTGAGCTTGCGCTGGAACTGGGCGGCTTCCTCGGCCAGCGATTCGGCGGTGATGTTCAAGGGGCCATTCATGTCAGCGCTTCCTGCGTGTGGGCTTCACGGCTTTTTTGGCAACCTTCTTTACGACTTTCGCGGCTTTCTTCGCAGGCTTTGCCGCTTTCTTCGCAACGGGTTTTGCTGCCTTCTTCGCAGGCGCAGGCGTGGCTGCTTCACGCCTTGCCGGTGCGGGTTTTGTGGGCGATGGCGCGGCATCGCCACGCTGCATCCGCCGCAGTTGGCGTTCCAGTTCGGCGATCTTGCGATGGGCGCTGTCCAGTTCAGTGCGCCCCGGCAGGCCCATCAGGCCGACGGTGTGTTCCACGATGGCCTGCAACCGCGCACGCGCCTGCATCTGCGCGTTCACCAGTTCGCCGAAGGCGCGGCGATATTCGACCGACAGCGCCGCCTGCGCATAGGCTTCTTCCGCCGCATCCACCCACAGGTCGAACAATGCGCGCACGCTGCCGATCTGCCGGCCCGGTTCCTCGCGCTCGGCCAGCTTGCTTTCGAAGCGCGAGAACGCATCCTGCGAGACCTGCGCCATCAGCGTGTTGTAGTTGGCGAAGGCGTCCTGCCAGCGCAACTGCGCCTGCACCAGCGCCTGCATGCGCTCCTGCTGCTCGCGGGTGAAACCGAAGGCCGGCATGCCCAGCAGTTCGCCGGTTTCCGCGTTCAGGCCATGCAGCCACGGCGCAACCGCGCGGTTCCATTGATCCATGCCTTCCAGACCCGGCCCGCGCATGCCCTGCAGCAGCGACTGGAAAGGATTGCCCGCCGCGCCCAGCGCCTGCTTCCACGCCTGCGCCACGTCGTGCGCGCTGTGCTGCTGCCCGGCGAACTGCGCCGCGACCTGCTGCATCTGGGCGTACCACTGCTTGCCCTGATTGTTGAAATGGCCGAGCACGGCATCGAATCCGCCACTGCCCGTCGCCTTGCCCGCCCATGCGTCCAGCGCCGCACGGAAGCCATCCGTGCCAGCCATGCCCGCATCCGGCATCCCGCCGCGCAGGGTCTCGCCCCACATGTCCCAATAGCGGCGCGCCAGTGCGCTGAAATCGTCCGTATTCGCCATATGCCCTCCGCGCGATGTCATCGCTTGTTTGTCGATGCTAGCAATGCGGAGGTTGCGCCGCCATCACGTCGCAACCGGGCGGCGGCGAAGCGTGATATCAGCGCGGCATCGCCAGATGCGCTGCCTCCAGCGGCTTGCCCGCGCGCGGCACGGTCTTGATGACGGCGCTGGCCGGCAGCGCGCCCTTGCCGTCAAGGTGTGCATCGACGCGATCCAGCGCCTCATAGACATAGGGCAGCAGCGGCAGCCACACCGCGCCGTACTGCGGGAAGCCGAGGAAGGCGTCGAAATGCTGGGCATTGCGCACCTGCCAGTAGCGCACGTCGCGGCCCGCGGAATTCGCCATGATCACGTAGGGCGCGCTGGTGAATGCCTGCGGAACCAGCCCGTCGTCGGTGCCGTGGATCACCACCACCGGCAGGCCGGCGCGCGGCAAGCCGGCCCTCGTTTCCTGCGCCCCTTTGCGCACGCGCCGGGCATCCTCGCCATCGCCCATCCACAGCGCGCGCAGGCATTGCAGGCCGGTCAGGCCGAGGTCGGCAGCCGGCTGCGGATCGATGATGCCGACGCCCGCGCCCGGCGGGATGCCGCTGGCATCGGCCCACCATGCGGCACGTTCGTTGTTGGTTGCAGCACGCGGCGACAGGTCTGCGCCCAATGCGGAATAGCGATAACCGCAGGGATGCGCATCGTGCGGGTAGCGGCCATAGGCGGAGGCATAACCCACAGCCACCGCCCGCCACAGATCGAAGGCGACGCTGATCGAACCGGCCTGCATTGCGCCGTGCGTCCAGCCGCTGGCGCTCAGCTTTGCCAGCGCGTCCTGCTGCTGCGCCTTGAGGTCGGCACCGGCCAGCACGCCCTGCGCGGCCAGCGCCGCGCACTTCGCATCCGCGCCGGGTGCCGCCGGGATGCCCAGCGCCGGCAGCGCGCAGGGCATCAGCAGCGCGGCCTCGGTGCCGTAATCGAGCAGACTGCGGGTGCCATGGCCTTCGACCAGCACATTGGGCTCGCCGGCCACCACGGCATCCAGCCACGGCTCGGCATCTTCCGCCGCGCGCAGCACCGCGCCGCCGGCATTGGAAACACCCACCGCGATGATGCGGGTGTTGTCGAAGGTGAACGGTGCCTGCTGCGGCAATTGTTCGTTGAGCGTCGCCAGCGCGAACTGCGCGGCCTGCTTGAGATGACGGCCCCAGTCGGCTTCCGGGTTGTCCTGCGAATGCGCGTGCTTCCACGCCACGCCGTGGCCGCTGGCTGGCACCGGCTTGAACGCAAGCGCAGCATCGGCCCCGGCAACGGTGCCGTCGGCGGCAATGCCCTGCCCTGCATCCAGATCGTAATAATCGCTGCCGGTGCCCTTGTCGGTATGCACCACCGCGCAGCCACGCGGCAGGCCCCATGCACCGGCAACCGCAATCGCGCCATACACGCCACGCGAACCGGACGACGCCGTCACCACCACGCAGCGCTTGTTCGCGTCGAACGCATCCGGCAGTTGCAGCAGCACGCGATGCGGCTGGTGTGCGCCGGGCAAGGTTGCGAAGGCGCTGAACTCGCGCCCTGGCACGTTCGCCGTGCTGCCATACAAATCGCCATAGCCGCCGCCGGGCGCAAGGTCGGCGATGCCACGCCAACTGCTCCACAGCGCGCGGCGTCGCAGTTCGGCAGGCGTGGGCTTCGCGCTGTCGGCGAAGGCCGGCGGCACCATTGCACGCAGCCCGGCAAGGCCAAGGCCAGCAGTCAGCAGGTCATCGCCATCACGATGGTCGGTGGCGCGCTGTTGGCTGAACATCGAGGCTTCCCGGTTCGATGAAGGGGTGCTGGCGCAAGCGGCCAGCAGGACGATGGCGACGGCGCAGGCGTAATGACGGGGTCTGTTCATACCGCCACCATAGCGCCGCCGGACGCGCCTGGCATCGTACTTTCGTACACAAGGCGCGCCGCCGCCACGCGCAGCCTGCTAGCGTATGCAGCTGATACGCACGCAAGACAACGGACTCCCCCATGACCGACACCTTCCTTCAGGGCCGCACCGCACTGGTGACTGGCAGCACCTCCGGCATCGGCCTTGCCATCGCCCGCGCGCTTGCCGCCGCCGGCGCAAAGGTCGCCATCAATGGCCTTGGCACGCCGGAACAGATCGCCGCCGCGACCTCCGAGGTCGATGCCGCTGGCAGTGGTGGCACGAAGCATTTTGGCGCAGACCTACGCGATCCTGCCGCCATCGAAACGATGATGGCCGAACTCGCTGACTGGTCGAACGGCGGCGTGGACGTGCTGGTCAACAATGCCGGCATCCAGCACGCGGTGCCGCTGCACGAAATGCCGGTGGCGAAATGGAACGACATCATCGCCATCAACCTGTCATCCGCCTTCCACACCATGCGCGCAGCAATGCCGGCTATGGCCGCGCGTGGTTACGGGCGCGTGGTCAACGTGGCCTCGGTGCATGGCTTGGTGGCGTCGAAGGACAAGGCACCGTATGTGGCCAGCAAGTTCGGCATCGTCGGCCTGAGCAAGGTGGCAGCGCTGGAATACGCCGCGCAGGGTAGCCGCGACTCCGGCGGCATCACCGTCAACTGCATCTGCCCCGGCTGGGTGGAAACGCCGCTGATCGAACCGCAGATCGAAGCGCGCATGCACGGCGGCAGCCGCGATGACGGCGTGCGCGCACTGCTGGCCGAGAAACAGCCCAGCCTGCGCATGACGCTGCCTGCGGAAATCGGCGCACTGGCTGTGTTCCTGTGCCGGCGCGAGGCGCACAACATCACCGGCACCGCGATGCCTGTTGATGGCGGGTGGACGGCGCAGTAATCGCACCCATGAAGTTCGAACCTGCCGACATCGACAGCCCTGCCTTCATCGCCCTGATGGAAGAGCATCGTGCCGCGATGCAGGCGGCCTCGCCGCTGGAAAGCCAGCACGCGCTTGACCTGTCCGGCCTGAAACAGCCACGGGTGCGTGTATGGGTACTGCGTGAAGGCGACGCGCTGCTCGGTTGCGGTGCGCTACAACATCTTGATGTCAATCATGTCGAAGTGAAGGCGATGCGCACCGCACGCGCCCATCTGCGCAAGGGTGTTGCCAAGGCCATGCTGGCGCATTTGCTGGCCGAAGCGCACGCTTCCGGCTACGCGCGCGCCAGCATCGAAACCGGGGCCACCGACTATTTCGCTCCTGCACGCAACCTGTATTCGGCTGCCGGCTTCGTCGTATGCGCACCGTTCGCCGACTATACCGACGACCCCAACAGCTGTTACATGACCCGCACGCTCTGACCATGCCTTCCCTGCGGATCGACGCCGCGGCAGCCTTACATCGTCGCGGCATCAATCACGAAGCGATACTTCACGTCGCTCTTGAGCATGCGCTCGTAGGCAGTTTCGATATCGTCTGCGCAAATCATTTCGATGTCAGCCACGATCCCGTGCTGCGCGCAGAAGTCCAGCATTTCCTGCGTTTCTGCAATACCGCCGATCATCGAGCCGGCAATCGCACGGCGCTTGAAGATCAGGTTGCCGACGTAGGGCGACGGATGCGCGTGTTCCGGCACACCGACGAGGCAGAGTGTGCCGTCGCGCTTGAGCAGGCTGGTGTAGGCATCCAGATCGTGGCTGGCCGCTACCGTGTTCAGGATGAAATCGAAGCTGCCGCGATGCGCCTTCATCTGCGCCGCATCGCGCGAGATCACCACCTCGTCCGCGCCCAGCTCGTGCGCGGCCTGCCGCTTGGATTCGCTGGTGGTGAAGGCGACCACATGCGCGCCCATCGCATGCGCGATCTTCACGCCCATGTGGCCCAGCCCGCCGATGCCGACGATGCCCACCTTGCTACCCGGCCCGACCTTCCAGTGCCGCAGCGGTGAATAGGTGGTGATGCCGGCGCACAGCAGCGGCGCGACTGCCGCCAGTTGTTCGCGCGGATGGCGCACATGCACCACGAAATCACGATCCACCACGATCCGCTGCGAATAACCGCCCAGCGTATGACCCGGCGCATCGGCGGTCGCGCCGTTGTAGGTGCCGACCATGCCGCGTTCGCAGTATTGCTCCAGCCCTTCATCGCAGGCCGAACACTGCTTGCAGCTACCGACGATGCAGCCCACGCCGACGATGTCGCCGAGCTTGAAACCTTCCACCTCGTTGCCGACCGCGCTGACTTCGCCGACGATCTCGTGCCCCGGCACGCAGGGATACAGCGTGCCGGCCCATTCGCCACGCACGGTATGCAGGTCGGAGTGGCAGATGCCGCAGTACGCGATTTCGATCTGCACGTCGCGCGGGCCGGGCGCACGGCGGGCGATGTCGATAGCGACGATGGGCTGGTCGGCGGCGTGTGCGCCGCGTGCCTTGACGGTCATGACGGTTTTCCTGCGAACGATGCGCCAAGTATGCGCCCCGTCATCGCAGCGTGCCGTGCCAAATCAGCCGCCTGCGGCCTCGCCCATCTTGCGTTGCAGGTACAGCGGCAGGCCCAGCATGCGGATCAGCCGCAGCTGCTGCTCCAGCCAATGCGTGTGGTCTTCCTCGGTATCGGCCAGTTGCACCACCAGCATGTCGCGGCTGATGTAGTCGCCATGCTGCTCGCACAGCGCCACGCCCTTGGCCAGATTGGCGCGCACGGCGTATTCGGTGGCAAGGTCACGCTGGAGCATGTCTTCCACATCCTCGCCCGGCTGGAAGGTATCCGGCGTCATGTCCGGCGTGCCTTCAAGGAACAGGATGCGCCGCAGCAGCGCGTCGGCGTGCTGGGTTTCCTCTTCCATCTCGTGGTGCATGCGCTGGTGCAGCGCGTGCAGGCCAAGATCCTCGTAGCGGCGCGAATGGATGAAGTACTGGTCACGCGCGGCAAGCTCCCCGCGCAGCAGGAACTTCAGGTAATCGACGACTTCGGGATGGCCTTTCATGGCAGTGGCTCGATGCGGGAACGCGGCCAGTCTGCCCGAATCAAAAATCCGATGACGGGATGCGAATCATTCGGATTTTTGGCGATGCGAGGCTTATTCCTTCGCCGGGATCAGCGCCCGCAGGATCGGCTCGACCCAGGCATTGCGCTGGAAGTCGTAAACCACGAAATCACTGGAGAACTGCCAGTAGGCGCGGGCGAAGCCGCGTTGCTCGGCGGCGCGGGCGACGGTGGACGTCCACAGCACGCGCGAAGCCATCGGTGCCTTGTCGTAGGCGCCGAACTCGCCGAGCAGGATCGGGCGGTCGTGCTGCAGCGACCACGCCTTGACCGCGTCGAAATCCTTGCCGACCTGGGCGATCTGTTCCGGCGTGCCGAACGGCACGTCCTTTCCGCTGCCGATCTCGGCATCCACCCAGCTGGCACCCTGGTGGGTGAACGGGAAGGGATCGTAGTAGTGGAAGGTGGCGATGATGTGGCGGTCGTCCTCCGGCAACACCAACTGGTCGAGGTAGCGGAAGCTGTTCCAGCTCACCGGGCCGATGACTACGTTGCGGGTGGGATTGCTCTGGCGCACCACCGCCAGCAACTGCGGGAACAAGGCATTCCAGGCGGCGGCATCCAGCTCGCCATGCGGCTCGTTGAGCAATTCGAACAGCAACGAATTGGGCGCGTCCGCATAGCGCGTGGCCAGTTGCGACCAGACCATCTTCAGACGGCCGTTGCAGGCCAGCACGTCCTTCGCGCACTCGTCGAAATCGTGTACGTCCAGGATCATGTCCAGGCCGTGCTTGCGGCCCATCGCCACCACCCAGTCCAGCTTCTGCAACCAGGCCGGATCCAGCACGCCGTTCGCGTCCAGATGACGGAACGTGAACAGCACCACGCGCACATGGCCGAAACCGGCATCGTGGATCGCCTGGAAGTGTTCCTCGCGGTAATTGCCCTGCTGGCCGTCCTGCCAGTACGGGTCATAGCCAAGGATGTTGACCCCGGTGCCCATCCGCGCGACCTGTTCGGCGGCCGGTATCTCGACGAACGCGGACTGCGCCCTCGCCTGCGGTAACCACGCCATCGCGGCCAGCGACATTCCCAGCAACAGCATGCGTGCGGACATCCGAACCCCCTTCCCTCTGCCGTCATGGCGCTCCGAGCCGACACATTAGCCGCACGCGCCGGCGGCAACAACCGGCCCTGTCCTTTCATGGCGCTATAGTGCGTTGGGCAAACGGGTACGGTACCCGGCCACGAATCACGGAGAGGTGTCATGGGTCTTGTGCAGGCGGTGGTTGGTGCTGTGGGTGGCGCGCTTGGCGACCAGTGGAAGGACTTCTACACGGTGCCGGACGGCCTGCCGCCGACGGCAGCGCTGTTCGCGGCGGTGCCGCGCGGCACCAATGCCGGGCGTGGTTCCAACACGCACGGCTCGAGCAACATCATCACCAATGGCAGCAAGATCGTGGTGCCGGAAGGCTACGGCCTGCTGTTGATGCAGGACGGCAAGATCACCGGCTTCGCCGCCGAGCCGGGCGGCTATGAATGGCGCTCGGACGACATCAATTCGAAGTCGATTTTCGCAGGTGACGGCATTGTCGCCCCGCTCATCACCCAAAGCTGGGAGCGCTTCAAGTTCGGCGGCCAGCCCGGCTCGCAGCAGCTCGCCTTCTTCGTCTCGCTGAAGGAACTGCCGGACAACCGCTTCGGCACCCAGTCGGAAATCTACTGGGACGATGGTTATCTCAATGCGCAGGTCGGCGCGGTCACGCGCGGTTCGTACACGCTGAAGATCGTCGATCCGATCCTGTTCGTGAAGAACTTCGTGCCGGCCACCTACCTGCAACCGGGCAAGGTGTTCGACTTCACCGACATCGACAACGCGGCCGCCAGCCAGTTGTTCAACGAAGTGGTCGGTTCGCTGGCACCGGCGTTCAGCCTGTACACGAACGACCCAAGCAAGGGCAATCGCATCACCAAAATCCAGCAGGATTCGGTCGGCTTTGCCAAGAGCCTGTCCGATGCGGTGGAAAACGCCTACCAGTGGCGCTCCGACCGCGGCCTTGCCATCGTCAAGACCGCGATTGTTTCCATCGAGTACGACGCCAACACGCGCGAACTGCTCAAGACCGTGCAGCGCGCCGATGCACTGGCCGGTGCGCGCGGCAATTCCAACCTGCAAGCCAGCGTGGCGCAGGGCATCCAGGCGGCGGGCGAAAACGGCGGCACAGCGGGCGTGATGGGCATCGGCATGGCCTCCGGCATGCTGGGTGGCATCGGTGGCCTGCAACAGCCCATCGCACCAGCAGCGGACGATCCGGTTGCCAAATTGAAGAAGGCCAAGGAGATGCTCGACCTCGGCCTGATTACGCAGGCAGACTACGACGCGCTCAAGGCCAAGGCGCTGGGCCTGTAAGCCGAAAATCGCGCGAACGCCGCCATGTCGAACACCTCCACCCCGCCGCCGGTGCCACCCACCGGCCCGGTGCCCGTTGGGCCACCTCCCATCGGGCCAGGTTCGCCGCAGGACGTACCGCCATTGCCGGGAACCTTCCCGATTGATCCGGCCACGCTGCCCGAACCGATCCGCGACGAGTTGCTGGCGCCCGATCCGGTCGCCATCGACACCGCATCCGATGAACTGAAGGACGGTGCCAACCGCTGCCCGAAATGCGGTGCCACCGACATCCGCCAGAAGCCCGGCACCGATCTGCTGATCTGCCTGTACTGCCGCAACGAATGGCACGGGCAGCGCGTGGAGGAAGCGTTCGGCTTCGGCGAGGGCATCGACCAACTCACCGGCACGGTGATCGCTTCCGGCGCGCAGAACATCAAGGCCGATGCCTCGGCCCTGATGACCTTCAAATGCACCGGCTGCGGCGCGGAGGTGACGGTCAACACCGAAAACGCGATGACCGCGCGCTGCCACTGGTGCCGCCATGTGTTCGGCATCAACGAACAAATCGCCAACGGCGCAGTACCGGACGCAGTGCTGCCCTTCCACATCAGGAAGGACGATGCCGTCGCGCGCATCCGCCAGTTCGTGGACAAGCGCAGGCTGTTTGCACTGAAAGAGTTCAAGGAGCAGTTCACACCGGAGAACGTGGTGCCGGTCTATCTGCCCTACATGATCGTGGATGCCAATGCTGGCGCGGATGTTGCCGGCCACGGCGAGATCGAAACGCGCCGCTACACCGTGGGCAACAACAAGAACAAGACCACCTATTACGACGCCGATGTCTATCAGGTCGAGCGGCACGTGGACTTCACCGTGGACGACCTGCCGCTGGAATCCTCCAACGAACGCGGCAACCTGGACACGCGCGTCAACACCAACAACATCATCAACGCCATCCTGCCGTTCGACACCAAGAACGCGGTGAAGTGGAATGCGTCCTACCTGTCCGGCATCACCTCCGAAAAACGCAACATGGACGTGGAGCAATTGCGCCCGCGCCTTGAGGATCAATTGCTGTCCATCGCCCGCGCGCAGGTGGAAACCACGGTGAAACGCTATGACCGTGGCGTGCGCTGGGAACAGGAACGGCTGGACGTGCGCGGCACGCGCTGGGTGTCGATGTACCTGCCGGTCTGGCTGTATTCCTACCACCAGCCGGGCAGCAACGGCGGCATGCTGCATTACATCGCGGTGAACGGCCGCACCGGCGAAACCATGGGCAGCGTGCCCGTGCAGCACTGGAAACTGCTGCTGGCCGCAATCACCGCCGGCACCATCCTCGAGGGCGTTGCCCTTGCCATCATCGGGAGCCAGTAATGAGCGACGACAGCGGACTTGGCCTGCTCCTGCTCGGCCCGGCTGGTGCCGCCGGCCTGTACTGGATGCTGTATCGGTATTACCGCAATACCGACAAGTCGCATGCCTTCGAGCGCGAAACCACCATCGAAGCGCAGCCAGTCACCGGCATGGAACACGACCACAAGGTCGATGAAGTGAAAGGCACGCGCGAATCGCGCATCCGTGGCGACAACGTGAAGGACTATCGCAAGCGGGTGGAGCGTGTGCGGGGCGAACGCGATTCGTCCTGAGTCCGAAGCAGTGCGGCTTATGCGATAAATCCGAAAAAAACGGGGAAGGCGAAAGGCGCGACCTACAACCGATAATCCGTGCCAATACGCGGATCACGCGACGGCCATGCCGGGCACAGGGCTTCAACGACCTCCATGAGTTCGATAAAAGCCTCAATGGGGTCACGACGCACACCCGGCGCATAAGCGATACCGCCTTCCGCAAGCAAAAGCGGTTCTGCGTCAGCGGCGACTGTTCTCGGCAATGAGTTCATCCAACAACGCCTCCCTTTCAAACAGGGCGAAGTATTCGCGCAACTCGCGCATGTTGAGTCCGTCCCGGTTTTCACGCAACAAGGCACGGATATCACCAAGGTCATGCGGGCGGGACGGATCATTGACATGGCCTTGCAACTTGAAGGCAATCAGCCCTTCGACACTGATCACACGCAAATTACCCATTGTGGTTTCCCGCTCAACCGCCTGCTCCAACAGACGACGCGCAATGGGGCGATGCGCATACAGCAAGTCCAAACCTTCATCGCCCCGCAGGTAATTGGCTGCATCCTTGCTGCGGTGAATGCAGGTGTAACCCAGCGCAAGCAAGGCTGCGTGCAGCCTGTCTGCATCATCGGCATCCACCAGAAAATCCACGTCGCGCGTTGCACGGACGACGTGGTGTGCGGCCAGTGCAAGTCCACCGATCAAGGCGGGCGGTGTTTTACTCCCGGCAAAAGCGGCAAGCGCCTCCCTGATTTGATCGATCAGCCGAATCATGGCTCACATATTCCTTCTGTACTCCCCACCCACCTCATACAAGGCATGACTGATCTGCCCGAGGCTGTGGGTCTTCACCGCTTCCACCAGCGATTCAAACACATTCCGCCGCTCGCGGGCGGTGGCTTGGAGGAAGCCAAGCCCGGGCTTACCCCCTCCGCCGGCTTCGCCGTCGACTCCCCCTGCAGGCAGGGGGAGTGAATTGCGCAGGGTCTGGTAGTTCCGCACATTCTCGATCTGCTGGGCCTTCTCCTCGGGCGTCGAACGGATCAGCTCGATCTCCGTCACCACCTCACCGCCGTGTTCCTTGGGCAGGAAGGTATTGACGCCGACCAGCGGCAGGCTGCCGTCGTGCTTCTTGTGTTCGTAGTACATCGACTCTTCCTGAATCTTGCCGCGCTGGTACATGGTGTCCATCGCGCCCAGCACGCCGCCGCGTTCGCTGATGGCTTCGAACTCCTTGTACACGGCCTCTTCCACGATGTCGGTCAGCTTGTCCACGATGAAGCTGCCCTGCCACGGGTTTTCGCAGAAGTTCAGGCCCAGTTCCTTGTTGATGATCATCTGGATGGCGACAGCGCGGCGCACGCTTTCTTCCGTGGGCGTGGTGATGGCTTCGTCGTAGGCGTTGGTGTGCAGGCTGTTGCAGTTGTCGAACAGGGCGTACAGGGCCTGCAGGGTGGTGCGGATGTCGTTGAACTGGATTTCCTGCGCGTGCAGTGAACGGCCGCTGGTCTGGATGTGGTACTTCATCATCTGGCTGCGGCTGCTTGCGCCGTAGCGTTCGCGCATGGCGCGTGCCCAGATGCGGCGGGCGACGCGACCGATGACGGTGTACTCGGGATCCATGCCGTTGCTGAAGAAGAACGACAGGTTGGGCGCGAAGTCGTCGATCTTCATCCCGCGCGCAAGGTAGTACTCGACGATGGTGAAGCCGTTGCTCAGGGTGAAGGCGAGCTGGCTGATCGGGTTCGCGCCGGCTTCGGCGATGTGGTAGCCGGAGATGGACACCGAATAGAAGTTGCGGACGCCGTTATCGACAAAGTACTGCTGGATGTCGCCCATCATGCGCAGGGCGAATTCGGTGCTGAAGATGCAGGTGTTCTGCGCCTGATCCTCTTTCAGGATGTCGGCCTGCACGGTGCCGCGCACGGTCTTGAGGGTGTCGGCCTTGATCTTCGCATAGGTCTCAGGTTCAACCAGCTGATCGCCGGTCATGCCCAGCAGCGCAAGGCCCAGGCCGTCGTTGCCTTGCGGCAGATCGCCGTGGTAGCGCGGACGCTCGCGGTCTGCGAAGAAGGTGTCGATCTTCTGCTGCGCCTCCATCCAGCGGGCATCGTCGGCCTTCAGGTATTTCTCCACCTGCTGGTCGATGGCGGTGTTCATGAACATCGCCAGGATGATCGGCGCGGGGCCGTTGATGGTCATCGACACGCTGGTGGTGGGCGCGCACAGGTCGAAGCCGGAGTACAGCTTCTTCATGTCGTCCAGCGTGGGGATGTTGACGCCGGAGTTGCCGATCTTGCCGTAGATGTCCGGGCGCTTTGCTGGGTCTTCGCCGTACAGTGTCACGCTGTCGAAGGCGGTGGACAGGCGCGCCGCAGGTTGCCCGAGGCTGAGGTAGTGGAAGCGGCGGTTGGTGCGCTCCGGCGTGCCTTCGCCGGCGAACATGCGAATGGGGTCTTCGCCGGTGCGGCGGTAGGGATAGACGCCGCCAGTGTAGGGATACGCGCCGGGCAGGTTTTCCTTTTGCAGGAAGATGAGCAGTTCGCCCCAGCTCTTGTAGGTGGGCGCGGCGATTTTCGGGATTGGTTGATGCGACAGGGATTCGCGGTAGTTCTCGACGCGAATGGTCTTGTCGCGCACCTGGTATTCATTGACCGGCTCGACGATGGATTTCAGGCGGGCGGGCCATTCGCGCAGCAGGCGCAGGGCGTCGGAATCCAGCGACTGGATGGCGTCGTTGTAGCGTTGGCGCAGGGTGAGCAGGGAGCGATCCACCATTTCGTCATTCCGGCGAAAGCCGGAATCCAGCTCTTCAGAGGAAAGCTGGACCCCGGCTTTCGCCGGGGTGACGTGCTCTGGTGCATAGAGGCTCAAAGCCTCGGGCAACTTGTCGTCGCCCAGTTCCTTCAATGCCTCCCACAGCGATTGCGCGCGGTCGGCGATGTCGACCTGCGATTCGATGCGCGCATTGATCGCCCTGCCCTGTTCCGCGATTTCGGCGAGGTAGCGCACACGGTTGCCGGGAATCAGCACGGTGGCACGCGGTTCCTTCAGCGTGGTGTCGATGGATGGCATGAAGTCGCAGCGAACACCATCCCCACCCTGCCCTCCCCTTGAAAGGGAGGGTTCGAGATGCAGCTTCTCGCGCAGCAGGCGGCAGAGGCTCACGAACATCCAGTTCAGGCCGGGGTCGTTGAACTGGCTGGCAATCGTCGGATAGACGGGAACATCCTCGTCCTTCGTCTGAAACGCCACGCGGTTGCGCTTCCACTGCTTGCGCACGTCGCGCAGGGCGTCTTCCGCGCCGCGCTTGTCGAACTTGTTGAGCACGACGAGTTCGGCGTAATCCAGCATGTCGATCTTTTCGAGCTGGCTGGGCGCACCGAAGTCGCTGGTCATCACGTACATCGGGAAATCGACCAGATCGACGATCTCCGAATCGCTCTGGCCGATGCCGGCGGTTTCGACGATCACAAGGTCATAGCCCAGCGACTTCAGGAAGGCGATGCAGTCCTTCAGCACGATGTTGGTCGCCATGTGCTGGCGGCGGGTGGCCATCGAGCGCATGAACACGCGCGGGCTGCGCAGCGCGTTCATGCGAATGCGGTCGCCCAGCAGCGCACCGCCGGTGCGGCGGCGGGTGGGATCGACGCTGACCACGGCGACGTGCATGTCCGGGAAGTTGGACAGGAAGCGGTTGAGCAGTTCATCCGTCACCGAGGACTTGCCCGCGCCGCCGGTGCCGGTGATGCCGACCACCGGCGTCTTGCCGCCGGCCAGCGCCCATTCCTTGCGCAGGCGGGCCAGTTCGGCTTCGTCCAAGGCGGATTCTTCAATCGCTGAAAGCATTCGACCAATTTCGATTTCATTGTCGAAACCGACTTTGTGCGGTGTATCCACCGGCAGGCGCGCGGCACCGGCGCGGCGCACCACGTCCTCGATCATCTCCACCAGCCCCATCTTCATGCCGTCGTTGGGGTGGTAGATGCGCTCGACGCCGTAAGCCTCCAGCTCGCGGATTTCCTCCGGCGTGATGGTGCCGCCGCCGCCGGCGAACACGCGGATGTGGGCGGCGTCGCGCGCCTTCAGCATGTCCACCATGTACTTCAGGTATTCGACGTGGCCGCCCTGGTAGCTGGACAGCGCGATGGCGTCGGCATCTTCCTGCAGGGCCGCGCGCACCACGTCTTCCACGCTGCGGTTGTGGCCGAGGTGGATCACCTCCGCGCCCTGGGC
>NZ_JASGED010000071.1:0-2761 GCF_047606765.1 Thermomonas sp. | reverse complement strand
CGCCTACCTTCGCCTACCTTCGCCTACCTTCGCCTACCTTCGCCTACCTTCGCCTACCTTCGCCTACCTTCGCCTACCTTCGCCCACCTTCGCCGGCGTTGTGCATCGCAGCGTGCCCGGTATCGGGCCGTGGGTGACCATACTCTGGCGTGCGGCAATGCGGTTTTCGCCGCACCCTGTGGCATGGGATGAGTTGGAACGCGGAATCAGGGGCCGCGCGGACAAATGCACGCAATCATCAGTGGAGGAAAGGACGCAGCGACGCGGGGCAACGGAATGATGCGGTGGTTCGCGCTGTTGCTGCTGGCCGGGCTGCTGTGTACGCCGCAGGTACAGGCGCAGGTGCAGCGCAGGATGATCAACCCCTCGTTCGAGCAGCCCGTCATCGGCAGCGACGGCTGCCGGGTGTACATCGACGAGACCCGCGTCACCGGCTGGACGACCACGCATCCGTACTACGCATCCGGCGAGGAAGCCACCAGCAGTACTGCCTGTACCACGACATCCCTCACCGGCTGGCCGCGTACCAGTGTCCGCATCGTCGAACTGTGGAACACGCCACGCAGTGCCAGCTCGGGTGGCTACGTCGTCGCGCCGGCGGGTGACCAGATTGCCGAACTGAACGCAGTGGTCGCCTCGCGCCTCTACCAGAACGTCTGCCTCATCAACAACGAGAGCTTCAACTGGCATTTCAGCCATCGCGGCCGTGGCGGCACCAACAGCGCCACCCCCACTGCGTACGACGTCGCCAATTTCGTGGTCGGCACCGGCAGCGTCATCGCCACCGTCAGCACCAGCAATGCGGTCAGCAGCACCGGCGGCTACCTGACCCCAGTGGCCGGTAGCGGGCAGGGCGCGATCACCGCCACCCCGGTGGCCGTCACCGGCACCGTCGGCAACAGCACCGTTACCGACCACTGGGTCGCTTACAGCGGCAGCTACACGTACAGCGGTGCCACCGGCATCAACAGCCTGGGGTTCGAGGCAGTGACCGCGGTGGGCGGTGCCAACAACGGCAACCTGCTGGACAACATCCAGATTGAGCTGGCACCGTTCGTGGATTTCACCCAGAGCAGCAGCTCCACGGTCGAAAGCAGCACCAGCAACGTGCCGACGTTGCGGATCAACGGCACGGTGTACACGGCCTTCACGGTGACGGTGGACATCAGCGGCGGCACCGCCGTGCTGGGCACGGATTACACCACACCGAACAACAGCACCGCGCTCACGGTCACGGTGCCGGCCGGCGACTACGACGGCACCAGCGCGACCGGCAGCCTGATTGCCCTGCCGATCACCGTGGTGAACAACACCACCATCAACGACGGCAACCGCACGATCAACCTGCAGATCGCACCATCGACGGACGGAAAGTTCCTGCTGCTGTCCAGCACCACCTGCGGCGGCGCGGCAACCACCCATTGGACGTACACGATCATCGACGACGACACCAGCATCACCGTCGCCAAGAGCGCCGCAGCGCCGGTTGCAGTCACCGGCCAGCCCACCCAGCTCGACATCACCTACACGATTACGGTCAACAATCCGTCCAGCCTGACGGCGACCTACAACCTGGTCGATACCCCCGGCATGGATGCGGACGCCAGCATCGTGCAGGTGTCCTCCACCCGCAGTGCGACCGATGGCGGCAACGGGGCCGGCAGCGGCGGCGGATCGGACACGCCCACGTTGACCGGAAGCGGGCCATGGACGCTTGCCAGCAACCGCAGCCTGCCCGCAGCGGCCACCGATACGTACGTGGTCGTGGTGCGCATCCAGATCAGCCAGACCGGCACCTCCGGCAACGACGCCTGCACCACGCCCAGCACCGCCGGCAACGGGCTGCACAACAACGCCACCGCAACACTGTCCTCCGCAGAAACGTTCACGGCCGATGCGTGCCAGGACACGCCCAGCCCGGTCTGGGTGACCTTGACCAAGAACCTGACCTCGCGCGCAGTCGCCACTGACCAGGTGCAGATCCGGCTGTATTCCGGCGGCATCCTCAACACCAGCGCAACCACCACCGACACCGGCACCAGCGCCACCACCGGCACCGTGGTGCTGACGGCCGGCAGCACCATGCAGTTCACCGAGACCGTGAAGACCAGCGGCACCGGTGCCGACACCAGCCTTGCGAACTACGACACGTCGATCGCGTGCAGCAACACCAATCCGGCGTCCACCACCCCCCTGCCCAGCGGCAGCGGCACCAGCCAATCCACCTACCAGGCATGGGACACATTCACCCCGACCGGCGCGGACAACATCGCCTGCACCATCACCAACACCCGCCGTTCGGCCACGCTGACCCTGGCCAAGCAATGGACGAACGCAGTGACCGGTGACGATGCCACGCTGACCGTGGCGAGGGGTGCAACCGTGTTGCGCAGCTTCGATTCCGACGCAGGCGCAGCCAGTGAACTGGACACGGACACCAGCCAGGTCACGGTGTACGCAGCCGATGTGCTGACCCTGGCCGAAACCCTGGCCAGCGGCAATACCGGCCTGTACAACGGCACCCTGGCCTGCACGGGCAACGCAAACGCCCTGAGCGGGAGCACCCTGACCGTGGCCGGCGCGGATACGGCCATCGTGTGTACCTGGACCAACACGCATCAGCAGGCCAACCTGTCCATCACCAAAAGCAACAACCAGTCCGCACTGGGGCCGTTGTTGGTGACCACCACCGAATACGTGGTGGTGCTGCCGGACACCACGGCGGACTGGTTGTTGCTTTTGGTGATGGACAGGTTGGCCT